>DASSTJ010000162.1:0-5906 GCA_035707965.1 Actinomycetales bacterium
CACCCAGACTTTTCCGATCAGCATCAGGAGTACTGAGATGTCTCACGTCTTGCACGAAGACCTGGCCCGAGCCCATCTGAGCCAGCGGCTGGCGAACGCCGAGCGCGCTCGCCTGGCAGCGCGCGCCGCGCGGGTCGCCAAGGCCCGTCGCGAGTCGCAGAAGGCTGTTCGCGCCGCCGAGCGCGCACAGCTGCGACTGCGCCTGCTGGTCGGCTGATACCGGCTGACCCGCACCGCACGACCGACCGGGGTGTCGTCGTCCACCAGGACGGCGGCACCCCGGTCTGCGTTGAGCCACGCACACGGTGTGCAGCGATGGGTGCGGGCGGGTGTGCTGTGATCGCGACCGGCTGGCCGCACCCACGACCGGACCCACGCACGCACGCCCGAGGTGTGCGGCGATGGGTGCGGTGCGGGCGTTCGACCGGGCGCCGCCAGTAGGGTCGGGCGGTGACCCTGGGAGACGTTGACCGGCGGCGGTCCCATGCTGCGCTCCTCGAGCAGGCCGTCGTCGCCCTGACCAGCCCGGACCTGGCCCAGATCGTCGACCTCGTCGCCTGGCTGGACCCGCCCGACGCCCTGGCCACACTCCACGGCGGCCCGGCGCCCGGCGTCCTCGTCGCCAACCACCGCGGTCGCGTGCGCCTGCACCACGACGGCCGGCACGAGGTGCTCGTCGGGGACGACCCGGTCGCGTCCACGGACCCGATGGCCTTCCTGCCGTACGAGCAGGAGGTGGCCGACCCGTCACCGGACAACGAGCGCAACGCCTACCCCTACCCGTACCGCCGCATCAGCTCGTTGCTGAGCGATCCCACCCGCAGCCCGGACCTGGTCGTCGTCCACACCCCGCGCCACTACTTCCCGGACGAGGGCGGTCACCGAGGTGAGCACGGGTCGCTGGACGTCGTGCAGTCCCGGGCGCCGTTGCTGCTGTCCGGTGCGGGCGTGGAGCCGCGCGGGTTCGTCGACGACCACGCGCGGCTGGTGGACGTCGGTCCCACGCTGGCGGTGGCGGCCGGCGTGCCGTTCGACGACCTTCGCGACGCCGAGGGGGCACCGCTCGACGGCAGGCCTCTGGCGCGCTACCTCACCGCCGAGCTGACCGGCTCACGACCGGGCGACGGCGAGTGGGCCGCGAGCCGGCGTCCGCGCTGGGTGGTCGGGCTGCTCTGGGACGGGGCGAGCTGTGGTGACCTGCTGCACCTGGCCGGGACGGGGCAGCTGCCAGCGGTGGCACGTCTCATCGAGCACGGCGTGGCGCTGCGCGGTGGTGCGGTCGCCGAGTTCCCGAGCATCACGCTCACGAACCACACGTCGATCCTGACTGGGGTCGGCCCAGGTCGCCACGGCGTGCTCGGCAACGTCTTCTACGACCGTGCGACGGACGAGCGCGTCGTCCCCAACGACTCCAGCACGTGGCATCGCAGCAGCGAGTGGCTTCGGCCAGGCGTGCGGACGGTGTTCGAGATGGTGGCCGACCACGTCGCCGCGCGGCCCGACGGGTCGCCGCGCACGGCGAGCGTCGACGAGGCGATCGACCGGGGCGCGGACTACTCGACCATGGCGGTGATCCGGGCGAGCGGGTCGAGCAGCGGCGCGGCGGGCCTCGGCGAGATGCTGCCCGACCCGAGCACGTCGCCGTACCTGGGCGAGCCGGCGCACCTCGACGACGAGTACTTCGCGTGGGCGACCCAGGTCGACGACGTGGGGCTGCAGCAGGTGCTGCAGCTGTTCGACGCGCCGGCGACGGCCCCGGTCCTCACCTGGTGGGCGTCGACGCTCACGGACGCCGGGCACCACGCCGGAGGCCCTCGCTCGTCCATCGCCCGCGACTCGCTGCGCGACAGCGACCGACGGCTGCAGACGTTCCTGGCGCACCTGGACGGCTTGGGTGTCACCGATGACGTCCTGTTCGTGCTGACCGCAGACCACGGATTCGAGGCCGCGGAACCGTCGTGCACCGGGTCCTGGAGGCCTGCGCTGGAGTCGCTCGGCGTGCCGTTCCGCGATGAGGGACCCGGATTCGTCTACCTCGGCGTAGCGTCGGAGACGTGAGCGAGGACGCCACCGTCGTGTGCGCGTCGTGCGGAGCGCCAGGGCCGGACGACGAGAGCCAGCTGGTCGCCTGGACGCGGGGTGTCGAGCGCGGCCGTACGGTCTGGATGTGCCCACGCTGCGTCCGGGAGAACCTCCGCAGCATCGAGGCCAAGCTCGAGCGCGGCTTCTGGTGACCGGTCGCTAGCTGCGTCGAGGCTCCGCGAGCGACCGGGCCTGCTCCCGCACGGCCGCGAGGAACGCCTGCAGGGCGGGCGTTGCGGGCCCGCCGCGCGTGATCCCGACCAGCCGCCGTCCGACGGATGCGTCGAGGTCGCGCACCGCCAACGAGAGGTCGTCCGCGGGAAGGGTCAGCGCCGGCATGAGGGCGACCGCGCCGGCCGTGCGCACGAGGTCGAGCTGGACGTCGGCGTCGTTGGACCGGTGACGCAGGTCCGGCTCGAACCCGCCCAGCGACCGGCACGTGCCGACGACGAGCGCGTGGTGCCCCGTCCCACTCGCCGACGACACCCAGACGTCGTCACGCAGCGCGGCCACCGGAACTGGGCCGCCGCGCCCGGCCTGCGGGTGGTCGGGCGGCAGTACGAGCCGGAGCCGCTCGGAGTGCAGCACCTCGAAGACGAGCCGGCTCGGCCGGGGACGCGGGTAGCCGTCGTACTCGTCGCTGACGACGACGTCGAGCGACCCGAGTCGCAGCTCGGGCAGCGCCTGCTCGAGCTCCAGCTCCGACACCTCGACCCGCACGGACGGGTGGACGGCCCGCGTCCGAGCGAGCGCGGGGACGAGCAGCCGTCGCGTCGCGGACTGGAGCCCGCCGGCCCGGACGGTCCCGCGCACGTCGCCGGTCAACGACGCCAGGTCGGCTCGGGCCTTCTCCGCCGCGGTCAGCAGCACCTCGGCGTGCTGGGCGAGCAGGACGCCGGCGTCGGTCAGGCGCACTCCCCGTCCGGCCTTCTGCAGAAGCCGTACGCCGACGTCCCTCTCGAGCACGGCCAGCTGCTGCGAGACCGCCGACGGGCTGTACCGCAGGGCGTCGGCAACCGCTCCGAGCGTGCCCCGCTCCTGAAGCTCGCGCAGCAGTCGCAAGCGGCGCAGGTCCAGCTCGACCATGAAGCAACACTAACCGATGGCATCCACGAATGGTCACTGGACGTGGCCGGAAGCGCCGCAGACACTGAGTGGTCGTGGGTCCCTTCCTGTGCCTTCTGTCCGCCGCCTGCTTCGGTGCGATGCCGATCTTCGGCAAGCTGGCCTACCGCTCCGGAGTGACCCCCGAGTCGTTGCTGCTCCTGCGTTTCGGGGTCGCGGCCGCACTGCTGGGAGCGCTGCTGCTGGCCGGTCCGACGCTGCGGTCCGGCTCGGGCGGCTCGAGGCTCGGGGCCGGCCGGCTGACGCCGCGCCTGGTGCTGACCGCGTTGGGCCTCGGTGCGGTGGGGTACGCGACGCAGTCCAGCCTGTACTTCGCCGCACTCGACCGGATCGACGCGCCGATGGTCGCGCTCGTGCTCTACACCTACCCGGCGCTGGTGACGCTCGCCGCGGTGCTGCTGGGTCGGGACCGCCTCACGCTGAGGCGGCTGGCGGCACTGGGCGTGTCGTCGGCTGGCACGCTGCTCGTGCTGGTCGGTGCCGGCGGGCTCAGCTTCGACCTGGTCGGGGTGGCGCTCGCCTTCGGGGCGGCCGTCACGTACACCGTCTACATCCTCGTCGCCGACGGTGCCGTGCACCAGGTGCCGCCAGTGGTGCTGTCGGCGCTCGTCATGACGGGCGCGGCCGCGGCACTCGCCGCACGCGGCCTGGCAACCGGCACGATCGACCTGAGCTTCGACGTCGCCGGCTGGTTCTGGGTTGGCTGCATCGCCGTGGTCTCGACCGTGGTGGCGATGCTCGCGTTCTTCGCCGGGTTGCGGCGCAGCGGCCCGTCGACCGCGGCCATCGTGTCGACGTTCGAGCCGGTCGTCACCACGGTGCTCGCGGCGGTGGTGCTGCGGGAGTTCCTGACACCGCTGCAGCTGCTGGGCGGGGTCGTCGTCCTCTCGTCGGTCGCGGTGCTGCAGCTGAGGCGGCGCTCGCCGAGGCGACCACGGTCGGACGTCGTCCCTGCCGCGCCGGCACCTCGCCGGCCCCCGCTCGACACCGGTCAGCCTGCTGCCGCACCTGCGCCGTTGACCGGGGTCTGAGCGCGCTCAGGCGCTGATGTCGTCCGGCGCGAACCCGGGCAGGTGCTCCTCGAGGACCTCACGCGCGGCGACCTCGCCGTCGATCTGGCACAGGACGCCGATGCCGCCGAGCCACACCCGGTGGATGAGCAGGTAGTCCGGCGGCAGGTTGAGCTTGAGGCCGACCCCCCACTGCGGCCGGCGCGGGTCGTTGATGTGGCCGAACAGCTCGCGCAGCCAGGAGCGGGTGAACCGGAAGGTCTCGTCGCGCACCGGGTCGAGGAAGGGGTCGAGGTAGGCGAGGAGCGCCTCACCGTCGATCGAGATCGACGACTTGATGAAGCCCTCGGCGCGCAGCCCCTCGACCACCGCGTCGGCGTCGCCGTCGAGCGCGCGGGCCAGCAGCGACCCCATCTCGTCCGGCAAGCCGTCGGGCAGCCGGTTGACCGCGCCGAAGTCGAGGACGCCGAGACGCCCGTCCGCCATGAGCCGGAAGTTGCCAGGGTGGGGGTCGGCGTGCAGCAGCCCGGCCCGCTGCGGTCCGACGACGAGGAACTCGAGGTACCGGCTGGCCGCGGCGTCCCGCTCCTCGGGGGTGCCGTCGCTGATCACCCGGGACAGGGGCCGGCCCTCGAGCCACTCGCTGACGAGCACGTGGTCGCTGTCGGCCACGACCTCGGGGATCGCGAAGCGGTCGTCGCCGCGGAACGCGTCGGCGAACTGCCGCTGGGACGACGCCTCCAGCCGGTAGTCGAGCTCCTCGGTGACGCGGGCCTTCAGCTCGTCCATGATCGGCTTCATGTCGATGCCGGGGATCCAGCTCGCGGACAGCCGTGCCACGCGCGACACCTGCACGAGGTCGGAGAGCAGGGCGTCACCGGCACCGGGGTACTGCACCTTGACGGCGACCGGACGTCCGTCCTTCCAGACGGCTCGGTGCACCTGACCGATCGACGCGGCCGCCGCGGGCCGGTCGTCGAACTCGGCGAACTTGCGGCGCCACTGAGCGCCGAGCTCCGCCTTGAGCACCTGGTGCACGGTCGCGGCGGGCAGCGGGGGAGCGGCGTCCTGCAGCTTCGTGAGCGTCGCCCGGTACGGCGCGGCGATCTCCTCCGGCAGCGCGGCCTCGAAGATGCTCATGGCCTGGCCGAACTTCATGGCGCCGCCCTTGAGCTCGCCGAGCACCTTGAACATCTGCTCGGCGGTACGCGCCTGGACCTCGGCGGCCACGAGCTCGGCCGGACGCCCGCCCACCCGGCGCCCGAAGCCCAGGGCGGTGCGGCCCGCGAAGCCGAGCGGCAGGGTCGCCAGCTTGGCCGTGCGGGTCACGGCCTTGCGCGGGAGGTCGGTCACACCCCCATTGTCCGTCATGCCGGCGCCCGCCGAGGGCTGACCCGCCAGGTCGTCGGCAGCCGGGCGCACCCGCACGACGGGTGCAGGCGCCAGGCCCGGCGCTCGACAAGCCCTTCAGGCAGGGTCAGCTCCAACGTGCGACCCACGCTCACCGGGCGCGTGTAGCCGTCCAGGTGCACGAGCACCTGCAGCGCGGCCAGCCCGGCCGCCGCAGTGGCGGACGCCGTCTCGGCGCGCCCGCAGGTGCGCGTGGTCTGGGCGCTGAGCAGCTGCGCGACGACCTGCGGCCAGTCCGGGTCGCGGTCCCGCCGGTGCAGGTCGAGGCAGCGCAGGCAG
>DASSTJ010000163.1:0-2734 GCA_035707965.1 Actinomycetales bacterium
TTAGACTGCGTGCCGCGACCGACGACCCAGGCCGTCGCGCGCGCCGAAGTGTTAGATTCTCGGCTGCCGCCGGAGTGTTAGCTTCTCGGCTGCCGCCGAAGTGTTAGATTCTCGGCTGCCGCCGAAGTGGTGGAATGGCAGACACGGAGCACTCAAAATGCTTTGCCCGCAAGGGCGTGCGGGTTCAAGTCCCGCCTTCGGCACCAACGCTCAGCCGGCGAACTCCAGCACGGGCAGGCCACGGACCCCCACGTCGGCGCAGAACAGCGAGCCGGCGTTGCGGTCGGCGCTGGTGTCCACGTCCTCCTTCGACGTGGTGATGAACAGCCGGTCGAGCTCCTCGCCGCCGAAGGTGCACGAGGTGACCTTGGTGGCCGGCACCTCGATGACCTCGTCGAGCCGCCCCTGCGGGGTGTACCGGTGGACCGTGCCCTGGTTGGCGATCGCGGTCCAGATGCCGCCCTCGGCGTCGACGGTCAGGCCGTCGGGGCTGCCGTCGTCGGCGACCCGCACGAGGGTGCGCCGGTTGGTCAAGCCGGTCTCCCTCGCGTAGTCGAACACGCTCACTTCGTGCGTGGCGGTGTCGGTGTAGTAGGCGAGGGTGCCGTCGGGGCTCCAGCCCATGCCGTTGGAGATTGTGACGTCGTGCAGCACCGGCTCGACCTCGCCCACGCCGTCCCACCGATAGAGGCTGGCCGCGCCCGGGGTCTTGGCGTACGCCATCGAGCCGACCCACAGGCGGCCGTCGGGGTCGCAGGCGCCCTCGTTCATCCGCACGGCGGGGTCTCGCCACACCGGCACTTGGCGCAGCGTGCCGTCGTCGTCCTCCACGAGCAGCCCTCGCTCGACGGCGTAGACCGTGCCACCGCCGGTGCGGGGACGCATCGCGGCGACGACGTCGGAGACGTGGCGTCGCCCCACCGATCCGTCGGCCGCCAGTGACAGCACGTCTCCGGCGAGCATGTCCACCCAGTGCAGCCCGCCCCAGCTGGTCGACCAGACCGGTCCCTCGCCGTGGTACGCGACCGGGCCGGTGAGCTGTTCGAGGTCCACCTCGCCACCGTAGCCCTGCACAGCGGGACGTTGGACCCTGACCTGCCGCGCTCGCCGCGAGGAACGTCGCGGGTGGACCACCAGTCACGACGGAGGCGATCGAGATGAGCGCGGTGGTGTACCCGGTGCACGTCGAGGGACACCTCGACCCCAAGCTGAGCCGAGGTCTCTGGCTCGTGAAGTGGTTGCTGGTGGTGCCGCACTACGTCGTGCTGTCGCTCCTGTGGGTTGCCTTCGCCGTGCTGAGCGTGGTCGCCTTCTTCGCGATCCTGTTCACGGGGCGGTACCCCAGGGCGATCTTCGTCTTCAACGTCGGCGTGCTGCGCTGGAGCTGGAGGGTGGCCTACTACGCCTACGGCGCCCTCGGCACCGACCGCTACCCGCCGTTCTCGCTCCAGGACGACCCGACCTACCCGGCCCGGCTCGACGTCGACTACCCGGCACACCTCTCCCGCGGCCTGGTCCTCGTGAAGTGGTGGCTGCTCGCGCTGCCGCACTACATCGTCGTCGGGCTGCTGCTCGGCAGTGGCGCCTGGTTCGCCTCGCGGTCCGCGGACAACCCGGGGGGCCCGTGGATCTGGAGCTGGGGTGGTGGCCTCATCGGCCTGCTCGCCCTCGTGGCGGCCGTGGCGCTGCTGTTCACCGGGCGGTACCCCAAGCCGTTGTTCGACCTCGTCCTCGGCCTCAACCGCTGGGTCCTCCGCGTGGCCGGCTACGCGGCGCTGATGACGGACGAGTACCCGCCGTTCCGCCTCGACCAGGGTGGCGACGACCCGGGCGCGGGCCAGCTCGCGCTGCCGCTGGGTGACGCGCCCTCCGGCGCCGGCGAGGCAGCGACCGCGCTGCGCACCAACGAGCCGGGCGGCCATGCCTGGACGACAGGGCGCGTGGTCACGCTCGTCGGAGGTGCCGTGGCGCTGCTGCTCGCCATCGGCCTGGCCGGGGCGGGCGGCGCCTTCGCCTACGCGGACACCGCGTTGCGTGACGGTGCCGGCTACGTCACCAGCGACCCGGTGCACCTGTCGAGCTCCTCGTATGCCGTGGTGTCCGACACCATCGAGCTGCACGCCGCCACTGCCATCCGGTCCGTGCCCCGGGACGCCATCGGCGATGCCCGCATCACGCTGGTGACCGAGAACGGCAAGGCGGTGTTCGTCGGCATCGCGCCGACGCGCGAGGTGGACACCTACCTCAGCGGTGTGGCGCACAGCGTCGTGCGGTCTGCGCGACCCGGCCACGCGGCATACCAGTCCGTCGAGGGAGGCGCGCCGGGCGCTCCGCCCGCCGACGCGCTCACGTGGGCTGCGCAGAGCACGGGCACCGGCACGCAGACACTCGTCTGGCCCGTCGCGACGGGTGACTGGAGCGTGGTCGTGATGAACGCCGACGCGGCCGCGGGGGTGGCCACGACGGCGACGTTCGCGGCCACCCTGCCGATGCTCGACTGGCTCGTCCCCCTGATGTTCGGGCTCGCCTTCGTCGTGCTGCTCCTGTCGGTCGCCCTCGTCGTCGCCGCGCTGGTCTCGGCGAACCGCGCCGTCCGCAAGCCGCAGGGCATCGCATGAAGCCGGGCCGCGCCAAGGCGGCCACCTTGGAAGGAGCAGAGAGATGAACCGCGCACTGGTCGTGTTCGAGTCGATGTGGGGCAACACCGAGGAGGTCGCCCGCGCCGTGGCCGACG
>DASSTJ010000164.1:0-3390 GCA_035707965.1 Actinomycetales bacterium
CATCCCGTAGAGCCGGCCGTCCTCGCCGACCCACAGCCAGGCGATGTCGTCGCCGTAGAACTCGACGTAGTAGCGGTCGCCGAGCGCGTCGGGCGCCAGCGTCATCGCGAGGTTGGTCTTGCCCGAGGCGCTCGGGAAGCCTCCGCAGATGTGGTACTTCTTCCCGGTCTCCTTGTCGGTGATGCCGAGCAGCATGAACTGCTCCACCAGGAACTTGCCGGTCGACCAGCCATCGTAGGAGCCCTGCCGCAGGCCATGGGCGATCTTGCCCAGCAGCGCGTTGCCGCCGTACGACGACCCGAAGTGCAGGATGGTGCGCTCGTCGGCCACGGTGACGAAGTAGCGCTCGTCGTCCGGCGTGCCCTGGCCGAGGTTCGGCAGGTCACCGGTGACGTGGACCGCGCGGACGAAGTTGTCCGGCTCCGCGAGCTCGTTGAGGTACGACGCGTCGACGCGGGCCATCCGGATCATGTGCAGGACGACGCACCGGTTGTCGGTGAGCTCGACGCCGGCGGCGTACTGCTCCAGCGGACTGCCCGGGGGCGACATCAGGTAGGGGATGACGTACATCGTCTTGCCCTCGGAGGCGCCGCGCATCTTGCCCTCGAGCAGCGGCTTCATCTCCGACGCCGGACGCCAGTTGTTGTAGACACCCTTGTCCTCGGGCCGGTTGGTGGCCACGATGGTGCGCTCCTCGGAGCGGGCGGTGTCCTTCTCGTAGCTGCGGGAGTAGTAGAGCCCGTCGCCGGCCGGCTGCAGCTCGCCGGCCGCCAGGGCCTCCTCGACGAGGCGCGCATCGTCGGCCGCGCTCACGACCTCGATCCGTGCGGCGCCGGTGACCCCCGCCCAGTACTCGACGTACTCACGCACGTGCGGGTTGGTGAGCCCACCCTCTTCGAGCGCCTTCGCCACATCCACCATGTCTTCTACTAGCCCTTTCGGTCAGGCGATGACTGGGGGTCGCCACGTCACTGGGGCGCCACCGGAGACTGAGTGAATGTAACCCTCCGTCCGCGGGGGAACCTATTGGATCGTTCAAGCGTGGACGCCGACGCCCGGGTCGCCGTCCGGGTCAACGTTCAGCTGGCCGTTCGGGCGGCCGTCGGCATCCGGGTCGCCCGCGGGGGCCCCGCCGACCACGCCCAGGACCTCGGCGGCGAGCTGCTCACGGCGGGCCAGCAGCCGGTTGACGGTGACCAGCTCCAGGCCGGCGCGGCGCTCGGCCCGCTCGGCCAGCCGCTGGTGAAGGTGGGCGGTCGTGCCGGTCGCAGCCTCCGCGAGCCCGCGCTGCCGCTCGGCCTCCCGCTGGTGGACCACGCACTTCCGCTGCACCGACGCGAGGTCGGTCTCCAGCGCGTCGATCTGGTCGGTCAGTGCCACCATCCGGTCGTCGCCGCGCCGGCCGGTGTCGTACGTCGTCAACGCGCTGCCTCCGCGGTGCCGTCGACGACGCCGCCGAGGGTGAGCAGGACAGGAGGGAACGCGATCAGCCACGATGGGCACGCGTCGAGGCGCAGTTGCACGGAGTCCGACTCCCGGAAAGAGACCACACCGAGCGGCCTGCTCTTCGACTGTCCGGCAGGATGAGCATAGCCCGACCGCGCCCCCACGGCCTATTCGGGCAGTCAGCTCCCTCGGTGCAGGACGCCCGGGTCGTCGATGACCCGCCGCGCCAGGTCGGCGAGCCGGACGTTGAGGTCCATGGAGGACCGCTTCAGGGTGTCGAACGCCTGCTCCTCGCCGATGCCGTGGGTGGCCATCAGCAGGCCGACGGCCTTGCCGATCTCACGGTTGGAGTGCAGCGCCTTGAGCAGGTTGTCGGCGTGCTCGCGCTGGCTGGCCGCGCCCAGGGCGGTCGAGGCGAACGCAGCGACGATGGCGCCGAGGTCGGCTGCCTTGGCGTCGAGGGCACCGGCCGTGTCGGAGAAGATGTTCAGCGCCCCGGCCTTGCGCTCACCCACGAACAGCCGGTAGCCGAGCATGCCGCGCACGGGCGTGTGCTCGAGCACCAGCCTGCTCAGCTTCGGCCACGTCGAGTGCCGTTCGATGTCGGTGTCGAGCTGGAACGACTGCTCCATGATCGCGTCGAGGCACGGTCCCTCGCCGACCTGCCGCTCGAACGCGTCCACCGTCGCGGCGATGTCGTCGGTGGCCCCGAGGGTCTGCGGCTCCGCGCCGCTGCGCATCACGGTCACACAGGCGTGGTCGCAGCCGGGGATCACCTCGACCGCGGTCCGGGTGATGGCGGCGTGGATGTCGTCGTACGTGCTGTGGCGGTAGACGACCTCGGCCAGCGACATGAACACATCGCTGGGGTGGGCGCCCGCGGATCCTGAGGTCACCCGCCGATTATGCGCGACGCGCGGCGTTCACCGGCGAGGGCACCTCGCCGATTGGGTGCCCGCCGTGGTCGTCGGCTAGCATGTTCCGGTCCTCGGCGGCGACGCCCGGACGGGCGCCTGTAGCTCAACGGATAGAGCATCTGACTACGGATCAGAAGGTTAGGGGTTCGAATCCCTTCAGGCGCGCACGCGGAACCGCAGGTCACCTCCCCCGTTGACCTGCGGTTTCGCTTTCTCTGCACGCCTGCATCCCATGACACGGATGGCGGGTCCACGCCGTTGACACCAACCGGGTCATTCTTCCTCCCCGAGCAGGTCGTCGAAGCGCCGCAACATCGTGCCGTCATCGAGTCGGCTCGGGCAGGATCAGCGTGGACAGGAGCTCGGGGTCGCTGATCGAGGCGATCACGGTGATCACGCCGTCGGCGACGGTGTAGGCCATGACCGACATCACCGTTCCGTCGGGGCGCCAGGAGACGATCCCCGGCTGTCCGTCGACGAGAACAGGCCGGACGTCGCTCGCGACCCGCGAGAACATCTGCGCTCGGGCTGCCACCTCGGTCGCTCCGAGCACGACGACGCGCCCGCCGGGTGCGTCGACACGGAGCTCGACGTCGGGCGACAGGACCACGAGCAGCTTGGCGAAGTCGCCCTCGCGTGCCGCGGCGAGGAAGGCGTCGACCACCTTCCGCTGGGCGCGCGCCTCCGCAACGTCATCGGTGGCGCGGACCTTCCGCCGCGCCCTGCTGGCGAGCATCTTGGCGGCGTCGGCGCTCTTGCCGAGGATCTCCGCGATCTCGGCGAAAGGCACAGCGAAGATGTCATGCAGCACAAAGGCCAGGCGCTCGTCGGGCGTCAGCCGCTCCAGCACGACGAGCAGGGCGATGCCGACGGAGTCCGCGAGCACGCCCTGGTCGTCCGGTTCGTCGAGCACGACCTCCCGCGGCGCCTCGTCGTACGTCGTCTCTCTACGAACGCGGCGGGACCTCAGAAGGTCGAGGCTCAGCCGGCCGACAACGGTGGTGAGCCACGCCGAGAGGTTCTTGAT
>DASSTJ010000165.1:0-6068 GCA_035707965.1 Actinomycetales bacterium
TGGTCGGTCATGACGCCTCCTGCTCGGGGGCCGCCGGGCCGGCCGGGCTGTCGTCGGCGGGACGGCGGTCGCTGCCGTCCGGCAGCTGGCCGGCGACCGGCTGGTCGGTGCTGGCCGCGGCCAGCTGGTTCGACGCGATCGCCGTCGTGATCGCCTCGACGAGCTCGGACGTCGTGAACGGCAGGCCCCGGACCTGGTTGTAGCCCTGGACGTCGACCAGGTACTTCGCACGCAGCAGCTGGCGCAGCTGCCCCAGGTTCATCTCGGGCACCAGCACCGTCCGGTAGCGGCGCAGCACCTCGCCGGTGTTGGGCGGGAACGGGTTCAGGTGCCGTAGGTGCGCGGTGGCGACGACGCCATCGCGCGCACGGACGGCGCGAGCGGCAGCCGTGATCGGGCCGTACGTCGACCCCCAGCCGAGCACGAGCACGTCGGCCGACCCGGTCGGGTCGTCCACCTCGAGGTCGCCGATGGTGGCGGCGATACCGTCGATCTTCGCCTGCCGCAGGTGCACCATGCGGTCGTGGTTGTCGGGGTCGTACGAGATGTTGCCCGTGCCGTCGGCCTTCTCGATGCCGCCGACGCGGTGCTCGAGCCCGGGCGTACCGGGGACCGCCCACGGGCGGGCGAGCGTCTGCGGGTCGCGCAGGTACGGGTGGAAGACCGGCGTGCCGTCGTCCGCCACGGCGTTCGGCTCGGTCGCCAGCTCGACGTGCATCGCCGGCAGGTCGGCGAGGTCCGGGATGCGCCACGGTTCGGACCCGTTGGCCAGGTAGCCGTCGGACAGCAGCAGCACCGGCGTGCGGTACGTGGTCGCGATCCGCACCGCCTCGAGCGCGATGTCGAAGTTGTCGGCGGGGGAGCGCGGCGCCACGACCGCGACTGGTGCCTCGCCGTTGCGGCCGAACACCGCCTGCAGGAGGTCGGACTGCTCGGTCTTGGTCGGCAGGCCGGTCGACGGGCCGCCGCGCTGGATGTCGCAGACCACCAGGGGCAGCTCGAGCGACACCGCGAGCCCGATCGTCTCCGACTTCAGCGCCACACCCGGCCCGGACGTCGTCGTCACCCCGACCGCCCCGCCGAAGGACGCTCCGAGCGCCGCGCCGACGCCTGCGATCTCGTCCTCGCACTGCATCGTGGTCACGCCGAAGCGCTTCAGGCCCGAGAGCGTGTGCAGGACGTCGGACGCCGGTGTGATCGGGTACGAGCCCAGCACCATGGGGCGACCGGCCCGGCGAGCGCCGACCACCAGCCCGTAGGCCAGGGCGAGGTTGCCGGTGATGTTGCGGTAGCGACCGCTGGGCATGGGAGCCGGCGCGACCTTGAACGACACCGCGAAGTCCTCGGTGGTCTCGCCGTAGTTCCAGCCGGCGTGCAGCGCTGCCAGGTTCGCCTTCAACAGCTCGGGCTCGCGCCCGAACTTCGTGCGCAAGAACGCCTCCGTGCCGTCAGTGGGCCGGTGGTACATCCACGACAGCAGGCCCAGGGCGAACATGTTCTTCGCCCGCTCCTTCTCCTTGCGGGTCAGGTCGAAGTCGACGAGCGCCGCCACGGTGATCGACGTCAGCCCGAGCGCGTGCACGTGGAACGAGTCGAGCGACCCGTCCTCCAGCGGGTTCGCCTCGTAGCCGACCTTGCCCAGGTTGCGCTTGGTGAACTCGTCCGTGTCGACGATGACCGTCGCACCGCGCGGCAGGTCGCGCAGGTTCGCCTTGAGCGCCGCGGGATTCATGGCCACGAGGACGTCGGGAGCGTCGCCCGGAGTGAGGACGTCGTGGTCGGCGAAGTGCAGCTGGAAGCTCGAGACCCCCGGCAGCGTGCCCTGCGGTGCGCGGATCTCGGCCGGGAAGTTCGGCAGTGTCGACAGGTCGTTGCCGAGCAGCGCCGTGTCCGAGGTGAACCGCGCCCCGGTCAGCTGCATGCCGTCACCGGAGTCACCGGCGAACCGAATGACGACACGGTCCAGCTGCTCGACCCGCTTGCCGCTCATCAGGCGTTCACCCTGTCGCTTCATCGCCGTTCCAGACACCGTCCATCGTAGGCCGCGCTGCGAGCTGGCACCTCCACGGGAGGTGCGTCTCACACGCACGTCTCTCCCTTCGGTGCCATGTGTACGCCTGGAACGGACTTCGCGTGCGCGGTCGACGAAACTGCGCACGGGGCTAGCCTGGACGACGTGAGCGACCTGCCGCCCTACGCCGTCGTCGGTCTCGTGGTGCTGACCGGCGTCGCGCTGTTCGTCGCGGGCACGCAGGGCGCTCGACTGCTGCGGCCGTCCGACCCGACCCCGGCCAAGCTGACGACCTACGAGTGCGGCGTCGACCCCGTCGGTCAGGGCTGGGCGCAGAGCCAGGTGCGCTACTACCTGTACGCCTACCTCTACGTCGTCTTCGCCGTCGACGCGATGTACCTGCTGCCGTGGGCCACGGTGCTGCGGCTCCCCGGGTTCGGCTGGGCGACGCTCGCGGAGATGGGCGTCTTCCTCGGCGTCCTGGCCATCGGCCTGGCGCACGCCTGGCGGCGTGGCCTGCTCCGCTGGGTCTAGCCGGTCGCCGCCGGGCCGGCTGCCTCCGAGCGCTCCCCCGGACCGCCCGGGGCAGGAGGATTGCCTGTTGACATCGGGTCTACGCTCAAAACATGCGAGCAGCCGGCGAGATGACAAGAGAACTTACTGAAGCGCGCGTCGCCCCAGACCGGGTTCACGAGGCGCTCGGCCACCACCTGCTGGCGGACGGCTTCGGGCTGGTGGTCGACCTCGAACGCAGCAAGGGTTCCTGGCTGGTCGACGCCCGCACGGGCGAGGCGTACCTGGACCTCTACACGTTCTTCGCGTCGTCCCCCCTGGGCCTCGGCGTGCCGGACGTCGTCGACGACCCGGGCTTCATGCGCGAGCTCGCGCTGGCTGCCGCCAGCAAGCCGGCGAACTCCGACGCGTACACGGTCCCGTACGCCGAGTTCGTCGAGACGTTCGCTCGGGTCCTGGGCGACCCGGCACTGCCTCACCTGTTCTTCATCGAGGGTGGGGGCCTGGCGGTCGAGAACGCCCTCAAGGTGGCGTTCGACTGGAAGAGCCGCCTCAACGAGTCGCGCGGGAAGTCGCCGGAGCTCGGCACGAGGGTGCTGCACCTGACCCGAGCGTTCCACGGACGCACCGGGTACACGATGTCGCTGACGAACACCGACCCGGTCAAGACGGCGCGCTACCCGAAGTTCGAGTGGCCGCGCATCGACGTGCCGGCGGTCGTCTTCCCCCTCTCCGAGCACCTCGCTGAGGTGGAGGCTGCCGAGCGGCACGCCCTCGACCAGGCCCACGCCGCGTTCTCGCTCTACCCGGACGACATCGCCTGCTTCATCGCCGAGCCGATCCAGGGCGAAGGCGGCGACAACCACATGCGACCGGAGTTCCTGCGCGCCATGCAGCAGCTCTGCCGCGACCACGACGCCCTCTTCGTCGTCGACGAGGTGCAGACCGGCGTCGGTCTGACAGGCACCACCTGGGCCTACCAACAGCTCGGCCTCGAGCCCGACATCGTGGCCTTCGCCAAGAAGGTGCAGCTCGGCGGCATCATGGCCGGTCGCCGGGTCGACGAGGTGCCGGACAACGTGTTCCACGTGTCGAGCCGCATCAACTCCACGTGGGGCGGCGGTCTCGCCGACATGGTGCGCTCCCGGCGCCTGCTCGAGGTCATCGAGCGCGACGATCTCGTCACCAACGCAGCCGAGCGCGGCGCCCACCTGCTGGAGCAGCTGAACGGCCTGGCGCGGCGGCACCCGGCCGTGGTGAGCAACGTCCGCGGGCGCGGCCTCATGTGCGCGCTCGACCTGCCGGACGGCGAGGCGCGGGCCGACGTGATCCGCCGGCTGTACGACGACGAGCACGTCCTGGCGCTCGGGTGCGGTGCACGGTCCGTACGCTTCCGGCCGGCGCTCAACGTGACCGACGACGAGCTCGACCAGGCCGTCGCGGCCCTCGACCGGGTGCTTTCTGCCCTGGACGCCACGACCTTCGAGCGGCAGGAGTCCTGATGACGACGACCACTGGCCGGTCCGCGGTCCGTTCCGTGGTAGGCGGGTCCCCGGTCGAGGCGTCCGTCGCCTCGCGCTACCGCTCGACCAACCCGTCCCGCACCGACGAGCTCGTCGCGGAGGTCGAGCTCGTCGACGCCACCGCCTTCGCCGACGCGTGCCGGGTAGCCCACGAGGCGCAGACTGCCTGGGCCGACGTCCCCGCGCCGGTGCGCGGCCGCGCGATCGCCACCATCGGCCGTCTCGTCGAGGCGAACGCCGAGGCGCTCGCCGCGCTCGTGACCAAGGAGATCGGCAAGCCCTACGCCGAGGCCCTCGGCGAGGTGCGCGAGATCGTCGACACCTGCGACTTCTTCCTCGGCGAGGGCCGGCGCCTCTACGGGCAGACGGTGCCTTCGGAGATGCCCGACAAGCAGCTCTTCACCTTCCGCAACCCGGTGGGCACCGTGGCTGTCGTGACGGCGGGCAACTTCCCGGTCGCCGTCCCGTCCTGGTACATCGTCCCCGCGCTGCTCTGCGGCAACACGGTCGTGTGGAAGCCGGCGGAGTACGCGGCGGCGTCGGCGCAGGCCTTCTACGAGCTGTTCGTCCGCGGCGGTGGGCTGCCCGAGGGCGTGCTGAACATCGTGCACGCGGACGGCCCCGCGACGTTCGGCGGCCTCGAGCAGGCGCTCGAGAGCGGTCACGTCGACAAGGTGGGCTTCACCGGGTCGAGCGCCGTGGGTCGTCGCATCGGCGAGCTCACCGGCCGGCACCTGCAGTCGTCCTGTCTCGAGCTCGGCGGCAAGAACCCGATGGTCGTGTGCGCGGACGCCGACCTCGACCTGGCCGTCGAGGGCGCGCTGTTCGCGGGTTTCGGCACGGGCGGTCAGCGCTGCACGTCGCTCGGCACGGTCATCGTGGACGAGCGGGTGCACGACGAGTTCCTGGCGCGGTTCGTGGCGGCGACCCGAGCCGCGAAGCTCGGCGACCCGGCGCGGGACGTCCTGTACGGACCGATGCTCGACCAGAAGTTCGCCGACCGGTACGAGGACTACCTCGGCTGGATCGAGCCGCACCACACGGTGCTCGGTTCCGACGGTGTGGGTCGGATCACGGCCGACAACCCGCGCTCCGGCTTCGTCGGTGACCCCGCTGCCGGCCTGTTCTACCACCCGGTGATCCTCGACGGCGTGCGGGCGGACGACCAGGTCTTTCTCGAGGAGACGTTCGGGCCGCTCGTCGGCGTCACGACGTTCTCGACGCTCGACGAGGCGATCAAGCTGGCGAACCGCTCCGGCTACGGCCTCTCGTCGTCCATCTACACCTCCGACCCGCAGTCCGTCTTCCGCTTCCGGCGCGGCATCTCGGCCGGCATGGTGAGCGTCAACAACTCCACCTCCGGGGCAGAGGCACACCTGCCGTTCGGCGGCAACGGCAAGTCCGGCAACGGCAGCCGGCAGTCCGGCATCTGGGTGCTCGACCAGATGACGCGGTGGCAGGCGCTCAACTGGGACTACTCGGGGCGGCTGCAGAAGGCCCAGATGGACGTCGTCGAGCTCGTGCCGGACCTCGACTTCAGGCTGTGACGGACGACCACCTGCTCCAGGCGTTCTCTCGGCTCGTCGCTCCCCGTCACCTGGCGGGCCGACCCCAGGAGGACGACCCGGTGCGGCCGGGATCGCGCCTGACCGTCGCGGAGGCGTGCCGCCTGCTGGACGCGCAGCTCACGAGCCGCCACCTCGACCTGGCGGCCCGCTGGATGCAGAAGCAAGGACGCGGCTACTACACGATCGGGTCGTCCGGCCACGAGTCCAACGCCGCCGTGGCGGCGGCACTCCGACCCACCGACCCGGCCCTCCTGCACTACCGGTCCGGCGCGTTCTACGTGCGGCGCGCCATGCAGGTCGATGCCGACGGTACCGACGTCGACCCGGTTGCCGACGTCCTGCTCGGGGTGGCGGCCGCCGCCGACGAGTCCATCGCAGGTGGCCGCCACAAGGTGTTCGGGCGTGCCGAGCTCGCCGTGATCCCGCAGACCTCGACGATCGCGTCGCATCTGC
>DASSTJ010000166.1:0-7727 GCA_035707965.1 Actinomycetales bacterium
GGCAAGGTGCCGGTGACCGGGCAGGACGCGACGGTCCAGGGCCTGCAGAACATCCTTGACGGCACCCAGTGCATGACCGTCTACAAGTCGGCCAAGGCGGAGGCGGGCGCGCTGGCCGAGCTGGCCATCGGCCTCATCAAGGGCCAGCCTGGGAAGACGAACGGCACCGTGCACGACGACACGGGCAACCGCGACGTGCCGTCCATCCTGCTCGACCCTGTGTCGATCATGAAGGACAGCGTGAAGGACGTCGTCTCCGACGGCGGCGTCACGAAGGACGAGCTGTGCACCGGCGCCTACGCCGACAAGTGCACGGCGGCCGGCATCTCCTGACCGGCGAGGTGGTCGGGTCCCGCCGCACCGCGGCGGGACCCGGTCACCGTCCACCGACCGGCGCGACCGAGGAGGGGCCATGACGGCACCAGCAGAACCGCTGCTCGAGCTGCGGCGCATCAACAAGAGCTTCGGAGCGGTGCACGTGCTGCACGACGTGGATCTGCGGGTCTACCCGGGCCAGGTCACTGCCCTCGTCGGTGACAACGGCGCCGGCAAGTCGACGCTGGTCAAGACCGTGGCCGGCATCTACCCCTTCGACAGCGGTGAGTACCTGTTCGAAGGCAAGCCGGTGCACATCACGGGACCGCGTGACGCGTCGGCGCTCGGCATCGAGATCGTCTACCAGGACCTCGCGCTCTGCGACAACCTCGACATCGTCGAGAACATGTTCCTCGGACGTGAGCGTCACCGCGGGATCCTGCTGGACGAGCGCACGATGGAGCAGGAGGCGCGCGACACCCTGTCCTCGCTCTCGGTCCGCACCGTGAAGTCCGTGCGGCAGTCCGTGTCCAGCCTCTCCGGTGGTCAGCGCCAGACCGTCGCGATCGCTAAGGCGGTGCTCTGGAACTCGAAGGTCGTGCTGCTCGACGAGCCGACGGCCGCCCTGGGCGTCGCGCAGACGCGCCAGGTGCTCGACCTGGTGCGCCGCCTAGCCGACAAGGGTCTGGGCGTTCTGCTCATCTCGCACAACATGGTCGACGTGCTCGAGGTGGCCGACCGGATCACAGCCTTGTACCTGGGCCGGGTGGCGGCCGACGTCCCGGCCGCCGACGTGACCCACAGCCAGGTGGTCGAGCTGATCACCGCCGGTCGGTCCGGCAGCATCGGGCTGCCGATGGCCGCGGCCAACGAGTCGAGCTGACATGACACCGACGACGAAGGGCGTGAAGCAGATGACCGTCGTGAACGCGGGCGGCACGCCACCGAGCCCCTCGGTGGCGGCGTCCGACTTCGCCGGGGACCAGCACGCCACGACGCTGCGTGGGGCTGCTCAGGCCTACCGGGACCGCCTCCGTGGCGGCGACATGGGACCGCTGCCCGCGGTCCTGGGACTCGTCGCCCTCGGCATCATCTTCACCGTCCTGCGACCGGACACGTTCCCGTCGGCGATCAACATCACGAACCTGCTCGTGCAGGCGGCGGCGATCTGCGTGCTCGCCATGGGCCTGGTCCCCGTGCTGCTGATGGCCGAGATCGACCTGTCGGCCGGGGTCGCCGGCGGCGCGTCGGCCGGCGTCATGGCGGTCGTCATCCGGGGTGACGGGATGCCCTGGTACGTCGGGGTGCTCGCGGCTCTGCTGACCGGCATGGTGATCGGTCTCGTCATCGGGCTCATGGTGGCGAAGCTGGGCATCCCGTCGTTCGTCGTGACGCTGGCGTTCTTCCTGGGCCTGCAGGGCATCACCCTCAAGCTGATCGGCCAGGGCGGCACCGTGCCGGTGCACGACGGCACGATCCTGGCGATCGCCAACAGCAACCTGCCGGTCACCGTCGGATGGGTCGTCGCCGTGGCGGCGTCCGTCCTGTACGCCGCCCTCAGCCTCCGGCGTCATCTCGCCCACGCGAAGGCGGGTCTCGCACGGTCTCCGCTCGCGCTGGTCGTCCTGCGCGTCGTGGGGATGGCGGTGGTCCTCCTGGCCATGACGTACGTGCTGAGCATCAACCGCGCACGCGTGCCCACCATCACGCTCGCGGGTATCCCGTACGCCGTTCCGCTGGTGGCCGTGCTGCTCATCGTGTGGTCGTTCGTCTTCTCCCGCACCCGCTACGGCCGGCACGTCTACGCGAGCGGCGGCAACGCGGAGGCCGCCCGTCGGGCCGGCATCAGCGTGGACCGGGTGCGCATCTCGGTGTTCGTCATCTGCTCAGGCATGGCGGCGCTCAGCGGACTGATCGCGGCGTCCCGGCTCAACTCCGTGACGCCGGACGCGGGTGCCGGCAACACGCTGCTCTACGCCGTGGGCGCGGCGGTCATCGGTGGCACCAGCCTCTTCGGTGGCAAGGGACGCATCCGGGACGCCATCATCGGTGGCCTGGTCATCGCCATGATCGACAACGGCCTCGGCCTGCTCGGCCTCGCGGCGTACGTCAACTACCTCGTCACCGGCACGGTTCTGCTGCTGGCCGCGAGCGTCGACGCGATCTCGCGCCGTCGCCGCAACGCGACCGGGCACTGAGGCGGGTGTCGATGACGGCCTCGGGCCGGCCAGGTGCCGGCACCAACCAGGAGGCGGTGCGACGGCACAACCTCGGGACGCTGCTCGCCCACCTGCACCACGACGGTCAGCTGTCGCGTGCGGAGCTCACCTCCCGGATGGGGTTGAACCGCAGCACGATCGGTGCTCTGGTCGGTGAGCTCGTGTCGCTCGGTGCGGTCGTCGAGACCGCGCCGAGCGGGGGCCGGGTCGGGGCCGGCCGGCCGTCGCTCGACGTGCGACCGAGCGCTGAGGACGTCGTGGTGCTCGCGATCGAGGTCGGTGTCGACGTCCTGCGTGCCGCGCGCGTGGGGCTGGGCGGCTCGATCCTGTCCCGTCGCAACGCCCCCACGCCCACCACAGGGCGCGTCGAGGACGTGGCTGCGGCCGTCGTCCGGCTGCTGCGCCAGGTGGCGTCCGGCACGCCCGAGGGCGCGGCTGTCATCGGCATCGGGGTGGGCGTGCCCGGCGTCGTCCGAGAGCGAGACGGCCTGGTCCGGTTCGCCCCGAACCTCGCGTGGACGGACGTCCCGTTCGCCGACGTGCTGCGGACGCGGATGGGCGGGCGACTCGCACTGCAGCTGGCGAACGACGCCGACCTCGGTGCGCTGGCCGAGCACACTCGCGGCGCGGGCGTCTCGCACGCGAACATGGTCTTCCTGGCGGGTGACGTCGGCGTCGGCGGTGGTGTCATCGTCGGTGGGCAGCCGCTGCACGGCGTCGGGGGCTACGCGGGCGAGCTGGGTCACCTGATGATCAACCCGCGCGGCCGCACCTGTCGGTGCGGCAGCCGGGGCTGCTGGGAGACGGAGATCGGGGCTCCGGTGATCGGCGCTGCGCTGCGCAGCACGGCGACCGACCTCGAGACGCTCACCGAGCGTCTGGCCGAGGTGCGCACGCCGTCGGCCGCGCTGCGCACCGTCGGTCGCTATCTCGGTCTGGGGCTGGGCAGCATCGTCAACCTGCTGAACCCCGAGGTCATCGTCCTGGGCGGCGTGCTGCGGGCGCTGTACCCGGTGGTGCGGACCACCACCGACGAGGCCTTCGGTCGCGCGGCCCTCGCGGCGCCTCGCGAGCAGGTGCGCGTCGTCGTCCCTCAGCTGGGTGCCGACGCGGTGCTCCTGGGCGCAGCGGAGCGCGCCTTCGCCCCGCTGCTCGAGGACCCCGCCCGGGTGCTTGGCCAGGCCTGCCGGGACCTCTCCGCCGCCGTCGGGCCGCGCCGTCGCCCGACCGCGAGATCGGCGTGAGGGGGGTTCTGGGCAGCGGCCCCTGACGCGGCGGCGAGCTGGAGCAGCCCCGACGCGGCGGCGTGATGCGGCGGCAGGCTGCCGGCGCTTTGTGGACGCTGGGCGCTAGGGCGTGACCGGCAGCGAGCCGGTGAAGACGCCGGACAGCACGTCGGCGGCCGCTCCGGACGAGGCCGCGTGGAGGCCGAGCGTGCTGAGTGCGACCGTGCACCGGCGTGTGCTGCCGGCCAGCACGTCGTCCCGCACCGCCTGCTCGACGACGGGCAGGAGCCACGGCCCGAGCGGCACGAAGTAGCCTCCCAGCACCACCATCTCGGGGTCCAGCATGCTCACCAGGGTGACGATCCCGGACGCGAGGCCGCGGGCGACGTCCCCGAGGCGGGCTGCCACGGTCGGGTCCCGCTCGGCACGGGCAGCGACCGCGGCCGCCACCTGCACGGGGTCGCCGGTCACCGTTCCGGGCTCGTGGCCCTCGGCCAGCATGCCGACCGCCCGCAACGTCGCAGGCAGTCCGACGACTGTCTCCCAGCAGCCCACCCTGCCGCAGGCGCACCGCAGGGACGACCCACCGATCGGCACGTGGCCCACCTCGCCGGCGAACCCGGACGCCCCGCGCTGGGCCGCGCCGTCCACGACCACGCCGGCCCCGAGTCCCACGGTCCCGGTCAGGTAGAGGACCGGGCTGCGGCCACGGGCCGCGCCCCAGGCGGCTTCGGCGACGGCGGCGTCGTTGGCGTCGTTGTCCACCCGCAGCGGCCGGCCGGTCGGCAGCGCGCCAGCGGGCAGGGAGGCGGCCAGGAGCTGCGCCAGGGGCAGGTCGCGCCAGCCGAGGTTGGGCGCGGTGACGACGTGCCCGTTCTCGTGGTCCACGAGACCGGGCACCGCGACCGCGACGCCGAGCACGTCGCGCCGCTGTCGACCGAGCTCGACGAGTGACCTAGCGGCGAGATCGGTGACCTCCTCCAGCGGTGACTGCTCGGCCGCTAGGGGCTGTCGCTGCTGCAGCACCCGTCGCCCGGCCAGGTCGAGCGCCGTCGCGGCGACGTAGTCGACGTTGACCTCCAGCCCGAGGGCGACGAGGTGGGCGCCGTCGAGCTCGACCGGACGTCCGGGGCGGCCGAGCCGTGGCTCCGCGTCCGTCACGTCCACGACCGGCGCGTCACGGACCACGCCCTGCCGGTGCAGGTCGGCCACGATCGCGCCGACCGTCGCCTTGGCGAGACCGGTGGCCTGGGCGAGCCCGGCCCGGCTCGCCGGGCCGGCGGACCTGAGCTGTCTGAGTACCAGAGCCGTGTTCTGGCGCCGCAGCTGCTCGGTGGCCACGGGGCCGGACGGCGGACGGGTGATCGGCTCGCCGCTCAGCCGCGCACCCCGTACAGGTGCTCCAGCGCGAGCTGGTCGAGCCGCTCGAACGCCATGCCGCGTGCAGCGAGCGCCTCGACGTCAGGGACCGCCGCGTCCTTGAGGTCCCGCCAGCCCTCGCCGTCCGACAGCGTCGGGGTGGAGAGCTCGGCCACACGGGCTTCGGTCAGCGCCTGCTGCACCTCGGGATCGCGGCGGAACGCCGTCACCTTCTCGCGCAGGATCAGGTAGTTGCGCATGCACGCCTCCGCCGAGACCCAGACGCCGGCGTCGTCCTCGGTGCGGGCGGGCTTGTAGTCGAAGTGCACGGGCCCGTCGTAGCCCCCTGCCAGCAGCGTGTCGACCACCCAGAACGCGCCGCGCACGTTGCCCGCACCGAAGCGGAGGTCCTGGTCGAAGCGGGGGCCGTGCTGCCCGTTGAGATCGATGTGGAACAGCTTCCCGTGCCAGAGGGCCTGGGCGTAGCCGTGCGCCGCGTTCAGCCCGGCCATCTCCTCGTGCCCGATCTCGGGGTTCACGCCGACGAGGTCCGGACGCTCCAGGGTGTCGATGAATGCGAGCGCGTGGCCGACGGTCGGGAGCAGGATGTCGCCGCGGGGCTCGTTCGGCTTCGGCTCGATCGCGAAGCGGAGGTCGTACCCGCGGTCGGTGACGAAGTCACCGAGCAGGTCGAACGCCTCCTTGTACCGGTCCAGAGCGGCCTGCACGTCCTTGGCTGCGCCGGACTCGGCGCCCTCACGGCCGCCCCAGGCGACGTAGACCTTCGCGCCCAGCTCGGCGGCCAGCTCGACGTTGCGCATGACCTTCGCGATCGCGAAGCGGCGCACGTCGCGGTCGTTGGACGTGAAGCCGCCGTCCTTGAACACCGGGTGGGTGAACAGGTTGGTCGTGGCCGTCGTCACGACGAGGCCCGTGTCGGCCAGGCCCTGCTTGAAGCGGTCGACGATGCGGCCGCGCTCGGCTTCGTCGGCACCGAACGGGATCACGTCGTTGTCGTGGAAGTTCACGCCGTAGGCGCCGATCTTCGCCAGCTGCTCCAGCGCCCGCACGGGGTCGAGCGGCGCCCGAGTCGGGTCCCCGAACGGGTCGCGGCCGGGGTAGCCGACGGTCCACAGACCGAAGGAGAACTTGTCAGCAGGGGTGGGGCTGGGGATGTCCATCGTGGTCCTCGTCATCGTGGTCGTGGTCGTGGTCGCGGTCGTGGTCGTTGTCGTGGTGGTCGTGCGGCTGGTCAGGTGTCCAGACGGGGGCTCACCGGTCGGTGACCGGCGGGGGAGGGTCCTCGCGCAGGGCGGCGTACCGGGCGCGCACCTGCGGGGTCGGCGTCGCCTCGTACTCGCGGACATCGGGGAGCGGCCAGGCCGGAGGCCGGGAATCACCGCTGAGCACCCAGGCCGCCTGACGCGCGGCCCCCCGCGCCACGTACTCGCTCTCCGGGGGCACATGCACCGGCACACCGAGGACGGCCGGCGCGACGACGCGCACCGCCTCGTTGCGAGCTCCGCCGCCGACGAGCACGACGCGACGGACCGGGGTACCCGTGGCCGCGACCAGGTGGTCGACCGCGTCCGCCAGGGAGCACAGCAGGCCCTCGACTGCGGCCCTGGCCAGCTGCTCGCGCGAGGTGGTGCTCGTGAGGCCGTGCAGTGTCCCGGACGCGTCCGGACGGTTGGGGGTCCGCTCGCCGTCGAGGTACGGCAGGAGCGTCAGGCCGCCTGCGCCGGGGGGCGATGCCAGCGCGAGCGAGGCGAGGCCAGTGTGGTCGACGCCGAGCAGCCGCGCGGTGAGGTCGAGCACCCGCGAGGCGTTGAGGGTGCACACCAGCGGGAGGAACCGTCCGGTGGCGTCGGCGAAGCCGGACACCAGGCCGGAGGGGTCGGCGGTCGGTGTCGGGCTCACCACCGAGGCGACGCCCGAGGTGCCGACCGAGACGGCGACGTCGCCGGCCTCCAGCCCGAGGCCGAGG
This sequence comes from Actinomycetales bacterium, assembly GCA_035707965.1. Classification (GTDB taxonomy): domain Bacteria; phylum Actinomycetota; class Actinomycetes; order Actinomycetales; family Angustibacteraceae; genus DASSTJ01. Next base: position 7,107 of record DASSTJ010000166.1, read on the forward strand.
GCCGCGGCCATGTTGTCGCCGGTGCCACAGCCGATGACCGCTCCTGTGGCCGTGCGGCCGACGGCCTCAGCCGGGGCGGCGACGCGGGAGAGGCCGACCTCGTGGCCGAGGGCCCGGGCGGCGACGTCCGGGAGCCACCTGCCCTCGACGGTGGAGAAGTAGCCGGTGCCGGAGGCGTCGCCGCGATCGGTGACCGGGTCGTCGTGGCGGCCGGCCAGGTGCCACGTCAGGAGGTCGTGGGGCAGCAGCACCCGGCGGACGGCGTCGGCGTGGTCCGGCTCGTGGTCGCGCAGCCAGCGCAGCTTGGTCACGGTGTACGACGCGACCAGCACGCTGCCGACCAGGGCGGCGCACTCGCTGGGTCCGCCGAGCTCGGTCACCAGCTCGGCTGCCTGGGGGGCCGACCGCAGGTCGTTCCACAGCAGCGCCGGACGCACCGGGCGCCCGTCGGCACCGAGCGCGACCATGCCGTGCTGCTGCCCGGCCACGGACACGGCGGCGGCGCGGGGGAGCAGGTCGCCGGTGGTGGCCTCGAGCGCCGCGACCCAGTGGCCAGGGTCCACCTCCGTGCCGTCCGGGTGGGCGGCGCGCTGCTCGTCGAGGACGGTGCCGTCGTCCGCG
>DASSTJ010000167.1:0-5227 GCA_035707965.1 Actinomycetales bacterium
CTGCGCCTGGCTGCGCAAGGCGTCGTACTGGGCGTCCGTCAGACCACGTGGTCGGTAACCGTACGTCTGCAGCTCGGCCTGGGTGAACTTCGAGGTCGTGGGGTAGACCGTGCCGTCCGTGCGGGTGTACTTGCCGTAGCAGCCGTCACCAGGGGTCAGTGCACCGCCAGACCCGTCCTGGTCATACGGGTAGTCCGGGTTGCACACCGCGACCTTGTGGATCGGCGCACCGCCCGAGCCCGACCCGCAGCTGTTGTTGCTGTCGGAGATGTCGCCCGTCGCGTGGGCCGCGGCAGGCTGGTCGTAGATCAGGTCGAGCACCGGTCGGTTGGCCGACGAGTCCCACTGGAACTGGAATCCGGAGCCGCTGTGGTCGTCGCGCTGCCGGTTCTTGATGCAGCCGTTGGTGAAGACGCTCTCGAAGTGGATGCCGGGAGTGCCGTTGCCGCTGAAGCTCTCGGCGAAGACGCCGATCGGGAAGGGGTACGGCGTCACCTTGACGTCGACAGCGACGGCGCGCGCGCTGGGGCCACTCTCAGCGAGGCCGGTCGAGTGCACGCGGTAGATACCCGAGCAGGTACCGATGGCGGCGTCACGCCGCTCGGGGCAGTTGGGCACGTAGGGCTTGATCGTGCCGATCCAGACCTTGAAGCAGTCCGCGCCGGGAGCGCAGGTCCCCGTCGCTGTGTTGACGCCGACGAGCTTCGGGTTGGTGGCGCTGGTCCAGCTCGGACCGGCGCCGGTGCAGTTCGCGCCAGGAGCCGCACCGGGCGCCGGCTCAGTGCACGTCAGGGATGCCAAAGAACCGCCTCGCAGGTACATCAGCGCCTGGGAGACGCCAGCCTCGGACGTCGCCAGCGCACTGAGCGCCTGACGGTCACGCCGGGTGTTGTCCAGGTTCGACACGGTCACCTTGACGGCTGTGATGGTCAGGGCTGTGAGAACGGCTGCGAGAAAGATGACGGTGACGATGCCGAGGCCCTCGTCGTCGTGTCGCAGGCGGCTCAACAGGCCGCGAGAAGATCCGGTGCTCATTGCGACTCGTTTCTCAGGTCGACTTGGGTGCGGTAGTCCTGCAGGTGCCCTTCGGGCGTACGCATCCTGACGTTCAGGATGACGGTGTCGATGTTGGCGAGCTCGACGTCGAGCTTGCCGTTGTTGTTGCCGACGGCGGCGCCGCCGGAGTCGAGCTCGCGCCACGACGTGACACCGTCGCTGGGGTTGAGGTCGTATCGGTACTCGTTGCTGCGGTACTCGAGGGAGAACCCCGACACGTTCCCCGCGAGGATCGGCTGGCCGCCCTCGCAGCTGGTGCTGGTCGACGTCACCGGTGTGACGCCGGACGCCTGGTTGTCGATGACGTAGAGCTGGCCCGCCGCACCCGCCACCGGCGCGAAGCAGTAGCTCACGTCCTCGGGGTTGCTGCTGTTGTACGGCAGGCACGGCGACGAGATGGTGCGGTTCGGCAGCGCGACGCCACCGATGCACTGGTCGCCGTCGAAGTCGGCCTGGAACCGGATGGCGACGATGCGCGTGGGGTCGAACGTCGCGCCGTCAGGGTTGACGGCGGTCACGACCTGCTTGGCCTGGCGAAGGTCGCGCGACATGCGGTTGATGGCCTGGCGCGCCTCCTCGTTCACGTCCTGCAGCTGGCTGGAGGTCTTCACCAGCCCGCTGCTGGAGCGCAGCAGCGCCATGCTGCCCAGCACGATGAACATCACGACGGTCATCGCGACGAGCATCTCGACGAGCGTGTAGCCGCTTTCGTCCCGCGCGCCCGTCGTGGTCGGCCGCAGCGCACACTGCAGCGCGCTCATCGTGCGTCGTCCGCGACGCAGGTGATCTTGCCGACCACGACGTTGACGGCTGAGTAGCCCGACGCGAACTCGGTCTGGAGCGTCGGCGCGGTGGTCACCGTCACGATGCCGTTCGGGAAGCCCCGAAGTCCCGTCTGGGCCCCTTCGCTGATGACCGCCGGTCCGCCGCCTGCGCCGAGCGAGACCTGCACCAGGTCGCTGAGCCGCAACCCGCTGCTGAGGAACGTGTTCGTCGGGTCCCAGCTCTCACCGGTGGCCGTGGGCGCTCCGCTCCCGGAGCTGTACGTGAAGGTCCGGGAGTGCCATCGCGCCACCGCCTCGGTCGAGGATCTTCCCCACCAGCTGAGGTACAGCGTGTACTTGCCGTTGACTGTGGGGGTTGCGCCGCTGGTGCAGTTGACCTCGGCACCCACCACGCGTACCTGCACCAGGCCGGGCGTGGTCGGTCCGCTCGTGTTCTCTGGCGAGCCCGGGAACACGATGACTGGTTGCGCCATGGTGACCCGCGCCCCCGACTTCGTCTGCATCGGCGCAGCGAGGAGCGGCGTGGACGTCGCGTACACCGAGCCGACGATGGACGCAGTGCTGCCCGTGGCGTCCGGAGCCTTGACGAACGGTGCGGAGCCCATGACGGTGCCGATGCTGTCCGAGCGGAGCGTTCCTCCGCGTGCGGTGTTGTCGAAGCTCAGCTGTCCGCAGGTCGGGGTGCCGCTGTTCAGCAGGTAGCCGCTGAACACGTTCGCCGGTGTGGCGGCGTCCACGTTCGTCGGCGCCTTCGGCAAACCACCCGCGACGTCGCCCGTCACGTTGCTCACGTCGTTCTGGCCGAACCCGTACCAGGAGCAGGCGGTGCCGGACTGCGGTGAGGTCGAACCGGTGGTGGTGACGTTCTGCGATGGGAGGTTGAACTGGGTCACCTTGCCCGTCATCGTCGTCACACCGTCGATCACGACGGCACCAGTCGCGTAGCCCGCGATCGACGACCCGCTCGACTGGGCGCCGTCCACCGTGGCCACGCCGCCCTGCAGCTGCAGCGTGCCGCCGTCCATCGCGGTCGAGCTGATGTCGACCGCGAGGGCGCGCGCCTGGCTCTGGATGACCGGCAGCTGAGGTCGTCCATCAGTGATGCGGGTGTAGACCCGGTAGCTCTTGGCGGCTCCGGCGTTGTCCAGCCAGCTGGTGATGATGGTGACCCCGACCATCAGGCTGGGGCTCTGGTCCTTGCCGACGACCTGGCTGTCGTACTTGTTCTCGTAGGCGGCCTTGTCGAGAGCCGTGCCGTCAGGCTTGAGGAACTGGGTGTCGATCGTCTGCGAGAACAACGTGTAGCCGGGCAGCGGGCCGGTGCTCACCTGGTAGTAGGCACCGGCAGGGTGGCCGCCCGTCGCCGTCGCGCTGACCACGTACTTGCCCTTGAGCTGCAGGCCGCCGACGGTGACCGTCGTCTGCGGCGAGGACGACGTCGCGTTCGTGTAGTACATGTCGAGCAGGTCAAGGAACGGGCCGTTCTGCCGGTCGACGTGGAAGCGCAGGTTGCGCAGCTGATCGAGCCGCTGCTGCGCCAGGTTCTTCGCCTGGGTCTGCGACTTCGTCACCTTGGTCGAGTCGAGCACGTGGACGAGCAGAGGCAGCGTGGCCAGCAGCAGCACGGTGATGAGGCCGAGCGCCACCATGACCTCGATCAGCGTGAAGCCGCCGTCGCGCCCGGCTCTCCCACGGCCGAGCCGGCGGAGCCTAGAGCTCAGGTGAGTAGACACGAGCGGTCAGCCCTTCCACGGTGACGGTGTAGGTCTTGGTCCGGACGCTGCTCGCGACGACCACCGTCGCGGGCGTGGCCGTGCCGCGCGGGTAGAAGTAGACGCATCTGTAGGACGTCGGGCAGGTCGGCGCAGGCGAGGGATTGGTGACGGTGGCGGTGAGCGTCACCTTCGTGCTCTGCGTGCTGGTCTTCTGCAGCAGCTGGCTGGCTGGCGCCGGCGGGGACGCGGGGTTGACACCACACGTGTACCGCCAGGTCTCCATGGCGGTACCGGCCGCGTTGATGTCCACGCAGTACGTACGCCCCTCGGAGATGGCGCGCTCAGAAGCGTTGCGCAGGGTGCTGACCAGCTCGCGGGCCGAGCCCTTCTGCTGCGCCGCCCTCTGCCAGTTCGCGAAGCCGAAGATGCCGATCGCCAGCATGATCGACGCCACGGTCATGGTCACCATCAGCTCGACCAGCGTGAAGCCCGAGTCGTCGCCACGTCGCGACGCGACTCGGTCGCTCCGCTGCTCCGCTCCGGACATGAGGCCGTTCAGCACGTGCCCTCCTCGAGGCCGCCCGCGGCGCTGTACTTGAACTCCTTGACAGCACCTTCGGGGTCCGTCAGCGCGACGCACCACGTATCCGGGTCGTTGAGGCCGGCCGAGACGCCGGACGTCGGTCGCGCCGTCCCGTTGGTGAGGTTCACCGTGGTGGAGAACGAGGCCCCGTCCGCGATGACCACACTGCCGGGCGTCGCGGTGAAGTCGAGGGAGAGGGCGCCCGTACCATCGACGAAGTAGGTGGCGATCTCCTTGCCGACCGTGTTGACGTCCGCTTTCGTCGAGCTGTCGTGCGCCTTGGCGCGCTGGGACAGGAAGACCGGGATGGCGATGGCCGCGAGGACCCCGATGACGATCATGACGATCAGCAGCTCGACGAGGGTGAAGCCTCGCTCGTCCTTGCTCGTGCCACGTTGGCGCATGGGTCACCTCCCGGTCGCGGACGTCGCGGTGTTGTCGTGCTGCACACGCATCGTCAGATCGGGTGCCTGCCTTGAGTACATCGGCTGCCCCTATCGGGTGAAACGTCAGAGTGGGCGGCACCCGGGGGTGCCGCCCACTCTCGTGAGCCCCGTAGGGCGTCTCGTCAGGAGACGTCAGCAGCGCCGCAGACGCCCTCGCCGAGGCCACCCTTGGCCGAGTACTTGTAGCCCGTGACAGCCTTGTCACCCTTGGGGTTGGTGACCGAGACGCACCACTTGGTGGAGTCGATGTACTCCTGCGCGCCCAGGACGTTGTTCGCGCTGGCCTTGCCGAGGTCCTGGTTCGTCACAGCGGCGACGACGGGCGGGCCGGCGGCGGCGGTCACGTTGAGCACGTAGCGGCCATTGGCGTCGATGCTCACGGCCATGGCGCCGCTCGCGGTCGAACCGAGACCGTCGACGTAGTACGTGGCGATCTCCTTGCCGATGGTCGAGACGTCAGCCTTCGCCGCGGAGTCCTGAGCCTTCTTGCGCTGGTTCAGAAACACCGGGATGGCGATGGCGGCGAGGATGCCGATGATGATCATCACGACGAGGAGCTCGATCAGGGTGAAGCCCTGGTCCTTCTCCTCCATGGACTTGCGGATGCGAGCGAGCATTCGCTGCTCCCCTTCTGATCCTGAG
>DASSTJ010000168.1:0-6935 GCA_035707965.1 Actinomycetales bacterium
CCGCAGCTCGAGCACGCCCGTGACGAGGCCGCCGACCGGCTGCGTCGGCTGCTCGTGCCTCGTGACCCGGACGATGACCGCGACGTCATCCTCGAGATCAAGGCGGGCGAGGGCGGCGAGGAGTCGGCGCTGTTCGCGGGCGACCTGCTGCGGATGTACCTGCGCTTCGCCGAGCACCAGGGCTGGAGCACCCAGGTCCTCGACAGCACGGAGTCGGACCTCGGCGGGTACAAGGACGTCGCGGTCGCCGTGAAGTCCCGGGGCACGCCGCAGGCCGGGCACGGCGTGTGGTCGCGGCTGAAGTACGAGGGCGGGGTGCACCGTGTCCAGCGGGTGCCCGTCACCGAGTCGCAGGGCCGCATCCACACCTCCGCGGCAGGCGTGCTGGTCATGCCGGAGCCCGACGAGACCGTCGAGCTCGACGTCCCGGCGTCCGACCTCCGCGTCGACGTGTTCCGCTCGTCCGGGCCCGGCGGGCAGAGCGTCAACACCACCGACTCGGCGGTCCGCATCACCCACCTGCCGACGGGTCTCGTGGTGTCGTGCCAGAACGAGAAGAGCCAGCTGCAGAACCGGGAACAGGCGATGCGCATCCTGCGTGCCCGGCTGCACGCACTGGCCGTCGAGGAGGCGGAGGCCAAGGCTTCTGCCGCTCGTCGCAGCCAGGTCCGCACCGTCGACCGGTCGGAGCGCATCCGCACGTACAACTTCCCGGAGAACCGGGTCTCCGACCACCGCACGGGTTACAAGGCGTACAACCTCGACGCCGTGCTCGACGGCGAGCTCGGTCCCGTCGTCGAGTCGGCCGTGCAGGCTGACGAGGCGGCTCAGCTGGCCGCGATGGGGGAGTAGGTGGGCGAGTCCACGCCGGGGCAGGCGGGGGCGTCGTCGGACGTCGAGCCCCTCGGTGCCGCGGTGCGCCGGGCCGCGGCGGCGCTCGCGCAGGCAGGCGTGCCCAGCCCCCGCAACGACGCCGAGGAGCTGGCCGCTTTCGTGCTGGGCGTGCCCCGCGCCCAGGTGCGGACGGCCGCCGTCCGCGGCGACAGCGTGCCGCTCGGCGCCCGGTTCTCCGAGCTCGTCGCCGAACGCGCTCGACGCACGCCGCTGCAGCACCTGACCGGGCAGGCGCCGTTCCGGGACCTCGTGCTGGACGTCGGACCCGGGGTCTTCGTGCCACGCCCGGAGACCGAGGTGGTGGCCGGCGTGGCGGTCGACGAGGCGCAGCGTCTGGTCGACCTCGGCGAGCATCCCGTCGTGGTCGACCTGTGCACCGGCAGCGCGGCCATCGCGCTGGCGGTGGCCACCGAGGCGCCGGCCAGCCGGGTGCACGCGGTCGAGCTGTCAGCCGACGCGCTCGCGTGGGCGACCCAGAACGTGCGAAGGACCGGTGCCCAGATCGACCTGCGGCAGGGTGACGCGGCGACGGCCTTCGACGACCTCGACGGCCGCGTCGACGTCGTCGTCAGCAACCCGCCGTACATACCGCCCGGCAGCGAGCCCACCGATCCCGAGGTGCGTGACCACGATCCCGAGGTCGCGCTCTACGGCGGAGGGCCGGACGGCCTCGCCGTGCCGGCGCTGGTCGTGGCGACGGCAGCCCGGCTCCTGCGACCCGGCGGGCTGCTCGTGATGGAGCACGCCGACGTCCAGCAGGCGACGGTCGTCACGATGGTGACCCGGGCTCGGCACGCCGGCAGGCGGGTCTGGGTCGACGTCGCGGGGCACCCGGACCTCGCTGGGCGTCCCCGCTACGTGACCGCCCGCAGGGCCCACGAGCACGGCCTGCCAAGATGACCGCGTGAGACGGTTCGACACCACGACGGACGCCGGACGGCGTACCGGTGCGCAGATCGCCGCGGACGCGGTCAGCCGCGGCGAGGTCATCGTCCTGCCGACCGACACCGTCTACGGCGTGGGCGCCGACGCCTTCGACCGCAAGGCCGTGGCCGCGGTACTGGCCGCCAAGGGCCGTGGCCGCGACATGCCGCCGCCCGTGCTGGTGCCCCACGTGCGCGCGCTCGACGGTCTGGCCACCCACGTACCCGCATCGGCGCGCGAGCTGGTCGCCGCGTTCTGGCCCGGCCCCCTGACCTTGGTCTGCGCGGCCCAGCCGTCGCTCGACTGGGACCTCGGCGACACCCATGGCACGGTCGCGTTGCGCATGCCCCTGCACCGGGTCGCGCTGGCAGTCCTGGAGAAGACGGGTCCGCTCGCCGTCACGAGCGCGAACACGACCGGCTCACCGGCCGCGACGACCTGCGACGAGGCCGTCGCGATGCTGGGGGACGCCGTGAGCATCTACCTCGATGCCGGTCCGAGCCCGTCGTCCGTGGCGTCGACGATCATCGACGTCACCGGTGACGTCCCGCGGGTGCTGCGCGCCGGGCCGCTCGCTCCGGAGCGCCTCCGCGAGGTCGTCCCCGACCTCGTGGTCCCGGCGACCTGATCCCGTCGGCCGACCGGCAGGGTCCAGCGAACGGTAGAGGCAATAGAGTGGCAACGCCAGCCGTCCGACGCGGGAGAGACGCACATGAGCGACACGTTCTGGGGTCCTGACTTCGACGCCCTCAAGCAGGAGGACCCGGAGATCGCAGACGTCCTGCTGTCCGAGCTCGACCGCCTGCGCAGCGGCCTGCAGCTCATCGCCAGCGAGAACTTCACCTCGCCGGCCGTCCTCGCGGCGCTCGGCTCGACGCTGAGCAACAAGTACGCCGAGGGCTACCCCGGACGGCGGTACTACGGCGGCTGCTCCGAGGTCGACAAGGCCGAGCAGATCGGCATCGAGCGCGCCAAGGAGCTGTTCGGCGCGGAGCACGCCAACCTGCAGCCGCACTCGGGCGCGAGCGCGAACATCGCGACCTACGCCGCCTTCTGCGCGCCGGGCGACACGGTGCTCGCCATGAGCCTGCCGCACGGGGGTCACCTCACTCACGGTGCGAAGGTGTCGTTCAGCGGCAAGTGGTTCAACGCCGTCCACTACGGGGTCGACCCGACCACCGAAGACATCGACTACGAGCAGATGCGCTCGCTCGCGCGGGAGCACCAGCCGAAGATGATCATCTGCGGTGGGTCGGCGATCCCGCGGCTCATCGACTTCCAGGCCTTCCGTGACGTGTGCGACGAGGTCGGCGCGATCATGATGGTCGACGCGGCGCACTTCATCGGCCTCGTGGCCGGCAAGGCGATCCCGAGCCCCGTGCCCCTCGCCGACGTCGTCACCTTTACCACGCACAAGGTCCTGCGCGGGCCGCGCGGCGGCATGATCGTCTGCAAGGCGGAGCACGCCGCGAAGATCGACAAGGCCGTGTTCCCCATGATGCAGGGCGGGCCGCTCATGCACGCGGTGGCGGCCAAGGCCGTCAACCTCAAGGAGTGCATGACCCCGCAGTACCAGGAGTACGCGCAGCGGGTGATCGACAACGCCCGGGCCCTGACGGCCGGCCTGCAGCAGCAGGGCATGCGGCCGGTGACGGGCGGCACCGACACGCACCTGGCCCTGCTCGACCTCCAGGGCATCGGCGTCAGCGGTAAGGACGCCGAGGCCCGCTGCGACGCGGCCGGCATCGTGCTGAACAAGAACGCGATCCCCAACGACCCGCAGCCGCCGAGCATCGCGTCCGGCATCCGGGTGGGCAGCCCGTCGGTCACGACGCAGGGCATGACGCCGGAGCAGATGGGCACCATCGCACAGCTGATCGGCCGGGCCGTCAAGGACACGGACGGCGATCCCGAGGGCGCGGTGGCGCGCGAGATCCGCTCCCAGGTGCAGGAGCTGGTCGAGGCGTTCCCCGCGTACCCACGTGCGTGAGTACCTCTTCGTCCTGATCTTCGCGGCGGCGGCCAGCTTCACGCTGACGCCGCTGGTCCGTGGCGCCGCGGTCCGCTTCGGCGCGCTCACGCCCGTCCGCGACCGTGACGTGCACGCGTCACCGATCCCGCGGTTGGGAGGCATCGCGATGTTCGGCGGTTTCGTCGTGGCGCTGTTCGTCGCGTCGCACCTGCGGTTCCTCTCGGGCGTCTCCCGTGACTCCACCGACCTGCGCGCGGTGCTGAGCGGCGCCGCGCTGGTGTGCCTGCTGGGGGTCGTCGACGACCTGTGGACCCTGGACGCCGTGACGAAGCTGGCCGGGCAGGTGCTGGCCGCGGGCGTCATGGTCGTGCAGGGGGTGCAGCTCGTCTCGCTGCCGGTGGTGGTGACGACGATCCTGCCGACGCCGGTGCTCGTGACGATCACGGTGCTGCTCGTCGTCGTCACGATGAACGCGGTGAACTTCGTGGACGGCCTCGACGGGCTCGCCGCCGGCATCGTCGGCATCTCGGCGACGGCGTTCTTCGCGTACTCCTACTCGATCTCCAAGGACTACGCGCCGAACGTGTTCTCGGTCTCGTCGCTGGTGGCGGCCTCGCTGATCGGCTGCTGCCTGGGGTTCCTGCCGCACAACTTCAACCCGGCACGGATCTTCATGGGCGACAGCGGCTCGATGCTGCTCGGCCTGCTGCTGTCGGCGGCCACGATCTCGCTGGTCGGCAACATCGACCCGTCGACCCTGACCGGGGGTCAGCTGCCGGCCGGCGCGCTCTACCTCTTCCCGCTGCTGGTGCCCGCGGCCGTGCTGGTCGTGCCGTTCCTCGATCTCGTGCTCGCCGTGGTGCGGCGCACGAGGGCCGGACGGCGACCGTGGCACCCCGACGCCCAGCACCTGCACCACCAGCTGCTGGGCCTCGGCCTCAGCCACGCCCGGGCGGTCATGGCCCTGTACCTGTGGACCGCGATGGTCGCGATCGGCGCGGCCGGCTTTGCGGTGCTGCCCACGTCGTGGGCGGTGGCGATCGTGCTGCTGTTCGGCGTGCTCGCGGTCGGCTTCACGCTGCCCCGCGCGCGCATCGGGCTGGCCTCGCACACCGGACGCTTGTGATAGCATTCACAAGCAGCGTTCACCTTTTCTTCACAGAGGTCCTGGGCCGTGGTTCTGGGCCTGGTGCCCGCGCTCAGACCCCCGCTCCCTGCGACCCAGAGGTGCTCCGGTGATGGCCACGGACCGACGTCCGACCACGACCCCGCCGGCTGCTCTCGGCACCGCCGAGCAGTTCAGCGCGATGCTGCGCGGGTCCGCCGTGCCGACCATCGCGGCCGCTGTGGCGTGTGTTGTCCTCGCCGTGGTGATGGCGGGAGGCAAAGGCGCCTGGTCGGCTGCGCTCGGCGCGGCGCTGGTCGTCGTGTTCTTCTCGCTCAGCCTGCTGGTGATGAAGCGCACCGCCGCGTGGGACCCCACTGCCGTCATGGGCGTCGTGCTCGGCACCTACACCGCCAAGATCATCGCGCTCGGCGTCGCCATGGTGCTGCTGCGGGACGCCACGTGGCTGTCGGGCCAGGCGCTGGCGCTGACCGTCATCGTCTGCACCGTGGTGTGGCTGGCGTTCGAGATGCGGGCGTTCACGCGCCTGCGCGTTCTGGTGTCGCCGGGCGCGGAGAACACCGAGCTGGACGCCGGCGAGGGCGGCCAGTGATGACGACTTGTTACCGTGGAGCACGCCATGCCGCAGCCGCCCCAGAAGCCCCCGCCGCCGCCGAACGGCCGACCCCAGTCCTCGCGAGAGTCGGACGACGCCTGGCGGGCGTTCGCGTACCTGCTGACCGGCCCGTTCACGTTCGGCGGCATCGGCTGGTTGATCGACCGCTGGGCGGGTACCGGGTGGCTGCTGCCCGTCGGCATCGTCGGGGGGATGGCCCTGTCGTTGTACCTGATCTGGTTCAGGTACGGTACCCACTGACCCCGGAGCCGTTCGCCCGAGGCGCTGTGGCGCGCCCTCCTCGTGAGGCCACGCACCGCCTGACTGGAGCCGACAGCCTCGGCTGTCGCCACCTCAGCACGACCCCACGACCTGTCGTTGACCTGTCCGCGGAGGAGAACCTGTGAGCACCGTGGCACTCGCCACCTTGGGTGCGACCTACGAGTCGCCCGGAGTCAGCGACTTCTGGCAGCCGCTGTTCGGCACTGACGGCGCCTTCGCGATCACCCGCGCCTCGGTCGTCATGGTGATCTCGGTCGCGCTGATCTGCTGGGCGCTGCTCGCCGGCACCAAGAGGCTGTCCGTCGTGCCCGGCAAGGGCCAGGCGCTCACCGAGGCGCTCTACGGCTTCGTGCGCAACAGCGTCGCCCGCGACATCATCGGCAGCCGCGACTTCCTGCGGTTCGTGCCGTTCCTGCTGTCGCTGTTCACGGTCGTTCTGCTGAACAACCTGTTCAGCGTCATCCCGCCCATCCAGTTCCCGTCGACCAGCCGCATCGCCTTCCCGGCGGCTCTGACGATCTTCGTGTTCGTCGTCTACCACTGGATCGGCATCCGCAAGCACGGCTTCATCGGCTACTGGAAGTCGCTCGTGCCGTCCGGCCTGCCGATCGCCCTCGTTCCCTACATCTTCATCCTCGAGCTCATCACCGACCTGTTCACGCGGCCGGTCACTCTGGCGCTGCGACTCATGGGCAACATGTTCGCCGGCCACCTGCTGCTCGTGCTGTTCATCAGCGGCGGCGAGTACATGCTCATCCACGGCGCTTTCGGCATCAAGCTCGTCGGCGGTGGCTCGCTCGTCATGGGCTTCGTCATGACGCTGTTCGAGATCCTGGTGCAGGTGCTGCAGGCCTACATCTTCACGCTGCTGGCGGCCATCTACATCGCCGGGGCGCTCGCCGACGAGCACTGACGGCCGGCCCCACCCGTTTCGACCCACGTACTGCACACACGCACCACTGACCGACCGAGAACGGGGAGCGCCCGCTCCTCGCGGAACCGCAAAGGAAAATGAGTAGACATGACCGGTGACATCGCGATCCTCGGCTACGGCCTCTCCGCCATCGGCCCCGGCATCGGTGTCGGGCTCGTGTTCGCCGCCTACATCAACGGCGTCGCGCGTCAGCCCGAGGCCCGCGGCA
>DASSTJ010000169.1:0-4082 GCA_035707965.1 Actinomycetales bacterium
AGGTGAAGAGCCTGCTCGAGCAGGAAGGACGCGACGACCTGCGTCTGCGCGTCGCCGTCCAGCCCGGCGGATGCAGCGGCCTGATCTACCAGCTGTACTTCGACGAGCGTGAGCTCGACGGCGACCAGGTCGTGGACTTCGACGGCGTCGGCCTCGTCGTCGACCGCATGAGCGCGCCGTACCTCGAGGGCGCCTCCATCGACTTCGCCGACACGATCGAGAAGCAGGGCTTCACGATCGACAACCCGAACGCCGGCAGCAGCTGCGCCTGCGGCGACAGCTTCAGCTGATCGAACCTCGACGAAGGGCCGCTCCGCGCCGGGGCGGCCCTTCGTCGTTCTCCACGAGGTAAGGTCGCCGCCGTGCAGATCGCCGTCACCGGGTCCATCGCCACCGACCACCTCATGACCTTCCCGGGCCGGTTCGCCGACTCCCTCGTCGTGGACCAGCTCGACAAGATCTCGGTGTCGTTCCTGGTCGAGGACCTCGACATCCGCCGCGGCGGCGTGGCTGCCAACATCGCCTTCGGTATGGCGGGACTGGGCCTGAGGCCGCTGCTGGTCGGCGCGGTGGGCCCCGACTTCGTCGACTACCGCGCCTGGCTGGACCGCCACGGGGTCGACACCTCCGGCGTGCGCACGTCCGAGCTGCGGCACACGGCGCGGTTCGTCTGCACGACGGACCGAGACCAGGCCCAGATGGCGTCCTTCTACCCCGGGGCCATGACGGAGGCGCGCGACATCGAGCTGGCCCCGCTGGCCGACCGCTACGGCGGCTTCGACCTCGTCGTCATCGGCGCCAACGACCCCGAGGCGATGCTGCGGCACACCGAGGAGTGCCTCAGCCGCGGGTTTCCCTTCGTCGCCGACCCCTCTCAGCAGCTCGCCTTCGCCGACGGGCCGACCATCCGCAGGCTCGTCGAGGGAGCCACCTACCTGTTCTCGAACCACTACGAGGCGGCCCTGACCGAGCAGAAGACCGGGTGGAACGCCCAGCAGATCCTCGAGCGCGTCGGCCACCGGGTGACCACGCTGGGCCCCAAGGGCGTCCGCATCGAGCGACTGGGCGAGCCCACGATCGAGGTCGGCGTGGCTCGCGAGCTCCGCAAGGCCGACCCGACGGGTGTCGGCGACGCCTTCCGGGCCGGGTTCTTCGCCGGACTGTCGTGGGGGCTCGGGCTCGAGCGCTGCGCGCAGGTCGGGTCCATGCTCGCCACGTACGTCATCGAGACGGTGGGCACCCAGGAGTACGAGCTGGCGCGCGGGGGCTTCCTGCAGCGCCTGGTCGACGCCTACGGCGAGGCTGCCGGGGCGGACGTGGCGCCCCACCTGCGCATCGCCCGCCCCTGAGGGACCCGTGCCCGTCGAGCCGCCGCCGACGCCATGGCAGCTGGGCGCCCACGTCACCGAGCCGGGGGAGGACCTCGTCGGCGTCGGGGCCGACCTCGAGCCGGGCACGGTGCTGGCGGCGTACCGACTGGGCCTCTTCCCGATGGGGGTGGGACGCGACGGCCGGCCCCCCCTCGGCTGGTGGTCGCCCGACCCCCGCGGGGTGCTCCCTCTGGACGGCCTACGGGTCAGCCGCTCGCTGCGCCGCTCCTGCGCGCGGTTCGACGTGCGCGTCGACACCGCCTTCCGTCAGGTCGTCGACGCGTGCGCCGATCCCGGCCGGGACGGTCGGTGGATCACCCCACAGGTGCAGCGCGCCTATGAGCGCCTGCACGAGCTGGGCTGGGCCCACTCGGTCGAGTGCTGGTCGGGCGACGAGCTCGTCGGCGGTCTCTACGGCGTGGCCATCGGAGGCCTGTTCGCCGGCGAGTCCATGTTCCACCGGGAGACAGACAGCTCCAAGGTCGCCCTCGTGGGGCTGGTCGGCCTGCTGGAGGCTGCCGGAGACGGTGCCGAGCGTCTGCTCGACGTGCAGTGGCGCACGCCGCACCTCGCGTCGCTCGGCGTCGTGGAGGTGCCTCGTGCCGAGTACCTCCGGCGTCTGGCGGCGGCTCTCGCCCTCCCGCTCCCCGAGGCCTTCCGGTAGGCGATCACGGGGGAGAGGACCCCGCGGGAACGGCCGGCTGCGCACCATCGAGCCGCGACGCGTCGAATGCGGACCGGTGCGCGCGCTGGAATGGTGCCTGGAGTAGGGTTGCGCCCGTTGGAGGACAGGGCCCTTCGCCTCTGGTGCGCCTTCGTGCGTCAACGCGAAGACGGCCTGTCCGGGGAATCGTCCGAAAGGTGCGCTGTGCGTCCGTTCCCCCGATCGTGCTCGGCGCGCCGCCCGCTGCGGTGGGCCGTCGTCGGAGCCACTGCCGCCCTGGCACTGTCGGGCTGCTCGGCGACGACCGAGCGCGGCTTCATGCCCAAGGGCGTGACGACCGACAGCCACCGCATCACCACGCTGTGGGTCGGTGCGTGGATCGCGGCCCTCGTCGTGGGCGTGCTCGTCTGGGGCCTGACGATCTGGTGCGTCGCCGCGTATCGCAAGCGCAAGGACGACGTGAACCTGCCCGTGCAGCTGCGCTACCACCTGCCGCTCGAGATCCTTTACACGATCATCCCGATCATGATGATCAGCGTGCTGTTCTTCTACACCGCGCGCGACGAGTCGGCGCTCATGGACACGAGCAAGAAGCCCGACCAGATCATCAACGTCGTGGGCAAGCAGTGGGCGTGGGACTTCAACTACGTCAACCAGGACGTGTACGAGAGCTCTGTGCCCGTCGTCCTGACCGGCAGCGCCAAGGACGCCGAGAAGCTGCCCACCTTGTACCTGCCGGTCGGCCAGCGGATCGAGTTCGTGCTGACCGCTCGCGACGTCATCCACTCCTTCTGGGTGCCGGCGTTCCTGCGCAAGCTCGACATGCTGCCGGGCCGCGTCAACAAGTTCCAGGTCACGACGACGACCGAGGGCACGTTCGCCGGCAAGTGCGCCGAGCTCTGCGGCACCTACCACTCCCAGATGATCTTCCAGGTCAAGGTGGTGCCGGTGGCCGAGTTCGAGCAGCACATGGCGGACCTCAAGGCCCAGGGCAACGTGGGACAGCTGCCGAACACCCTCGACCGCGAGCCGCTCGTGCCCGAGGACAGAGACAAGGTCCCGACGCCAGGGAGCAACGCATGACCACCGGTGAGCTGACCACCACCTACCGCGAGGCCGACTGGGCCGAGGCGCCTCGGCCCACGCTCGGACGCACGGTCGTCAAGTGGGTGACGTCCACCGACCACAAGGTCATCGGCAACCTGTACTTCATCACGTCGTTCTCGTGGTTCGTCGTCGGCGGCATCATGGCGATGCTCATCCGTGCCGAGCTGTTCGAACCGGGCCTGCAGATCGTGAGCGACCCCGAGCAGTACAACCAGCTGTTCACGATGCACGGCACGATCATGCTGCTGCTGTTCGCGACGCCCCTGTTCGCGGGCTTCGCCAACGCCTTCATGCCGTTGCAGATCGGCGCGCCCGACGTGGCGTTCCCACGCCTCAACATGTTCGCCTACTGGCTGTACCTGTTCGGCGGTCTCATCGCCGCCGCCGGCTTCCTGACGCCCCAGGGTGCGGCGGGCTTCGGTTGGTTCGCCTACTCGCCGCTGTCCAGTGCGGTCTACTCGCCGAACCTCGGCGCCGACCTGTGGGTCTTCGGGCTCTCGCTCGCAGGCTTCGGCACGATCCTCGGTGCCGTCAACTTCATCACCACGATCATCTGCATGCGCGCTCCCGGCATGACGATGTTCCGGATGTCGCTGTTCACGTGGACGGTACTGATCACCAGCGTGATGGTCATCATGGTGTTCCCGGTGCTGGCCGCAGCACTGCTCGCGTTGGGCGCGGACCGTCAGCTGGGTGCGCACGTCTACGACGCGAGCAACGGCGGGGCCATGCTCTGGCAGCACCTGTTCTGGTTCTTCGGCCACCCCGAGGTCTACATCATCGCGCTGCCGTTCTTCGGCATCATCAGCGAGGTCATCCCGGTCTTCAGCCGCAAGCCGGTCTTCGGCTACGTCGGCCTGGTGGCGGCGACGCTGGGCATCGCGGCGCTGTCGGTCGCGGTGTGGGCGCACCACATGTTCGTCACCGGCGCGGTCGACCTG
>DASSTJ010000170.1:0-3046 GCA_035707965.1 Actinomycetales bacterium
AGCACTTGGACGGCGTTCGCGCCGTACTCGCCAAAGCTCACGGTGATCGTGCCCCCGACGTCGGCGCTCCCGACAGCCGGGCCCCACCAGCGGGCCACGCCGTCGGTCGACGTGAACAACGCCAGGACGTCGTCCGGGCTCATGGGTAGCTGCAGAACGCGCGTGAAGTCGTCGGTGCGGCGGTTGGCCGTCTCGGTCATGGCTGTGCCTCCCGGTAGTTGCTGACCTCAGCCCATCCACGGACCGGCTGCGTCTGGCTGAAGTTGTCGATGTCGGCGTAGATCGTGGACGCGTGCTCGGCGAGCGCGGCCCCGAACTCCTCCGCGGACCGCACCCAGAAGTACGCCGCGGCTACGAAGGGTGGCGGTGGAGCGCCGGGGGCGGCGAGACCGCGGTGCACCTCGACGCGTACGCAGCTCTCGCCCAGCATCTCCGTGAAGAGCGGGACGTGCCGGTCTCGGAAGTACTCGAAGTCGAAGCCCTCGCTCTCGAGCGGGTAGACGACAGAGGCGCAGAACACGAGGGGCTCCATTCCGGGGAGGGCCGTCAGCCGAACGCCTCAGCCATGGACGCCGGCAGCCTGCCGGGCGTGAACGTGAGCAGGCCAGCGGGAGCGATCCACTCGTGCAGCTCCGTGCGGTAGCGGCCGGCGCGCGCGGCCGGGTCAGCTGCCGTCAGCTCGCGAGCCCTGGCCACGTCGCAGCGGTAGATGCTGAACCCGCGCACCCGCCGGTCAGGGTCACCGAGCACCGGACCGGCCGCGAGCAGCTCGCCCGCCTCGTGCAGCGCCGACAGGTGAGCCATGTGCTTGTCCTGCAACGTGCTTTCGTCGTCCTCGCTGAGCTGCGGCGCGTCCTCGCGGAGCACCAGCAGGGCAAGAGTCAACCGGTCCACGTCCATGACGGCCTCCCTCGGTCACGCAGTGCGCCGGGCGAGTTCGGCGGCGATGTCGTCGTGGTTGAGGTAGACAACGATGCGCCACGCGCCGTCGACCAGCCGGACGAGGTACGTCGACCGCAGGGTGAGCGGTTCCGCGGCGGGGTCGACGAGCTGCGTCCTCCACGACGTCGACACCAGCTGGTGCTGCTCGTCCAGCGGCTGTGCCTCGAGGTGCTGGAGCGTGATGGCCCGCACCCCCGCTGCGGCGAACATCGCCGACCGGTGGGGCCGCGCCGCTCGGACCTGCTCGTTCGTCACCATCGACGCCGACCTCGGGTCGAGCGAGAGGAACGTGTCGGCGAACAGCGCGGGGCCTGCCTCGTCGTCACCCGCCGCCCCGAGCGCCTCGAAGAGCTCGCGCACGTCGGCCCTTTCCATCGTTGCAGCCTCCACGGTTCTTCGTCGTTTCCTGACTAGTCTGAGATCACAGCGACAGATGCAGACTAGACAGTAACTGTCATGACAGTCAAGGAGTATGAATGCCGAGCAGTGGCGTGGTCGCGTCGTCCGCGATCCTGCAGCTCGCTCGCGAGCTGCGCACCGCCATGGACCAGCGGTTCGAGCCGCTGGGCATCACCTCCCAACAGGCGGGACTGCTCATCCACGTCGTCACCGGCGTCACCAGCCCGCGACGTCTCAGCCAGCTGCTCGGCACCGACTCGGCCGGCACCACGCGGCTGCTCGACCGGCTGGAGGGCAAGGGCCTGATCGAGAGGGGGCGCGACGCCAAGGACCGCAGGGCCATCTCCGTCGCGCTCACGAAGGCCGGGCGGGCGCTGGTGCCGAAGCTGCCGACCGTCTTCGAGGACGTCGCCGCCGACCTCCTCGAGTCGCTCGACCCGACCCGCGTGGCCGCCGACGTCGAGACGATGCTCAGGAACCTCCGCGGCTAGACGCCGTGATGTCGGCAACGACGTTCGCCCCAGCGCAGCTCGTTGCCGACATCCGTCCGCGGCCACTCGTGCCGAGGGCGAAGGCCCGGGCCTCCACGCGCAACGTGTGAAGGCCCGGGCCTCGTGGACCCTGCAGGATCAGGCGGTGCTCACCGCGTCGAGCACCTCCAGCTTTGCCGCCCTGCGCGCCGGGGTTGTGGCGGCGACGGCTGCAACCACCGCGACCACCGCGAAGAGCGCCAGTCGCCCGCCCGGCACGACCACGGGCACCTCGGCGGTGGGACACGATGGGGGCTGTGGAGGGAGTCGACGTCCGCCGGGACGCCGGACTGCGGCGCCTGGCCCAGCTGTACGGCGGGAGTCTGCAGCCGGCCGTACGGACGGACGACCGGTCGACGGTCGTGCTGGAGATCCCCGCCGCGGGGACGAGGAGAGTGACGGCATGAGCATCCGCGTGCTGCTGGTCGACGACCAGCCGCTCCTACGGACCGGCTTCCGCTACATCGTCGACGCGGAGGCGACCTCGAGGTTGTCGGAGAGGCCGAGGACGGCGAGGTGGCGATCGCGCAGGTGCGAGCGCTGAAGCCGGACGTCGTGCTGATGGACATCCGCATGCCGCGCATGGACGGGGTGGCGGCGACGGCGGCGTTGACCGCGGCGGGCGCCACGAAGCCCAAGGTGATCATCCTTACCAGTCCGGGCTCGTGGCGAGCGACGCGCCGGCCTGATCGGTGATGGACGGCGACGTCTGGGCGCACCTGGTCGATCCGTTCGTCGACGGTGCCTACGCGACAGCCAAGGGCTATGTGCGCACCTACGTGATCCACGAGCAGCTGCTCGCCCACCTACCCAGCCCTCCGGCGTCCGTGCTGGACGTGGGAGGAGGCGCCGGCCACCAGTCGTTCCCGCTGGCGACGGCTGGCTACGACGTGACGCTGCTCGACCCGTCGTCAGCGATGCTCGACCGGGCGCGCGAGAGGCTGCAGCGCCTTCCGGCCGACGTCCGGCAGCGCGTGACGTTCGTCGAGGCCGGGGGCGAGGATGCTGCCGAAGTCGTTGGCGGGCAACGCTTCGACGCTGTTCTCTGTCACGGGGTCCTCGGGTACCTGGACGACCCGGAGCCGGTGATCGACCACCTGTGCCGGTGCGCCGCCGACGGCGGCATCGTCTCAGTCATGACGTCGAGCGCGGCGGCGATGGCCGTACGTCCCGCG
>DASSTJ010000171.1:0-5242 GCA_035707965.1 Actinomycetales bacterium
CGGCCGGCACCCCACGCGCGCGCTGCCGGGCCCGCTGCGAGACGTCGAACGCGACGGTCAACCGGGCCTGCCGCGCCGCGATCGCCGACTTCACCTGCTCCAGCACCGCGATCTGGTCGATCGCCTCACCATCATCGACAGCATCCTCGACCAGGTCGTCCGGGGCGAGGCCCGTCGGGCCGTCCAGTCAGGGCAGCAGCGACCGCAGCGCCGACGCGCTCACCGGTCCCCGCACGCACTCGAACATGTGTTCTAGTCTAGGAGATCACGTGTCACGTGGCAACAGCGCCTCCGAAAGCGGCGTCGGAGCCAGAGCCCAGCCGACACCGATGCCAATGATCGTGCGCGGCTCAGAGGAAGGTGCGGCTCAGAGAAATGTCATGACCAGCCGGACCGCCTCACGATCACGTGCGGCCGGCCCGTAGCTGCTCGAGGACGACCGGGTCGATGCGACCGGGGCGAAGGCGCATCTCGAAGTTCGCGCTGCCGGCCCAGTCGTCGAGCAAGGCGTCGAGGTCGTCGCCTTCATGCCCGAGGCGCGCCAGGAGGTGGCGCACCTCGTCGGCCGTGTCGCCGGTCAGGGGCAGCAACGCAGCCTCGTCGGGCTGTCCGAAGTAGAGGTCATGCAGGTCGGCGAGCCGGTGCAGCTCGGCGACGGGATCGTCGTGGTCGTCGACGCGCAGGTCGAGCTCGGTGTCGTCGCCGCCGTAGCCGGCGCCCGGCCGCACCACCAGGATCGCGGCGCTCTGCCGCCCCCGGCGGTCGCCGCCGGCGGCGTCACCGGCGGCCAGCGCCGCCAGCAGCCGCTGCGACAACGGCTGGCCGGCCGAGCCGTGCCACGTCTCTTGCATGGCGACCACGACCTGCTCGCCCACCAGGATGTTGCCCTGCACGGCGTAGTCGTCGCCGGCTCGCCCACCCGCCCAGTCGTGGCACGCCGGACCCGTGAAGGTGGCGGCGTCGCGAGCACTGACGACACCGACCTGGCGATGGTCGCGGCCGTCGTCGCCACTGGTGAGCGATGCCACGACCTCGGCCGCGGAACGCCCGGCGCGCAGCTGGTCGAGGCCGGCCGGGCGATAGGCGAGGTTGGCATACGCCTGCGTGGCCACAGCGCCCGCGCCGACTGTCGCGGCGGGCACCGCCGAACCGACGGCGAGGAACTTGCTGGCGACCGCGACGCCGTACGCGTCGCCGTCCCGTCCGACGATGGAGAAGGTCACTTCCGAACCCTAGCCGTCCGCGGGCCGGTACGGCCGTGGACGGCTGCTGTCTCGCCGACGTTGTCGGGCTAGGGTCGGCGGCATGCGAATCGGTGTGCTCACTGGCGGCGGGGACTGCCCCGGTCTGAACGCGGTCATCCGCGCGGCGGTGCTCAAGGGGGTGCAGGTCTACGGCCACGAGTTCGTGGGGTTCAGGGACGGCTGGCGCGGTCCGCTCGAGGGGCTGACGATGCCACTCGACCCGGACGGGGTCGACGGCATCCTCACCCGTGGCGGCACCATCCTGGGGTCGTCGCGCACCAACCCCTACAAGGTGGACGGCGGCATCGACCGCATCCGAGAGAACGTGCGGTCCGCGGGGGTCGACGCCCTCATCGCGATCGGCGGCGAGGACACCCTCGGCGTCGCGAAGCGCCTGACCGACGACGGGCTCGGTGTCGTCGGCGTGCCGAAGACGATCGACAACGACCTCAACGCCACTGACTACACCTTCGGGTTCGACACGGCGGTGTCGATCGCCACGGAGGCCATCGACCGCCTGCACACGACCGCCGAGTCGCACCACCGCGCGCTCGTCGTGGAGGTCATGGGCCGCCACGCTGGCTGGATCGCGCTGCACTCCGGCATGGCCGGCGGGGCCGACGTGATCCTCGTGCCGGAGATCCCCTTCGACGTCGACCAGGTCTGCCGCTGGGTCGAGGCCAGGTTCGAGAAGCACTTCGCGCCCATCGTCGTCGTGGCCGAGGGCGCGCTGCCGGACGGCGGTTCCGAGGTGCTGGCCACGGGCGAGAAGGACGCCTTCGGACACGTGCGGCTCGGTGGTGTCGGCACGTGGCTGGCGAACGAGATCGAGCAGCGCACCGGCAAGGAGTCACGGGCCGTCGTCCTCGGCCACGTGCAGCGCGGGGGCACCCCGACGGCGTACGACCGGGTGCTGTCGACGCGCTTCGGGCTCAACGCGATCGACGCCGTCCACGAGCAGGACTTCGGCATGATGGTCGCCCTGCGCGGCACCGACATCGTGCGCGTGCCGCTCGCCGAGGCGACTGCCGTCCTCAAGACCGTGCCGCAGGAGCGCTACGACGAGGCTGCCGTCCTCTTCGGCTGATCGTCCCGCGACCAACGGTGCTGGTGCCGGTCCGGATGACGGACCGGCATCCGGGTGGTCCGGACCGCCACCTACGCTGAGGTGGTGACCACGAACGCCGTCGCCCCTGCTCAGGACGCGATCCACGGCCTCGACGCGTGGCGGGACCTGCCGGCTGCCCAGCAGCCGAGCTGGCCGGACCCGACCGCGCTGGACGAGGCCGTCCGGACGCTCGCGACGTATCCGCCCCTCGTCTTCGCCGGCGAGTGCGACGACCTGCGCGGCCGGCTGGCCGCCGCCCAGCGAGGCGAGGCGTTCCTGCTGCAGGGCGGTGACTGCGCCGAGACGTTCGCGGGCGCCACCGCCGACGACATCCGCAACCGCATCAAGACGATCCTGCAGATGGCGGTCGTGCTGACCTACGGCGCCAGCCTGCCGGTGATCAAGCTCGGCCGGATGGCGGGGCAGTTCGCCAAGCCGCGCAGCAGCGAGATCGAGACGCGGGACGGCGTGACGCTGCCCGCCTACCGCGGCGACGCCGTCAACGACTACGCGTTCACCGAGGAGTCGCGCCGCCCCGACCCGCAGCGCCTCGTGCGGGCCTACAACGCGAGCAGCGCCACGCTCAACCTCATCCGCGCGTTCACCCAGGGCGGCTACGCCGACCTGCGTCAGGTGCACGAGTGGAACCGCGGTTTCCTCGGGAGCGCCGCGAACGCGCGCTACGAGGTCATGGCGCGGCACATCGACAAGGCCATGAAGTTCATGGCCGCCTGCGGTGCCGACTTCGACGCCCTGCGCCAGGTGGCGTTCTTCTCCAGCCACGAGGCGCTGCTGCTCGACTACGAGCGGGCGATGACGCGCATCGACTCGCGCACCGGCACTCCGTACGACGTGTCGGCGCACTTCGTGTGGATCGGGGAGCGCACTCGCCAGCTGGACGGCGCCCACGTCGACTTCCTCTCCCGGGTGCGCAACCCGCTCGGGGTGAAGCTCGGCCCCGGCACGTCGCCCGACGACGTGCTCGAGCTCATCGACCGGCTCGACCCCGATCGCGAACCGGGTCGGCTCACGTTCATCACCCGCATGGGTGCCGAGCGCATCCGAGACGCGCTGCCCGCGCTGGTCGAGGTCGTCAGCGAGGCGCAGGGGCAGGTGCTCTGGGTCTGCGACCCCATGCACGGCAACACGTTCGAGTCGCCGACCGGGTACAAGACACGGAGGTTCGACGACGTCGTCGACGAGGTGCGTGGCTTCTTCGAGGTGCACAAGGCGCTCGGCACCGTGCCTGGCGGCGTCCACGTCGAGCTCACCGGCGACAGCGTGACGGAGTGCCTGGGCGGGGTGGAGGAGATCAGCGAGGAGCTGCTCTCGACACGCTACGAGTCGCTCTGCGACCCGCGGCTGAACCACCAGCAGAGCCTCGAGATGGCCTTCCTCGTCGCGGAGATGCTCTCGGCTCGATGACCGACGCCGAGGGGACGCTGCCGCCTGGCCAACGCCGTGCGACGTCCTGGCGCGTCATGCACTACGGGCGCGTGCCCGCGATCGACCCGACGACCTGGACGGTCACGGTGACCGGCGCGACCCTCGACGGCTCCGACCACGCCCTGGGGCTGGACGAGCTGCAGGCGCTCCCGCGGGTCCGCATCGTGGCCGACCTGCACTGCGTCTCCCGATGGACCATCCCCGACCTGGTGTGGGAGGGCGTGGCCGGCCGTACGCTCGTCGACCTCTTCCCCCCGCGGGACGACGTGGAGCACGTGCGCGTGTGGGCCGCCTACGGCTACTCCGCGACCATCCGGCTCGAGGACCTCGTCGCCGGACGCACCCTGCTCGCCACGGCGACCGGGGGAGCGCCCCTCACCCCCGAGCAGGGGTGGCCGGTGCGTCTGGTCGTCCCGCACCTCTACGGCTTCAAGGGCCCGAAGTGGCTGCGGTCCGTGGAGTACCTGACCGAGCCGGTGCGTGGCTTCTGGGAGGAGCGGGGCTACCACCTGCACGGCGACCCGTGGAGGCAGGAGCGCTACTCCTACCAGGAGTGAACCTGCCGCCGCGCGCGTCAGGGCACGGGTAGCGGCTCGGTCGGTGGCTCCCGCGCCGGGCGCAGCTCGACGACGTACATGGCAGCGAGCACCAGCACCCCGCCGGCCAGCATCCGCAGCGTGAGGTGCTCACCGCCGAGCCCGACGGCGAACGCGGCGGCGAACACGGGCTCCATCGTCATGATGACCGCCGCGCGCGTCGCTGACAGGTGTCCCTGCGCCCAGGTCTGCAGCACCAGTGCCAGCGCTCCGGCGGCCAGCGCGGTGTAGAGGACCCCGGCCCACTGGCCCGGCCCCTGGGGCAGGGCGACGCCGCCCGGCAGAGCGCCGAGCATGCAGACCACGGCGATCGTCCCCATCTGCAGGGCCGAGAGCCCGAGGGCGTCCGCGGGCACCGACCAGCGCCCGAGACCGACGATGTGCAGTGCGTACAGCGCGGCGGACGCGAGGACGAGCAGCTCACCTGAGCCGACCGAGAACCCCTGCAGAGCCAGCAGACCGAGGCCGGCGGTCGACAGGACGACGGCGACCCAGACGGTGCGGGGCGTGCGCTGCCGCAGGAGCACCGCGGCGAGGATCGGCGTCAGCACCACGTACATGCCGGTGACGAACCCGCTGACCGCAGCGGACGACCGGGCCAGTCCAGCCGTCTGAAGGATCTGCGCCAGGCCGTAGACGACGCCCAGCACGACGCCTCGGGCTACCTGCTGGTGGCCGAGCGCCCGCACCTGCCGCCAGAAGACGGCCAGCAGCACGGCGGCAGCGATGACGAACCGCACGGCCAGGAAGTCGGTGACCGGTAGCGTCGCGACCAAGTCCTTGATGAGCACGAACGTGCTGCCCCAGACGGCCGTGACCGCAACGAGCGCGAGCGCGGCGAGGCCGCC
>DASSTJ010000172.1:0-5853 GCA_035707965.1 Actinomycetales bacterium
TCACCCTCGATCGTGGTGAACATCGAGTCGGTGCGGTTCGGCAGCCCTGACTCACGGACGATGCGGACGGCGTCGGCGACGGCTCCGGACACGGAGTCACCGGTGCCGGACGGTGCGACGGAGAAGGCGATCAGCATGCTCCGACCCTACTCAGCACGTCTCCTCGAACCGGCGGCGGTGGGTCGCCGGCTCAGCCAGCCTCCGCGCTCGACCCGCACGACGCCTGGAGCGGGATCCGTGCCTCGGCCCGCTCCAGGGGCTGCAGCACGGGTTCGGTGCTGGGGCCGAGGATCGTGGTCCCGGAGATCGTCGGTCCGGGCACCGCCACGACGTCTGGCGCCACGACGCCTGGTGCCACGACCTGTGCCGCCAGCGACCGCGGCCGGCTGGTGACGAGCACGGATCCCAGCAGCACGAGCACGAAGCCGACGCCGGTGGCCGGCGTGATCGGCTCGTGCAGCACCACGGCTCCGGCGACGATCGCGACCGCGGGGTTGACGTAGGTGAACGTCGTCGCCCGCACGGGCCCGAGCTCGGCGACGAGACCGAACATGAGCAGGAAGGCACCGGCCGTGGAGACGACGGCGAGGAGCAGCACGGAGACGACGACCTCGGCGGACGGGACGGCCGCCGGCAGTGAGCCGGGCAGCACCAGCGAGAGCGGCAGGTACGCCACGGCCGCCGCGCTCAGCGACACGGCGACGACGCCGATCGTCGGCAGGTCACCCAGGTGGTGCCCCATCAACGCGGCGCCGAAGGCGTAGCAGATCACCACGACCACGAGCTCAGCGACGGCGAACAGGTCGGAGCCCCCGACGTCCACCCCCACGAGGAACGCGACGCCCAGGAGTCCGAGCGCGAGCCCGGCGACCCCCGCGAGACCGAGCCGTTCACGGCGACGCGTCAGCATGCCGACGCCGATGCCGGCGAGCGGCACGGTCGCGATCATCAGCCCGGACAACGAGCTGGAGAGCCGGGTCTCGGCGTGGCTCAGGAGCCACCAGGGCACGGAGATCTCGACAGCGGTGTAGAGCACCACCACGCGCCAGCGGCGGAGCACCGGCCAGATCGCGCCTCGGGCGAACGCCAGCGGCAGCAGGAGCAGGGCGCCCAGGGCGGTCCGGAAGAGCACGAGGGCGAGCGGCGAGATCTCGTCGACCGAGATCTTGATGAGGAGGTAGGGGATGCCCCAGGCGATGGACAGCCCGGCGAAGAGAAGCGCGGCACGTCGGTTCACCCGTTCATCATCGGTTCCCTTGAACGTGAAGTCCATCTAGTATTTCCGCATGTCACTGTCCAGTCGGGACTTCACAATCGACCTGCGTCGCCTTCGGGTGCTGCGCGAGCTCGAGCAGCGCGGCACGGTGTCGGCGACGGGGGACGCGCTGCACCTCACGCCGTCCGCGGTCTCGCAGCAGATCGCCGGCCTCGCCCGCGACCTGGGGGTGCCGCTGCTCGAGAAGCAGGGACGGGGCGTGCGTCTCACCGGCCAGGCGAGGGTGCTGCTGCGCCACGCCGACGCCGTGCAGGAGCGGCTCGAGCTGGCGCGCGCCGACCTGGCGGCCTGGGGCGAGGGCGACGTCGGCGAGGTGCGGGTCGGCGCGCTGTCGACGGCCATCTCGGCCCTCGTCGCGCCGTGCCTCGCGCGCCTGCGTTCCGAGCGGCCCCGGCTCACCCTGCGGGTCACCGAGACCGACCCGCCGGACGCACTCACCCGGCTCGACTCCGGCGACCTCGACATCGTGCTGGCCGCCGACTTCAGGGACGCCCCCTCGTTGGGCGACCCGCGGTACCACCGGGTCGACCTGCTCACCGACCGCATGGACGCCGTCCTGCCCGAGGGCCACCGACTGGCCGACCCGGCCGGGGTGCGGCTGGAGCAGCTCGCCAGCGAGCCGTGGGTCGCGTCGGACGTCGACAACCCGTGCTCCCAGATCACCGTGGCGGTCTGCGCGAGCGCCGGGTTCAGCCCCGACGTCCGGCACCACTGCCTGGAGTGGGACGCCGTGGCCGCACTGGTCGCCGCCGGGGCCGGTGTGGCGCTGATCCCTCGCCTCGCACAACCCTTGCGGCAGAAGGGGTTGAGCGTCTGCCCCGTGCTCGGCGCACCGGCGTCACGTCGCATCTACGCCGCGGTGCGGGGCGGAGCCCAGAACGATCCCGGCACCGCCGCGGTGCTGGCCTGTCTCGAGGACGTCGCTCGCTGCCGTCCGGACGCCGTGCTGGGCATGGTCGACCCCACGCCGGCACCTGCCTGAGCCTCGGCCGTGCACCCTGCGGGACGCCGCTGAGTCAGGCGTCGTCCCACTGGAACAGACGCGTGGCGATCGCCGTCACGACCAGCGCGAAAGCCAGCAGGATCAGGCACGGCACGACGATCGCACCGGCCCCCTGGCCGCGCGCCAGCACGTCGAGCATCGCGTCGTTCATGTGCCGCAACGGGAACGCCTGGCTCACGATCCGCATCCACGCCGGAGCGCCCGACAGGTCGAAGAACGTGCCGGACAGGAACGCCATCGGCAGCACGATGAAGTTCGCCATCGCGCTCGCGGCCTCCTCCGTCTTGGCCACGGCACCGACGAGCAGGCCGATCGCGAGGAACGACAACGTGCCGAAGACCAGCAGCGGCAGCATGAGGTACCAGCTGCCGGCAAGCTGCAGGCCGAACGGCGGTGTCAGCGCGATGCCGATCATCAGCACCGCCTGGATGACGGCCGTCACCATGCTGACGCCGACACGAGCCGCGACGACGGTCCAGACCGGCGCGGGTGACAGGCGGACGCGACGCAGCAGCTTCTTCTTGCGCCAGCTCACGATCGTCAGCGCGGCACCGAAGGTCGCCGAGGTCGCTACACCCCACGAGAGCATGCCGCCGGTGATGAACTGGATGGGCTTCATCGACTCGTCCTCGACCTTGGAGCCGGAGAGCGAGTACGTCGGAGGCTGTCCGGTCGCGGCCAGGTTCGCGTGGTCGACCAACGACTGCAGGACGCCTCGGATCGTGGCGGACGTGACCATGTCGCTGGCCGCGTACCGCAGCACCAGCTGGTCGCCCTCCTGCGTCACCACCGCCGCGAGGTCGCCGTCCTTCACGTCCTGCACGGCGGCGTCCATGCTCGCGTACGCCTTGGGCTCGAGGATGTCGGTCGGCAGCTGCTTGAGCAGCGCTCCGTCGCCCACGACGCCGATGGTCTGCGCGCTGCCGGACGAGCTGGTGAACACCAGGCCGAACACGACGAGGAACATGATCGGGAACAGGAAGGTGAAGAACAGCGCCATCCGGTCGCGGAAGAAGCTGCGCAGCATCGCCTTCGCGAGCGCGACGAGGGAAGCCGTCGACGACCCGCGGTGCACGGGTCGTGGCGCGGTGCCGGGCGTCGTCCCCGTGCTGGGTGCACCGGCGGCCGCGGAGTCCGTCGCCGTGTCGATGCGGCTCATGCGCGGTACTCCCGTCCGGTGAGCTGGAGGAAGACGTCCTCCAGCGTGGCGGTGCGCACGCTCACGCCGTCCAGCCGGTCGCGCTCAGCCAGCGCCTGCACGAGGACCGAGGGCGACCGGGTCGTGAGCACGAGGTCGGTGTCGGTCACCTGCACCCCGTCAGCGCCCGGCAGGTCGCGAGCCTCCTGCTCGGTCAGGACGCCGTGCGGGAGCGCCACGCGCGTGTCCGCGTGCAGACCGCGGACCAGCGCCGCTGGGGTGTCCATCGCGAGGATGCGTCCGGCGTCCATGATGGCGACGCGGTCGCACAGCACCTCCGCCTCGTCGAGGTAGTGCGTCGTGTAGACCACCGTCGTGCCACGGGACTGGATCTCGCGCAGCACGTCCCAGAGGTTGCGGCGCGCCTGGGGGTCGAGAGCGGCCGTCGGCTCGTCGAAGAAGACGAGCTCGGGGTCGTGGACCAGCGCGCACGCGATGGACAGCCGCTGGCGCTGACCGCCGGAGAGCTTGTCCTCCCGCGTGGACGCCTTGTCGGCGAGGCCGACCAGCTCGAGCATCTCGTCGATGCGCGCTCCCTCCACGCCGTACAGCGCCCCGAACGTCTCGAGCTGCTCGCGCGCGCTGAGCTTCTCGAAGAACGCGCTGGCCTGCAGCTGGACGCCCATGCGCGGCAGCAGGGCCGCGTTGCGCGGCCACGGACTCTGCCCCAGCACGCTCACCGTGCCCGAGTCGGGCTCGCGCAGCCCCTCGACCATCTCGAGCGTCGTCGTCTTGCCAGCGCCGTTCGGTCCGAGGATGCCGAAGAACTCACCCGGCGCCACGTCGAACGACACCCCGTCGACCGCCACGAGGTCGTCGTACCGCTTGACCAGGTCACGCACCTCGATCACCGGGGGCGTGCCTGCGGTCGCGACCGCGGCGGGTGAGACGGCGGTCGACGCGGACGGTGGGCTGCTCGGAGCCGGGACGCGCGGAGGCGAGGCCCCCTGCCCGGCGCGGCCGTGTGGCTCAGCGCTCATGGACGACGACGCTAGCGACGACCGTGCCGGATGTGCACCGACTTTCGTCGATGGCGGTGCGTCGTCCGGCTCGGGGGGTGACCGCGTCGACCAGCTCGTCGGCCACAGCATCGACAGGCGGCGGCCGACCACACCCTCAGGCCGTGACCGCGTCGACCAGCTCGTCGGCCGCCGAGTAGGGGTCCGTGGCGCCGTCCACGACTCCCGACGCGAGGTCGTCGATCGCCGAGCCGTGCCGCAGGTCGCCCATGCGCTCCCGCAGCCGGGCCAGCGCGATGGCCTCGATCTCGTCCGCGGCACGGCGCACGCGCCGCTCGCGCAGCGTGCCGCTGCTCTGCAACCAGGCGCGGTGCTTGTCGAGCGCGGCCATGAGCTCGTCAACGCCCTCGCCTGTGGACGCGACGGTCTTGGTCACCGACGGCCGCCAGTCCCCAGGCTGGCGTCCCTCGGCCAGCGAGATCATGTGCCGGATCTCGCGGACCGTCGTGTCGGCACCGTCGCGGTCCGCCTTGTTGACGACGAACAGGTCGCCGATCTCGAGGATGCCGGCCTTCGCCGCCTGGATGCCGTCGCCCATCCCCGGCGCGAGCAGCACGACAGTGGTGTCGGCGAGACCCGCCACCTCGACCTCGCTCTGACCGACACCCACGGTCTCGACGAGGACCACGTCGCAGCCCGCAGCGTCGAGCACCCGCAACGCCTGGGGTGTCGCCCACGACAGACCGCCGAGGTGGCCGCGGCTGGCCATCGACCGGATGTAGACGCCACGGTCGAGCGCGTGGTCCTGCATGCGCACGCGGTCACCCAGGAGCGCGCCGCCCGAGAACGGCGACGACGGGTCGACGGCGAGCACGCCGACGCGGAGGTCGCGTGCACGGAACGCGCGCACGAGCGCCGAGGTCGACGTCGACTTGCCCACACCCGGACTTCCCGTGAGCCCGACGATCCAGGCCTGGCCGCTGTGCGGGGCCAGCGCCGCCATCACGTCACGAAGCGCGGGGTGGGCGTCCTCCACCAGCGAGATGAGCCGGGCGACGGCACGCGGCTGCCCCTGGCGTGCCCGGTCGACCAGATCGGGGACGTCGACGGTGCGAGCGGCCAAGGTCAGCCGTTCTGCTGCGGGACGCGGATGACGAGGGCGTCGCCCTGGCCGCCACCGCCGCAGAGCGCGGCCACGCCGACGCCGCCACCGCGGCGCTTCAGCTCGAGCGCCAGGTGCAGGGCGATGCGGGCCCCGGACATGCCGATCGGGTGGCCGAGCGCGATGGCGCCGCCGTTGACGTTGACGATGCCGGCGTCGACGCCCAGCTCGCGCATCGACTGGATGCCGACCGACGCGAAGGCCTCGTTGATCTCGACGAGGTCGAGGTCGCCCGCCTCGAGACCGGCCCGCGCC
>DASSTJ010000173.1:0-5497 GCA_035707965.1 Actinomycetales bacterium
CGTTGCAGTCCGTCACGTCGGCCTCCTACCTGCATCGGCGGTCTGTGGTTCGCCCAGGGAGGGCTTGGTTGGCTGGCAGCCCTCCCCGGGCGGTCCTCACTCGGTGGACTCGTCCGCGGCCTCGTCGTCGGCCTCGAGGGCCTCGACCAGGTCAGGCTTGTTGCCCTTGCCGCCGACCTCGATCTGCTGGTCAGCGTCGCGGGCGGCGTTGCGGCCGTCGATCTCAGCCTTGAGCTCGTCGACCGTCCACTCGGTGTACGGCGCGACCTCCTCACCGTCACCGTCCGAGGCACCGCTGCCGGACTGGTCGTCCGAGTCGCCGTTGGCCGGGTCGGGCTCCGCGGTGGACTCGCCCGCGGCCTCGTCGAGGTCGGCGAAGCAGTGGTCGCCCATCTGCTTCGCTGCCCAGTCCGGGACCTCGTCGCCCTCGGAGAACGAGACCATGTCGATCCCGCCGTCCTTCGGCCGCACCCAGACGGTGCCGACACCGGCCGCGATCCGCCTGGCCATCAGGCCACCGTCGCGACCATGAGGGCGCGCGGCCGGTCGATGACCGGCATCCCCACCGCGTCCACGAACGTGAACTCGCGGTACGGCGGCCCGGCCTTCTCGACGACGCCGACGATGCCGGGCGCCTCCTCGAAGGACAGGTCGGCCTCCGCGGAGTTCACGAGCTCCAGCGCGGTGGCGCTCACGCCCCAGACGGTGCGACCCAGCTGGTTGGTCGCCGGCGGAACGAACAGCACCTTGTTCGCCGGCAGGATCAGCGTGGACGTGCCGTCGACGTCGACCCGGGAGTCGTAGACCCCGAGGATCGGCGGGAGGCTGCGCGCCCGGAACGCCTGGTCGAGCTGCTCCCGCGTGAGGAACAGAGCCGAGCCCAGGACGGTGCCTGCCGCCTGGCGCAGCGTCGCGTTCGCCAGAAGGTAGTAGAGCGCGTCCGACGACAGCCACATGCCGCCCGGGGCGAACCCGTTCAGCTGCGTGTAGGCCTTCACCCAGGCGTAGATCTGGGCGAGGACGTCGGCGTCGTAGTTGCCGCTGCCGTCCTGGTGGCTCCACAGCACCGCTGCCGTGACGAAGTTCCCGCCGGGCACCCCGAAGTCGGCCTCGAGCGTCAGCCCACCCTCGTTGGAGAGCGTGAACTTGCCGTCGGCGAGCACGTCGCCGCGCGCCAGCTCCATCCGGTTCTGGACGTAGCGGGTGAGGATCTCCGCGTCGTTGTAGATCGCGTTGACGAACGCCCTCTCGTTGGTGCCGCCGGTGCGGGCGAACTCGAGCTTGAGCCGCTCGAGCTCACCCATCTGCAGGGTGTCGGACAGCGGCGGCAGCCCGACCCGGGAGAGGGTCGCGGTGTCGCGCTGCGCACGGTGCAGGCTGGCGTCGTACGCCCGGAAGCGGGCGACACGGTTGGTGCTCAGCAGCTCGCCGATGTCGACCTGGTTGGTGTCGACGTGGACGTCCGGCAGGATCTGGTTGAGCACGAAGTTGGCCGGGACCGGCACCTGACGGACGAACTCGGTGAGGTCGTCCGGGGCGACGGGACCGTCGAAGACGATGGCCACGATGGTTCCTTTCGGTCAGCGCGGCCGGTCAGGCCGTGAAGTGGATCTTGGGCAGGTCGGCCTTGCCGGCCGCGTCGATGTAGCCGCCGTCGGCGGCGTTGGTCGACGTGAACGGCAGGCGCGCGGGGTCGACGACGCCGAAGGCCTTGAGGACGGCGCAGCCGACCTTGGTCTTCGCGACGCCGTTCGGCTGGAGCACCTGGACGGAGGCACGCAGGATGCCGACCGCGGTCTCGCGGCCGTCGGTCTCGGTGCCGAGGTAGGGGCCGAGGAGGCCGCCAGTGGTGACCTTGCCGAGCACGGTGCCGGACGGGATGTACCCGTTCGGGTAGTGCTGGGCTGCGGTGAAGAGGCTGACGTCGAGGGTTCCGCCCTCGACGTACGGCACGTCCGGGTTGCTCAGGTCCCAGGACAGGTCCTCGGCCTGGACAGCGGTCGTGAACACGCCGATGTCGGTCATGACGATCTTTCCTTCCGGTTTGTCCGAGGCGGCTAGTGAGGGCCTGCGTCGGGTGGTTCAGGGCTGCCCTGTCGGGCGATGGTCAGGTCGTGCTCTGCTCCTGCTTCTTGCCGAAGCGCTTCTCGGCCTCCGCCCTGCCGGCGGCGCCGCGCGTCACCTCTCCGGTGCCGCGGTGTCCGGCGCCGAGGTCCCGGCGCCTGCCCGTGTTGGCCGTGCCGGCCGGGGCGAACCTCTTCGCGAACGTCGACAACTTGCTGGTGTCGACGTCGCCGTCGACGACGAACTTGCTCAGGTCGATCGAGTCGACGAGCTCGGTGACGTCGTCGGCCTGGTGGCCTTGCTGCTCGAGGGCGGACTGGAAGATGGCCTTGGCTGCCTTCGCGCTGCTCTCGTTGAGCGCGGCCGCGCGGCCGCGCTGCTCGGCCTCCTGGATGGCCTTCTCCGAGGGCGTCAGCTTCTCCTGCTGGAGCTTCTGGTACTCGGTCAGGTCGTTACGGATGTCGTCGGGTGTGCGGTCGCCGACGATGCCCTTCCAGGTGGATTCGTGCTTGCGTGACTGGTGCTTCCAGTACGCAGCCTGCTCGGCTGTGGTCATCTCGGCGACCGGGGTGTCTCGGGGGAAGCCGAGGTCGTTGCCGGTGGCTGCGGACGCTCCGGTGGCTCCGCTGCTGCCTGTCGCGCCGGTCGCTCCCGTTGCACCTGATGCCCCGGTCGCGCCCGTGGCGCCGGTTGCTCCGGTGGCGCCTGTCGCGCCCGTCGCGCCGGCGTTCTCGTCGCCGCCCATGATCGGCCAGACGACACGGTCGCCGACCACGCCGAGCGGCTCGATCAGTGCACCCGTCAGCGGGTGACGCCGGATGATCGGGCCGTGGAGGTTACGCAGATGCTTCATCGTGGTGCTCTCCCTGTCGGGTGGGATGGCGCCCGTGACGGGCGGACCCCGCGCTGTCGGCGGGGACGAACTCAGGCGGCGATGTGCTCCAGTCGGTCCAAGAGGCCCCGCTGGTACTCCAGCGGCCCGGTGACGTCTTCGCCGGCGGCCGCGCGCTGCTCCAGGGTGGCTAGCACGGGGCGGACCTTCGTGAGCATCTGCCGGGCGCGCGCTGGGTCGTCCTCGAGCGCGACCCGCTTCGGACCGCGGAACTCGTGGCCTTCACGGGCCAGCACGGGCCCAAGCTCGCCATGCTCGTGCACGACTGCGCGGACGCGTTTGAGGTCGTCGGCGGCAGTCGATCCAGCAGCGGCGTAGAGCCGGTCAAGGTCGTCCTGGTTGAGCGTGTGACCCGGGTCGTTGGCGCCGTCGATCGCCACGGTCTCGCAGTTGCAGGTGCCGCCGTGGATTGGGAGGAGGTTCCCGATCGTGTAGATCCGGCTGGACGCTGCGATGCAGAGCCCGCAGGAGCCGTGCTTCGACAGCTCCGGCCGCAGCACCCGCCGATAACGGGTCACCTTGAGTGCCTTCATCTGCTCGTGCTGGGCGCCCCGACCAGCGAGCATCAGGTCGGTCGCACCAAGCGTCTCCGCGCGGACCACAGCCTTCTCGACCGCATCACGCTCGCCGCTGCCCGTCGCGACCGCCATCCGGTACACCTCGGCGGGACGCGAGTAGACGATCTGAGGGTCGACGCCGCCGCGGATAGGCGGAACGGTGACCGGCGGGATCTCGACGCGCCTGCCCCGCAGGACGCCGACGACGGACCCGACGTACTGCTGGGCGGCACCGATGAGCAGATCCTGGGCGTGGCCGGAGAGGCCCGAGAGCTCGGCGGCGAGCTCAGCGACCAGCTGTGCGTCGTACCAGCCCTCGAACGACAGCCATGCGTGTCGCGCAGCCGCTGTGAGCTGATCCTCCAAGTGTGCGCGGGTCGCGGCGTACTGGCCGACCCACGCGTCGACCTCGTCGACGACCTGGCCGCTGGTCATCACCCGTTAGCCGAAGGCTCAGACGCCGCCGGTTGACCCTGCTGGCTCTGCTGCTGTTGGCGGGCGAGCAACAGCATCTGCCGGCCGTCCATCTGCCGCAGCTCCTTGATGGCCGCCGGGTCGTACTGGTAGATGTCTCGCCAGATCGCCTCGCGCGGGAGCGCGGCGACCGACTGGGATGCGGCCTGCGCCTTCTCCTCGAGCCCGTAGAGCTCGAGTGGACCCCAGAGCGCCTCGAGCTGGGTGACGTCTGCGCGCTCCTCGTCGCCCTCGAAGTAGAACGCGTGGGACATGACCTCGACCCAGCCGGCCTCGGCCCGGTCGCGGCGGTCAAGCACCTGATAGAGGTGCTCCTCCTTCTGGTTCGTCGACCCGGCCGCGGACTGGTTCGCGGCGTCCGGGTTCAAGGACGCGAGCGGCTTGTCTGCGGCGGCTGCGAGCCACTGCAGCTCCTTCTGGATGGAGTTGAGCATCGGGTTCACGTCGACGGTCCCGGACTCCCAGAGCTTCGTGCCCGGCGGCAGGTCCCACAGCGCGTCCGGGGCGCTCACGAACATGTCCGCGATCTCCTCGGGGCTCATCGCAGGCGTCACCTTCGCCGCGAGCGCCTCCTCCGCGTCCTGGCCCTCGCGATCGTCGTAGTCGTCGTCGTCCGAGGCGTCCGCGTCACGCTCGAGCGCGCGCTGGCGGAATGCCTGGATCTTCTCGATCCACCACTCGTTGAAGATCTTGTCGTTGATCCGGTCGAGCTGGTCGAGGTGCTCCTCGAACTCGCCGACCCCGCGGCGGTTGCGGAACCGCACGAACGGGTTCCGGCCCCCGGGGATCTCGTCGAACTTGTCCTCGACCCACTCCCAAGTACTGCCGAACCGGAAGGTGCCGGCCGCCGACACCGAGCTCGTGCCCGGCTTCCGCGCGACACGCAGTTGGCCACCGGGGAGCACCATGTAGGCCCAGTCGTACTCGTCCATCTCGTCCCGGTAGACCTTGAGGCCTGCTCGGGTCTGCCCGGTAGCCGGGTCGTTGCCGGTGATGCAGAGCAACGGACTCTCGGCGGTGATGAGCGACCAGTCCCGCGCGTTCGGCACCTCAGGGTCGTCCGGCGGTGTCACCAGGGCGTAGCCGTCACCGAAGCTGAGCATGTCGTCGTGCACGTCGCTGGCGACGGTCTTCAGCTTGTTGCGCCGCATGATCTGGCGGGCGGCCTCGTCACCAAGTTCGTCGGCAGCAGCCGCGGTCATGAAGCCCCGCAGCCCCATCCGACTCGCTGTGGGCGACACGAGCTTGCCTGCGAAGTTGAGCCGGCCCATCCGCACGTAGCGGCGGAATGGCGCCGCCCACCCGGAATGCACGTCGTCGCGCAGAGGCGGGTCGCCGCGCCGGTATGCGGCGAGCAGCTCCAGGCCGGGACGCAGCCGTGAGGATGCGACGCGGTCGCGTGTCCAGGTCTGCTTGCCGCGCCGACCGACGCGCCGGTTGTGCAGCTGCTCGAGCAGGAGCCGCAGGTACCAGCCGTCCGACTCGGGGGTGTCAGCGTCGATGGGCACGT
>DASSTJ010000174.1:0-8361 GCA_035707965.1 Actinomycetales bacterium
CCGCTTCGCCGGGGTGAGCGACATCAGGGTCTCGACGTCGGGCAGGAAGCCGAGGTCGAGCATCTCGTCGGCCTCGTCGAGGACGACCACGGCCACGTGCGAGAGGTCCAGGTGGCCTTGCTGGGCGAGGTCGAGAAGACGCCCGGGCGTGCCGACGACGACCTCGACGCCGCGACGCAGCGCCTCGACCTGGGGCTCGTAGGCGCGACCGCCGTAGACCGTGAGAACGCGGGTGCCGCGCAGGCTCGACGCGGTGTCGAGGTCGCCTGCCACCTGGACGGCGAGCTCGCGGGTCGGCACGACGACAAGGGCCTGAGGCCTGCCCGGCGCCTCGAGCGCGTCGTACCCCTCGTCACCGGTGGCGATGGTGCGCTGGAGCAGCGGGATGCCGAAGCCGAGCGTCTTGCCGGTGCCGGTCTTGGCCTGGCCGATGATGTCGTGGCCGTCGAGCGCGACCGGCAGCGTCATGGCCTGGATGGGGAAGGGAGAGGTGATGCCGACCCGGCCGAGCGCCTCGACGATGTCGGGGTGGACGTCGAAGTCGGCGAAGGTGCGCTCCGGGACCGTTGGCGCATCCGGTGCGGTCTCGTCGGTGATCGTCGTGGTGGAGTCGGGCATGGTGGTGGTGCTGTCGGTCGTGGTCACGAGTGCCAATCGGTTCGGGCGGGGGCCGCACGTCACCCACAGGGCGACGGGCCGCTCCGCTGAGGAGGAGCCGATCGGGTCTTCTGCGACGCAACGTGTCCGACCGGGCATCCGGTGTCGTCCACCAGTCTACCGTCACTAGGGTGGCCGACGTGACGACGAGCGACACCGGGGACGACGCGCAGGCCCCGGGGCCTGTCACGGGCGGTCCGGACCTCGCCGACCCCGAGTACCGCGAAGGCGTCGTCGACCTGCTCGGCGCGCTGGCGTACGGCGAGCTGACGGCCTTCAGCCGGCTGGCGGCCGACGCCGATCTCGCCCCGAACCTCGCCGACAAGGCCGCTATCGGGCGTCAGGCCGTCGCCGAGTTCCACCACTTCGAGCTGCTCGACGAACGGTTGACCGAGCTCGGCGCGGACGTCCGCGCCGCGATGGCGCCCTTCGTGCACGCGGTGGACTCCTTCCACGACCGGACGCGGCCGTCGGGCTGGCTGGAGGGCGTGGTGAAGGCGTACGTGGGCGACGGCTTCGCCACCGACTTCTACCGTGAGGTGGCGACCTACCTCGATCCGCGCACCCGCGAGCTCGTGCTCGAGGTCGGGCAGGACATGGGTCAGGCGGAGTTCGCCGTCTCGACGGTCCGCGGTGCGGTGGAGCGTCAGCCCGCGGTGGCCGGGCGGCTTGCCCTGTGGGCTCGCCGGCTCGTGGGCGAGGCGTTGTCCCAGGCGCAGCGCGTGGCGGCCGAGCGGGACGCGCTGGCGTCGCTGCTGATCGGCAGCGCCACGCGCTCCGGTGCCGACCTGGCGGAGATCGGCCGCATGTTCGCCCGGCTCACCGAGGCGCACACCAGGCGCATGGAGCGGCTCGGCCTCAAGCCCTGACGACGGACGAGGGCCGCACCCTGCCGGGTGCGGCCCTCGTGAGCCCGGTCTCGGCGGGCTCGGGTGTCGGTTCTCGGGTCGGTCAGGTGAGCGTGCGGTTGTTGCTGCGCCCCATGAAGCTGGCGGTGATCGCGACCAGGACGATCGCCACGATGATGCTGATGATCCAGCGGATCCAGTCGATGCCGTTGGTCTGCTCGACGCCGAGCGCCGCCGCGATCCAGTAGCCGATCAGCGTGCCGATGATGCCGACGATGATCGTGGCGATGATGCCGATCGCCTGCCTGCCGGGCATGAACAGTCGCGCCAGCGCACCGATGATGATGCCTGCGATGATCAGCCCGATGATCGTCCCAACCATGTCGTCCTCCCCAGGCCGCGCAGGGGTCCTGCGGCCGCTGGTGTCCCGGCCCGCAGGTCCGCGGGCGGGTGCGGGCTGAAGATCAGCTCGCCCGACAAGCGTGGCACGGGTTGTTCAACTTCGCCATCTGAAACGGTGGTGTCAGCAGCGTCGACTCTGCGCAGAGCCGTTGCGTCTCAACGGGTTGTCGCGCGTGCCACCGCTCAGAGCGCTCCGAAGCCGACGCGGCGCTCCGCCTCGGCGCCGCACTCGACGTAGCCGAGCACGCTCGTGGGGACGACGACGACGCGGCCCTTCTCGTCGACCAGCCGCAGCGTGCCACCCTTGCCGATCGCGTCGTCGACGAGCTGGGCGACCTCCTCGGCGCTCTGCGCCGACTCGAGCGTGATCTCACGCGCCACGTTCTGGACGCCGATCTTGACCTCCACCGCATGCCCTCCTGGTCCTGTGTGCCGTGATGTCCCGGTCCCTGGGTCAACCGCGGGCGCCGGTGCCCTGTTCCTGCGGTCCGTCGTCCAGTCTCTCGGTGTCCCCGCGCTCGGCCTTCGGGAACCCCCCGATGCCTCGCCAGGCGAGCTGGCCGAGCAGCCGGCTGGCCGCGTCGCGCGGCACGGACCCGTCGGTCGAGAGCCAGTACCGAGCGGTCACGTGAGCCATGCCGGTCAGCGCCACGCCGAGCAGCGTGGCCTCCTCGACGGGGAGGTCGGTGTCCTCGCGGATGATCTGGGCCACCGCGTTCGCGCACTCCTCGCTGACCCGGTCCACGCGCTCGCGCACCGCCGACTCGCTCGTCAGGTCGGACTCGAAGACCAGCCGGAACGGCTCGCCCGTGCGCCCGACGAACTCGAAGTACGCGGCCATGGTCGCGGCCACGCGCTGCTTGTTGTCCTGCGTCGACGACAGGGCTGAGCGGACGGCGTCCAGCAGGGCGGTCGTGTGCTGGTCGAGGAGCGCCAGGTACAGCTCGAGCTTGCTCGGGAAGTGCTGGTAGAGCACGGGTTTGGAGACCCCGGCGCGCTCGGCGATCTCATCCATCGCAGCGGCGTGGTAGCCGGCGCGGACGAAGACCTCCTGGGCGGCCACGAGCAGCTGGGCCCGGCGCACGGTGCGGGGCAGCCGGGAGCCTCGGCCACGGGTGCTGGGCGTGGTCGTCAACGTGTCTCCTCGTGTCGCGCTGCCCGGCCCCTGCCACGCGATCCTAGTGGCAGTGGGCCGAACGGGTGCGTCCTCCTAGCCCGTCCGGGCGGTCACGGCCACGCGGCGGCTGACCTCGCGTGCGAGGGCTGGCACACTCGGACGAGCAGTGGTGTGCCCGCGGCGTGGCCGTGGAGAGCGGGGACGGTGACGGTGGCCAGGGCGTACGAGGTCGACGCCTCGAGCATGTGCGACGTGCTCAGTGGCGTGCCCGGCGTCGAGGACGTCTCCCTGCAGTTCGACAGCCGGGGCAACGGCGTGCTCCGGGTGCGTCTGCGCGCCGAGGTGGACGAGGACGCCGTCGTGGGCGCCGCCGTGGCGGCTCTGCACCGCCGGTTCGGCGTGGGCCTCGAGGGTGGGCGGCTGCGGCTCACCGGGCCGAGCGGGCGCACCGTGGTCGCTGTGGTCGAGCCGCACCGTCCCCCGCAGCAGCGGCGCCGCTACGAGCCGCCACCGCTCGACGCGCCTGCGGCGCAGGTGCCAGGACGTGAGGGGCCAGGACGCGAGGTGCCAGGCCTGGCCGACGAACCGCCGCGACCACCGTCACCGGAGCGTCGGTCGCTCGACTCGTGGCGGGAGCTGACGGCGCCGAAGAGCATGCCGCCGCGGGAGCGCGCGCCGCTCGACGGTGCCGGCTCGTTCGGCGCCGGCTCGTTCGGTGCTGTGCCGCTCGACGGGGTCGTTCCCGGGCTCGCCCAGCCCCCGGACCTGGCCCCCGACGACCACGCGCAGGAGCACTCGCCGGCGGGCATGCAGGAGCACTCGCCGGAACGCATGCCGGAGCACTCGTCGGACGAGGGCCACGAGGACGACCAGGAGACCCGGCTGGTGCTTGACCAGGTCGAGGTCGCGACCGGCCGGCTGGAGCTCTGGGCCACCGTGCGACTGCGTACCGGTGAGGTCGTCCACACCGGCACCGCGAGCGCGACGGCCACCGGCAGCGGCGCGAACCGAGCCGTGGTCGCGGCTACGGCGCGGGCGGCGGAGTCGGCCCTCGGCGGCGCCCTCCGGCTCGACGTGGAGGCGGTGGACCTGCTCGGCGTCGGCGCCGACCAGGTGGGCGTCGTCATCGTCACGCTGCTCACCGAGCGCGGGGTCGACCGCGTCACGGGCGCGGCGCTGGTGCGCGGCGACGGACGCGAGACGCTGGTGAGGGCGACGCTCGACGCGCTGAACCGACGCACCGAGGGTCGTCACCGCGGGCGCGACACGCCCTCGGCGTGACATTCTCGTGCCGATGAGCCGGCACCGCACCGACAGCGGCCGGTCGGCCGCGAGCCGGCCGGCGGGCAGCCGTGCCGCGGCACGCCCGCGGTACTCGCGCAAGGTGATCCGCCGGCGGCGGCAGGTCGCGACCGGTGCACTCGCGGTCGTGTTCCTCCTCTCCGGCTGGGCCGGCAGTCGCGCGCTGCTCGGCTCCGAGCCGGAGCGGGACGCGGCGGCCGGGGTGAGCCGACAGGCCCCACCTGACCACGCTGTCGCGACGACGGACGCCAGCAGGTCGACGTCCCGCACGCCGCCGTCGGGCGCCGGCCCGGTCGCGACGTCGGCGGCCGTCATGCGCGTCACCAAGCACGGCCCGGGGACGTTCACGGTGGTGCCTGGGCAGCAGGCGGCCCCCCCGAACGGGCCCAAGGCCAAGCGGCTCACCGTGCGGGTCGAGGTGGAGGACGGGACGGACGTCGACCCGCAGGCCTTCGCGTCCGAGGTGATGACGATCCTCAACGACCCGCGCTCGTGGGGTCACGGCGGCACGCGCACCTTTGCCCGCACCGACGGGGCCAAGGCCGACATCCGGGTGATCCTGGCGAGCCCCGACACGAGCCAGAAGATGTGTGAGCCGCTGGAGACCCACGGCACCGAGTCGTGCAGCATCGGCGACAAGGCCATCCTCACCAGCTACCGGTGGGCCAAGGCCACCCCCGAGTTCGGCAGCCTCGACGTCTACCGTGACTACGTGGTGAACCACGAGGTGGGACACGTGCTGGGGCATCGCCACCAGCAGTGCCCGGGCAAGGGAGCGCTGGCACCGGTGATGCAGCAGCAGACGATCAAGGTCGCGCCGTGCAGGCCGAACGGCTGGCCGTTCCCGTGACCCAGGCGCCGCTGGTCGAGCCGGGCCCGCCGCTGACGCGTGAGCAGACGGCGAGGTACGCCCGGCACCTGCTCATCCCGGACGTCGGCGAGGTGGGTCAGCGCCGGCTGTGCGCCGCCCGGGTTGCCGTGCTCGGCGCTGGTGGCCTGGGCTCTCCGGCGCTGCTGTACCTGGCGGCCGCCGGGGTCGGCACCATCGCGGTGATCGACCCGGACGTCGTGGACACCTCCAACCTGCAGCGACAGGTCGTGCACGGCGTGGAGGACGTGGGTCGGCGCAAGGTGGACTCCGCGGCCGACACGCTCGCTCAGGTGAACCCGCTGGTGAACGTGGTGCGGCACCCCGTGCGTCTCGACGCGGCGAACGCGCTCACGCTTCTCGACGGTTACGACCTCGTGGTCGACGGCACGGACAACTTCGCGACGCGCTACCTCGTCAACGACGCGTGCGTGCTCCTCGGCATCCCGTACGTGTGGGGGTCGGTGTTCCGCTTCGACGGCCAGGTGAGCGTGTTCTGGGGCCGGTCGGGCCCGGACAGCGAGCAGGAGCACCCGTGCTACCGCTGCCTGTTCCCTCAGGCGCCTCCGGCGGGCAGCGTGCCGTCGTGCGCGGAGGGCGGGGTGCTCGGCGTGCTGTGCGCGGCGGTCGGCGCGGCCCAGGGCACCGAGGCGGTGAAGCTCATCACGGGCATCGGCGAGCCGCTGCTCGGGCGCCTGCTCGTGCACGACGCGCTCCAGGCGACCTGGCGTGAGCTGACCGTGCGCCCGGACCCGTCGTGCGCGGTGTGCGGCAAGGAGCCGACGATCACCCGCGAGACCGGGCTCCCGGACTACGAGGTGTTCTGCGGCTTGCCGTCCGTCGGCGCGGACGTCGCAGCTGCGGACGCGCACGTGGCGTCGTCCGACGAGGTGACCGCCACCGAGCTGGCCGACCTGCTGCGCCGTCGCGACCGCGGCGAGACGGACCTCGTGCTCGTCGACGTGCGTGAGCCGGGGGAGCGGGCGATCGTCTGCATCCCCGGCGCGGTGCCGGTGGCGCGAGCGCTCTTCGACTCGGGAGAGGCCTTCGAGGCGATCCCGTTCGACCGGCCGGTCGTGCTGCACTGCCGGTCCGGCGCACGCTCCGCCACCGCCCTCGAGCTGCTGCGCGCGGCGGGCCACCCGGATGCCCGGCACCTCGCGGGCGGGGTGCTGGCGTGGGTGGAGCAGGTCGACCCGTCGCTGCCGACGTACTGAGCCTGGTTCGGCATGACGGACGACAGGAGCGAGCTGGCTCGGGACGCCAGCGATGTCGTGAGCGACCTGCCGCCGTACGCCGAGCTGGTGCTCGACACCGTGGAGCGCATCCCGCCGGGACGGGTGCTGGCGTACGGCGACATCGCGGAGCTCGTCGGTGAGGGCGGCCCGCGGCAGGTCGGGGCGGTGATGTCCCGCTACGGCAGCCTCGTGCCGTGGTGGCGGGTGCTGCACGCCGACGGCACGCCACCGGTGTGCCACGACGGCCGGGCAATCGTGGCCTACCGCGCCGAGGGGACGCCGATGCGTTCGGGCGGGACGCGGGTCGACATGCGGCTGGCGCGCTGGGACGGACAGGAGGAAGCCGCGGGCTGACGGGCCACGTCGCCGGGTCCGCGAGGGTGTCGGTCGGCTGT
Organism: Actinomycetales bacterium; assembly: GCA_035707965.1. Classification (GTDB taxonomy): domain Bacteria; phylum Actinomycetota; class Actinomycetes; order Actinomycetales; family Angustibacteraceae; genus DASSTJ01. The sequence goes on from DASSTJ010000174.1 coordinate 6,828, forward strand.
GATGTCATCGACGCATGCCTCCCTCCGCGCCTCAGGTGCTGCTGCGCCGCGAGGTGCTGGCGGCCCACGCCCCGCCGGCTCTCGACGCGGTGCAGAAGCAGGTCGTCGCGCACCGGGGCGGTTCCTTGCGGGTGCTTGGCGCGCCCGGCACCGGCAAGACGACGACGCTGGTGGAAGCGGTGGTCGACCGGGTGGAGCGCGACGGGCTGGACGCCGGTGAGGTGCTCGTCCTTGCGCCGACCCGGGTCGCTGCGGCGCGGCTGCGCGAGCGCGTCACGGCTCGGCTGGCCCGCACCGTTCGCGAGCCCCTGGCCCGCACCCCGCAGTCGTTCGCGTTCGGCGTGCTGCGTCGCGTGGCCGCTGCCGCCGACGAGCCGGCGCCGCGACTGATCTCCGGCCCGGAGCAGGACCTGGTACTGCGCGAGCTGTTGGCCGGGCACGTGGCCGGCGTGGGCGCTCGCCCGCAGTGGCCGCACGAGCTGCTGCCCGCGCTCGCCACGCGAGGGTTCCGGGGGCAGCTGCGCGACCTGGTGATGCGAGCGGTGGAACGGGGGGTCGACCCGGTGTCGCTCGCCGAGCTGGGACGCCGGCACGGTCGTCCCGACTGGGTGGCCGCTGCTCACGTGCTGCAGGAGTACCTCGACGTCACGGCCCTGGCGGCGCCGGGTGCCTATGACCCCGCCTCGATCACCGGTGCCGCTGCGGCGGCTCTCGCCGACGACCCGGTGCTGCTCGACGAGGTGAGGGCGCAGACGCGGTTCGTGGCGGTGGACGACGCGCACGAGGCCACGCCGGCCGTCGCAGCTCTCGTGCGCACCGTGGTCGGCAGCGCGGGCGAGCTGCTGCTCGTCGGCGATCCGGACGCGACGACGCAAGGCTTCCGCGGGGCCGACCCGTCCCTGCTCGTGGACGGGCCGGGTGCGGTCGTGCGGCTGCGCACCGCGTGGCGGCAGGGCGCGGCGCTGCGGCAGGTCACGCAGCGGGTCGCCTCGCGGATCGGCGCGGTCGGGGGAGCCGCGCACCGGCTGGTCACGGGACCGACCGAGCCGCGGCCGGCCGGCACGGCCGAGGCGCACGTCCTGCGTTCAGCGACGCACGAGGCCTCGTTCGTCGCCGAGCTGCTGCGACGGCACCACCTCGAGCACCAGGTGCCGTGGTCGCAGATGGCGGTGGTGGTGCGGGGAGGCTCTCGGACGTCGACCCTGCGGCGGGTGCTGACGGCGGCTGAGGTGCCGGTGGACGTCCCGGCGACCGAGCAGCCGGTTCGCGACCAGGCGGCCGTCGTCCCGCTGCTCGACGCGTTCTCCACGGCGCTGGCGCTCGCGCACGGGCACGAGCATCCGCTCGACGCCGAGCGGGCCGTGGCGCTGCTGACCTCGCCGCTCGGCGGTGCCGACGCGGTGGCGCTTCGTCGGCTGCGACGGGCACTGCGGTCGCAGGAGCTGGGGGCGGTCGACGACGCCGAGCCGGGCGGCGTCGTCGTGGCTCGCACCAGCGACGAGCTGCTCGTCGCCGCTCTGCTCGACCCTGTCCT
>DASSTJ010000175.1:0-2379 GCA_035707965.1 Actinomycetales bacterium
GCCGGCCGAAGGTGAGGGCGAGGATGGTGCTGAGCAGCAGGTAGCCGAGGATGACCACCCGCAGCACCGGCAGCTCGACGTTGTCGGGTGCGATGAGCTCGAGCCAGACGAACGCCGCCAGCCCGACCGCTGCCGGCCACAGCCCCCACCGGTAGGTCGCTACGGCGAAGTCCGGCTCCACCCGCAGCAGCCGGAGCAGCCCGGCGTGGATCCACCGCACCGGGTTGGCCAGCCGCCACACCCCGCCCACGACCATGGACAGGAAGGCGAGCCCGACCCACAGCCACACGTAGACGACGATGGGCACGGGGTTGTTCGCGTCGTCCTTGCCGAAGAGCAGCGCCATCAGGGTCCACGCGGTGACGAAGAGCGAGACGGCCACGACCGCGCCACGGACCACCGGAGAGTCGAGTGCCAGCGCCAGCGCGGGCGGCAGCAGCCGGCCGTCGGTGTCGCGCAGCCGTGGAGTGCGCCACAGCGCACCCAGGGCGACGAACGACACCAGCAGCGCGAGAGCCGCGCCGACCAGCAGGAAGGAGAAGGGCAGCGGGAGGTCCTCGCGGGACCCCACGCCGTGCGCCGGGAGGGCGAGGAGGGCTGACCCGGTCACCGGACGGCGATCTTGAGGAGCCGCAGCTCCGGGTGGTGGGTCTCGACCTCGAAGACGCCGCGCTCCTTGCCCGTCAGCGTGACCGTGACCGGGGTGTTGGCCGGAAGCTCCTTCTCGACGTCGAACCCGTGGACGTGCAGCTCGTCGTCGTGGTCGACGGTGACGGTCAGGGTGAGGGTTTCGCCCACCGGCAGGTCGACGGTCCTGGGCGGCGGGGTGACCTTGCGGCCGGAGACGCTGATGGCGACCGACCGCGAGGACGTCGTCGTCGTGGCCGACGGGCTCGTCGGCGCCGAGGTCGTCGTGCTGGGGGCACTGCTCGTCGTGGTCGACGTGGGTGTGGAACCTGCGTCCCCGCCGGGCTCGTCGTTGTCACCGCAGCCGGTGAGGACGACTGCGAGAGCCGCCACCACGGCATACGAGAGGATCCGGCGGCACGTCGACTTCGTCACGAATCGCAGTCTAGACAGCCGTTTCTGACACGATGTGGGGGTGCCCGACCGCCTGAACTCGCTCGATGCGTCGTTCCTCTACCTCGAGGAGTCGACCACGCCGATGCACGTGGGCTCGGTCATGGTCTTCGAGCCCCCGGACGACGGCTTCGACTACGACCGGCTGGTGCAGCTCATCTCTGCGCGCATCGCGTTCGTCCCGCGCTACCGGCAGCGGGTGCGGCAGGTCCCGGGCCGGCTGGCCAACCCGGTGTGGGTCGACGACGAGAACTTCGACATCACCTACCACGTGCGGCGGTCTGCGCTGCCGCGTCCGGGGACCGACGAGCAGCTCCAGGAGTTCGTGGCCCGGATCCAGCCGCGGGCCCTCGACCGGAGGCGGCCGCTGTGGGAGGTCTACCTCGTCGAGGGCCTCGCCCATGACCGGTTCGCCGTCGTCACCAAGTCCCACCAGGCCCTCGTCGACGGCGTCAACGCCGTGGACATCGCGCACGTCATCGTCGACGGCGACCCGGCGGTCGACGCGACCATCACCGACACGTGGCGCCCGACCCGCGAGCCGAGCGACGTCGAGCTGCTCACCAGCGCCCTCGTCGACGCCGTGCGTCGGCCGAGCGAGGTGGTCGAGAACATCCGCGGCGGCCTCGTCGACCTCAAGGCCGTCGGCTCGCGCGCCCTCAGCGCCGCGGGCGAGGTGGTTTCCACGCTGGCGCGCACTGCCGCCCGCCCGGCGCCGCACTCGCCGCTCAACGCCCCGGTGGGGGAGGCGCGGCGGTTCGTCATGATCGGCACCGACCTCGAGGACTACCGCACCGTGCGGACCCGGCTGGCGCGGGGCAACTACGCCGACGACGTCACGATCAACGACGTCATCCTGGCGACCATCTCGGGCGCGCTGCGGTCGTGGCTGCTGACCCGCGGGGAGTCCGTGCACTCGGGCACGACGGTGCGGGCCATGGTGCCCATCAGCGTCTACGACGACGACGCCAGTCACCTGGGCAGCCGGCTGACGGCGGCCTTCGTCGACCTGCCCGTGGGTGAGCCGGGGCCGTCGATGCGGCTCCACCAGATCGCGTTCGCCATGCGGCAGCAGATGGAGGGCGGGCAGGCCGTCGGTGCGCAGTCGCTCGCGGGGCTCGCCGGCTTCGCGCCGCCGACGCTGCACTCGCTCGGTGCCCGCCTCGGCTCGGCCATGTCGCGTCGCCTCTTCAACGTCGTGATCACGAACGTCCCCGGCCCGCAGCACACCCTGTATGCCGGTGACGCGCGCATGCTGTCCACCTACCCCGTGATGCCGCTCGCCAGGGGACAGGGGCT
>DASSTJ010000176.1:0-52770 GCA_035707965.1 Actinomycetales bacterium
GACCTCGTCGAGTCGCTGCTCGGGCTCGTCGAGCACGACGAGCGACGCTGGGCGCACGAGCACGGACGCGAGCCCGAGCCGGTGCCGCTGACCGCTCGACAGCGTGCCGGGCAGCTGGTCGCGCTGGTCGCCGATGCCGACCTCGTCGAGCACGTCGGCGGCGGTCTGGGCTGGGTCCTCGAGAGCGAACGCCCGGGCCAGGAGCTCGACGTGCTCGCCGACGGAGAGATCGGGGAAGGTGCCCGAGTCGTCGAGCAGCGTGGCGAGCTGGGCTCGCAGCCACGGGTCGGTGTCGTCCATCGACCGGCCCTGCCAGGTCACGGTGCCCTCGTCGGGGTCGAGCAGCCCGGCGAGCATGCGCAGCAGGGTGGTCTTGCCGGTGCCGTTGCGCCCGGTGAGCGCGAGTACCTCGCCAGGGGCCAGGACGGCGTCCACGTGGTCGACCACCAGGTGCGGGCCGAACCGCTTGACCAGCCCGTCGGCGACGAGACCGCTCGATGCCGCCGGGTCGGGTCGTGAGGGTCGCGGCTGCTGCTCCGTCGTCCCTCGGGTCACCTCGTCACTGTACGGCGGCCGGTCAGCCGCAGAACGAGGCGCTCGCGGTCCAGCCGCCTTGCTTCTCGTCATCGCTGCCCAGCAGGCCGACGCTGCCGGAGCAGGCGACACCCTCGACCTTGTGGTCGGAGTAGGTGTCGAGCTGCTCGGGCGTGGACAGGTGCAGCGCCGCGCGGCCCGACGCCAGTCCGACGGTGCCGAGGGTGTACAAGGCCGAGGTGAAGGGACCGTTGACCCCGGGGTCGGACGTGGACGAGCCGACCAGCCGGTCACCCACGATCGCCAGGTCGGCCAGCTGGCGGACGTCGGAGGTCGGGTAGGGCACTCGCACGGTCCCGGTGGAGATGCGGCCGAAGGTGCCGCTGCCGACGTCGAGTGTCGCCGCCCAGACGCGTGCCGCCGCGGTGGTCGACCCACGGCTCGCCCATACGGCGATGGTGGTCGAGCCGCTGCTCGTCAGCGCGAAGCTCTCGATGTTGCGCTGGCCCTTCGGCACGGTGAACGTGCTCACCGTCGACAGCGTGGTGCCGCTGACCGTGATGACGGTGCCCCTGCCGGTGCTGGTCAGCACCGCGAAGGTGCTGTCCTGGCCGGGTACCGCGGCGACGGACTCGAGGTCGGACGGCGCCGTGCCCGGCCAGCTCAGCTGCGTGACGCGGCCGTCGTCATCGAGCAGCGCGACGCGGTTCTGGCCGGCCGTCTTGTTGTCCCGCACCACGAGCCAGCCGGACGACGCCGGGGCCATGCCGCTGATCCCGCCCGTCGTGCCGGTGGCGACCTGGGTCCAGCCGGTGTCGGCCAAGGCGGCCGCGGGTACGGCGACGGCTGTTGCGAGCACCAGCCCCGCGACAGCTGAGCTCAGGCGACGCATGCTCGCAGGCTGGCACTGAGGCGTCGTCGTCCGCAAGCAGTTCGGCAGAACAGCAGTGGGGCAGGTACGCGTCACGGGTGACGCGTACCTGCCCCACTGACGTGGAACGTGGAGCGGGATCAGGCGGCCTTCTTGGTCTCCCAGAAGATCGTGGCGATCTCGTCGATCTTCGCGAGCAGCTCGTCGGCCTTGGCGACGTCCGACGTACCCTTCGTGCCGGCCGCCCCAGCGAGCTTGGTGGCCTCGTTGAACAGGGTGTGCAGCTGCGGGTACTTCTCGAAGTGCGGGGCCTTGAAGTAGTCGGTCCAGAGCACCCAGAGGTGGTGCTTCACGAGCTCGGAGCGCTGCTCCTTGATGAGGACGGCACGCGCCACGAACTCCGGGTCGGTGTTGTCCTTCATCTTCGTGATGATCGCCTTGACCGACTCCGCCTCGATCTTCGCCTGGGCGGGGTCGTACACCCCGCAGGGCAGGTCGCAGTGGGCGCTGACCTCGGTCGTCCGGGCGAACAGCGGGAAGTGCATGGGTGGTCCCTTCGTCGAGGCCGATGGGGTGGCTCGATGTCTCGGCCAGATGATCGTCACGCTACCCCTGGGGCTCGGGGAACGCACGAGTGGGGCGCGGCCACAGGCGGCCGACGACCACCGCGCGGAGGGCCGCGTGGGGCAGGGTCCCGACCTGCCAGGAGTCGACTCCCTCGGTCGCGCTGTCCCGCTCGACCCACCAGCCGTCGTCGTCGTGACGGACCGCTCGCTTCACCGACAGCGGTCGCGGGTTGCCAGCGGTGTCGGGCGGCAGGTCCACCACGACGAGGCAGCCACGGGTGAGCTGCCGGGACGTCGGTGCCCGGCCCCAGCGCACGAGCAGGCGGTCGCCGTCCTTCAGCGTCGGCAGCATCGAGCGACCCCGCACGACGACGACCCCCCACCGTTCGGTGGGGGGCCGGGCGCCGGACGCGTCCACGGTGTCGGTCAGCTGCGCAGCTCGTCGTCCGCCGGGACCTCGACCGCGTCTCCCTGGTGGCCCTGGGCCTCCTCCTGGCGCATGCGCGCCAGGAACGCCTTCGTGCGGGGGTGACGAGGGTCGTTGATGACGTTCTTCGGCGCGCCCTGCTCGACCACCACGCCGCCGTCCATGAAGACGACCCGGTCGGCGACGTCCCGAGCGAAGCTCATCTCGTGCGTGACCACGATCATCGTCATGCCCTCGTGGGCAAGCTCTCGCATGACCGCGAGCACCTCGCCCACGAGCTCGGGGTCGAGAGCACTGGTCGGCTCGTCGAACAGCATGAGCTTCGGCTGCATGGCCAGGGCTCGGGCGATGGCCACCCGCTGCTGCTGCCCACCGGACAGCTGCGACGGGTAGGCGTGCGACCTGTCGGCGAGGCCCACGCGCGCCAGCAGGTCCTTGGCTCGACGCTGCGCCGCGGCCCTGTCGTCGCCCTTCACCTGGACGGGTGCCTCGCAGATGTTCTCGAGGGCCGTCATGTGCGGGAAGAGGTTGAACCGTTGGAACACCATGCCGATCTCGCGCCGCTGGGCCGCGATCGCCTTGTCGTTCAACCGGTGCAGGCGTCCGTCACGCTCCTCGTAGCCCATGAGGTCCCCGTCGACCCAGATGCGGCCGCCGTCGATCGACTCGAGCTGGTTGATGCAGCGCAGGAACGTCGTCTTGCCCGAACCGGAGGGACCGAGCAGGCAGACCACCTCGCCCTGGTGCACGTCCAGGTCGATGCCCTTGAGCACGGCGGTGCCGTGGAACGACTTCATCACGTTGACCGTGTGGACGAGCGGCTGCCCCGCCATCGACTGTGCTTGGGCGGTCATCGGTTGCCTCCACCCATGCTGAGCCCCTTGGCGGCGGCCATCGCCTGGGGGTCGGGCTTCGCCTTGGAGCCGAAGCCTCGGCCGAAGTGCCGTTCCAGGTAGAACTGCCCGACCATGAACACGCTCGTGATGATGAGGTACCAGAGCGTGGCCGCCACAGCGACGGGGAAGATCTGGTACGTCCGGGACCCGATCGACCGCAGCTGGAAGAACAGCTCCGCGTTGAGCGGGAGGGCGATGAGCAGCGACGTGTCCTTGACCATCGCGATGGTCTCGTTTCCGGTCGGTGGCACGATGACCCGCATCGCCTGGGGGAGCACGATGCGACGCATGGTCTTGCCGCGGCTCATGCCGAGGGCCTGCGCCGCCTCCTCCTGACCCTTGTCGACGCTGAGGATGCCCGCGCGGGCGATCTCGGCCATGTACGCCGCCTCGGAGAGCCCGAGTCCCAGGATGCCGCCGGCGATGGACGTGCCGATCTCCTGGGTGCTGAACCCGAGGAAGCGGAAGTCGCTGCTCAGCCCGAGCAGGTCGGTGACGATCCAGTCGAACGGGATGCCGATGTCGATCCGCGGCAGCACGAACGCCAGGTTGCCGATGATGAAGAGCAGCACGTACCGCGGGATCGCCCGGAAGAACCAGACGAAGGCCCAGGCCGCGTAGCTGAGGACCGGGTTCGGGGACAGCCGCATGATCGCCAGGACGATGCCTAGCAGCACGCCGACGATCATCGACCCGATGGTCACGAGGAGCGTTCCCCGTAGGAGGCCGTTGATCACCGGCTTCTGGTTCATCGCCTCGAAGACGAAGGACCAGTTGAACTTGTCGTTGCTGAGGATCAGGTGCAGGAACATCGCCGCGAGGACGACGATGACCGCGACCGCGACCCAACGGCCCGGGTGCCGGACCGGGGCTGCGTCGATGGTGCCGGGGCGGTCGTCGTCGACGACCGCCCCGGTTCGTGCTGAAACGCTCACGGGTTCACGGCGAAGCTGTCGATGCCGCCCTGCTCGACACCCCACTTCTTGAGGACCTCGTCGTAGGTGCCGTCGGCCTTCAGAGCCTTGAGCGCCTCGACGATCGCGCTCGCGAAGTCGGTCTCGTCCTTGGGCACGACGTAGCCGTAGGGAGCGGCGTCGTAGATGTCGCCCAGCGTCTCGAGGGCACCGCTCGACTGCTTCACGGCGTACGCGCAGACCGGCGAGTCGGCGAGCATCGCGTCAGCCTTGCCGGACGCCACCGCGGCCGTGGCCTCGTCCTGACCCTGGTACGACTGGATCTTGATCGCGGGCTTGCCGTCGTCCTTGCACTTCTTCTGGCGCGGCGGCAGGTCCTCCTCCTCCTGCACCGTGCCGGTCTGGACAGCGATCGTCTTGCCGCACGGGTCGTCGACGCTGACGTTCTTCGGGTTGCCCTTGGCGGTCGCCCACTGGGTGCCGGCGTTGTAGTAGCTGATCATGTTGACCTGCTGCTTGCGCTTGTCGTTGATCGTGAACGACGAGACGCCGACGTCGTACTTCCCGCTGGAGACACCGACGATGATGGAGTCGAAGCTCGACGGGACGAACTCGACCGCCACGCCGAACTTCTGCGCCACGGCCGTGAACAGGTCGATGTCGAAGCCCTGGACCGTCTTGCCGTCGGCCGCCAGGAACTCGCTCGGGGCGTAGGAGGCATCGGTGCCCACGACGATCTTCTTGGCGTCCTTGATCTTGGCAGGGAGCTTGTCGGCGAGCCCTGTCTGCGCGCTGGCAGAGGAGACGCTGCCCGTCGGCTGGCTGCCACTCTCGAGGGAGTTGGAGCCGCAGGCGGCCATGCTGAGCGCGAGTGCCACGCCGAGCACGACCGTGCTGGCGGAGCGGGGGGTGAAGCGGGTCACAAGAGCCTCCCAAAGGCTGGGTCAGATGCTGCGCATCCTGCCACCAGGCCCCCTTGACAGTCACCGACGTCACACGGACTGCGACCATCCCGTGATCTTTGAGCCACCTGCCTGGGCCGTTCGTGTGGCACCATGAGCAGGTCGCGCGGGTGACCCGAGCCTGCGACGGCGCCCCGGCCTCACCCGGCCGACCGCCTGCACCGAGTGACCGCCCCTCCAGGGGCCGGTGCCCAGGCTGCGCCCGTCAGCACCAGCTCTCCGTCTGCGAAGAGGTGACCGGACCCGTGTCCGCCGATCTGTCGTACCCCCAGCCGTCCACGCCCTCCACACCTTCCACACCCTCGACGTTCCAGCCGCAGCACGACCCGGACGACGCCGTCTTCAGGTACCACCGCGGCGGCAAGCTCGCCGTCGCGTCCCGACGTCCGCTCGCCGACCGCGCGGACCTGTCGATCGCGTACACGCCCGGCGTCGCCGAGGTGTCCCTCGCGATCGCGCTCGACCCGACGCTCGCGGACGTCTACACGTCACGCGGCAACACCGTCGCCGTGGTGACCGATGGCACCGCGGTGCTCGGGCTCGGCGACATCGGGCCGGCAGCGGCTCTGCCCGTCATGGAGGGCAAGGCACTGCTGTTCAAGCACTTCGGGGACGTCGACGCCGTGCCGGTCTGCCTCGAGACCGGCACCGTCGACGAGCTCGCCGACGCGATCGCGCGGCTCGCCCCCACCTACGGTGGCATCAACCTCGAGGACATCTCCGCACCTCGGTGCTTCGAGCTCGAGCGTCGCCTCCAGGAGCGGCTCGACATCCCCGTCTTCCACGACGACCAGCACGGCACGGCGATCGTGGTGCTCGCGGCGCTCCTCAACGCGGCGAAGGTCGTGGGCCGGGAGATGAGCGACTTGCACGTGGTCGTCAGCGGTGCGGGTGCGGCCGGCGTGGCGGTCACGCGCATCCTCCAGCGCGCCGGGCTCGTCGACGTCGTCGTCTGCGACAGCAAGGGCGTCGTCGAGCCGGGCCGGGCCGACCTGAGCGACCACAAACGGCGCCTCGCCGCGACGACGAACCCACGTCACGTCGTCGGCGGCATCAAGGAGGCCCTGGACGGCGCGGACGTCTTCGTCGGCGTGAGTGGCGGCACGGTGCCGGAGGCCGCCCTCGCCGGCATGGCGCACGACGCCATCGTCTTCGCGCTGGCGAACCCCGACCCGGAGGTGCACCCGCAGCTGGCCGACCGGTACGCGGCCGTGGTGGCGACCGGCCGCAGCGACTACCCCAACCAGATCAACAACGTGCTGGCCTTCCCCGGCGTCTTCCGCGGGGCCTTGGACGTGCGAGCGCGGCGGGTCAGCGAGGGCATGAAGCTGGCAGCCGCGCACGCGATCGCCGCCTTGCTGCCGGACCCGGTCGCCCACGAGGTCGTGCCCAGCGTGTTCGACGACCGGGTCGTCCCCGCGGTCTCGGCCGCGGTCGCGGAGGCGGCGCGTCGCGAGGGGCTCGCGCGTCGACCCGCGGAGTGATCTGCTGATCGAGCTCTCCGGGGACCGCCACCCGCCGCGTCGTCCGCCCTGGCGCGTGTGCTCGTGGTCACCGCGACGGGTGGACCGGCCGTGGTCGCGTTGTCGCTAGGGTCGGACCATGTTCGCCGTCTACGCCGACCATGCCGCGCCCGACGACCCGCTGAGCGCGCTGCAGCTGGGGGAGCGGCCGGCGCCCGAGGTGCCGGAGGGCTGGGCACGGGTCCGGCTGCGAGCGGCCAGCCTCAACCACCACGACCTCTGGAGCCTGCGCGGCGTGGGGCTCCCCGCCGACCGGCTGCCGATGGTGCTCGGCTGCGATGGCGCCGGCGTGGACGACGAGGGCAACGAGGTCGTCGTCCACTCGGTCATCAGCAGCCCGGACTGGCGCGGCGACGAGACGTTCGACCCCGGCCGGTCGCTGTTGTCGGAGCGGTACGCGGGCACGTTCGCCGACGAGGTGGTCGTGCCCCGGCGCAACCTCGTGCCGAAGCCGTCGCAGCTGAGCTTCGAGGAAGCGGCGTGCCTGCCCACCGCCTGGCTCACGGCCTACCGCATGCTCTTCACGCGGTCGGGTGTCGCGCCCGGGTCGACGGTCCTCGTGCAGGGAGCGGGGGGCGGGGTGGCGACGGCGGTGATCGCTCTGGGCTCCGCCGCCGGCTACCGCGTCTGGGTCACGAGCCGCGACGAGGAGAAGCGGGCGAAGGCCGTCGAGCTGGGGGCCGACCAGGCCTTCGAGTCCGGCGCGCGCCTGCCGGAGCGCGTGGACGCCGTGATGGAGACGGTCGGCAAGGCGACGTGGTCGCACTCGGTGAAGTCCCTGAAGCCCGGCGGCACCATCGTGGTCTGCGGCGCCACCAGTGGCGACACGCCGTCAGCCGAGCTGACCCGTGTCTTCTTTCTCCAGCTCAGCGTCGTCGGCTCCACGATGGGCACCCGTGACGAGCTCGCTCGGCTGCTGCAGCTCTGCGCCACGACCGGTCTCCGGCCGGTGATCGACCACGCGATGCCCTTGGAGCAGGCGCGTGACGGCTTCGCGCAGCTGCTGGCCGGTGAGGTATTCGGCAAGATCGTCTTCACCCGCTGACCGCCACCGGACGACGCTGATGTGGACGGGCACGCTCGAGCTCGACCTGCTGCTGGGGGACGTGCACTCGTTGAAGGGCAAGCGATCGGTGGTCCGCCCCTTGGTGGCCGAGATCCGGCGCCGCCTCGACGTGGCGGTCGCCGAGGTCGACCACCTCGACCTGCACCGGCGGACGATGGTGGGCGTCGCAGCCGTCAGCGGTGACCGTGGCCACGTCGTCGAGCTGCTCGACGCGGTCGAAGACCTGGTGGCCGGCCGCCCCGAGATCGAGCTGCTGAGCGCTCGTCGCACCCTGCGCAGCAGCGACGACGACTGACCAGCTCGCGGTACGTCGTCCGCCGCCAGAACCCGAACTTGGTCAACCTTGTGTACGTTTGAGACCGCTTACGCGTACACAAGGTTGACCAAGTTCCGTTTGTGGCGGTGCCGGTCAGCGTGCTGCGGCCACACGCGTCGGCGTCTCTGCCAGGCGCGCCCATGCCTGCACCGCCCGCCGGTCCGCGCGCAACGCCTTGCGGTGCGCTGCCTCGGCCCCGTGCAGCGCCCGGCGCAGTCGTCGTCCGGCTCGCCCCACGCGCACGTAGCCTGCCGTCCGCAGCCGATCGGCCTCGATCGTGCGCAGCAGCCTCTCGTCGTAGGCACCGATCATGGCCTGTCCTCCGGTCGCCCCTCGTCGTGCCGGTCGTCGTGCCTGTCTTCGCTCTGGTCGTGGCGGGTCTGGTCGTGGCGGGTCTGGTCGTCGCGGTCCTGGGTGCGGACGTCCGTGTCCTGCTTGACGACGTCCTTGCTCTGCCACTGGTCCCGGACGTCCTTGAGGGCGCGCTCGATGCTCAGCAGGGCGTCGTCGAGCGTCTCGCGCACCTGCGCGACGGTGTGCTCGTCGACCCCGCTGCTGCGCACCACCTTGCGTGCCTCGTCGCGGAACCGCTGGATCAGCCGCTCCACGTCGCGTCCGGCGCCCCGCCCCGACCATGGGGGTTCGTCGCCCCAGGGGAAGCCCGAGGACTCGTGGCGGTCGCCACGGTCCCGGCTGCTGTCCCGCTCGCTGTCCCGGGCGTGCAGCCGTGCCTCCTTGGCGGCGGCCTTGAGCTCGGCGCGCAGGTCCCGGGCGCTGCCGTGGACCTCGGCGCGCACCTGCTCGGCCATGCGCCGCACCGACCGCGTCAGCTCCTCCTCCAGCTCGTGGACGTCGGAGCGTCGGCTGGCGAGCTCGGCTCGGCCGGCGTCGGTGATGCGGTACACGGCCTTGCGCCCCTCGTCGGAGCGCACGACCAGCCCCTCCTCCTCGAGCCGCGCGAGTCGCGGGTAGATCGTGCCGGCGCTGGGCGAGTACATGCCCTCGAACCGTTCCTCCAGCGCGCGGATGACCTCGTACCCGTGACGCGGAGCCTCGTCGAGCAGCGCCAGCAGGTAGAGACGCAGCTGACCGTGGGCGAAGACCGGGCTCATGACGTGGTCTTCGTCAGGTTGGGGCCGGACGCCGCCGCGCGCAGGAGCGTCACGTCGCCGCTCACGGACTTCGCGCTGATGCGCACCGCCTCGTCACCCTCGCGCAGCTCGCCGGCCCGGTTGCCAGGGGGACCGCTCGCGATCCGTCGTCCGTCGGCGACGACGTTGCCGGAGACGCTCTTGGCGTCGAACCGGAAGCCCGAGTCGGCTGGGATGCGCACCGTCAGGTCGCCGGAGACGCTCTTCAGCGCGATGCGGCGCGCGGGCCGGTCGAGGTCGACGGCGAGCGACCCGGACACCGTCTTGACGTCCAGGTCGTCGAGCTCGACGGCCTGCACCGTGAGCGAGCCGCTGACCGTCTCGCCGGAGAGCGACCCGTGCTGGTCTCGGACGTCGATCTGACCCGACAGCGTGCGGGCGCCCACGGTGCCGTGCACCCCGTCGAGGACGAGCGAACCCGACACCGTGCGCACGCTGGCTGGCGCGTGCACGCCGGCCACCAGGCCGTCGGCGCTCACCGTTCCGACCTGCACCGTCGTGCCCCGGGGGACGGCGATGCTGAGGTCGGCGGAGTCCTCGCCCCGGGCGAAGCCTCGGATGCCCTCGAGGATGTTGTCCCAGCGCACCTGGGGGTGCCGCACGACCAGGCTGCCCCGGTCCCAGAGGACCTCCAGCTCGCGGCCCCGCACGCGGTGCACCTCGACCCGGGCCTCGTCCTCGTCGTGGGCGACGACGTCGATGCGGCCGGCGACGAGTGCGACGCGCAGCTCGTGCACGGTCTCGTCAGGCCCGCCGACCTCGATCACCTTGGGGCCCGACACGCCCCACTTCTCGCTGCTCGTCATGGCTGCACCGTCTCTCAGGAGGGTCGGTCACGATATATCGCGTCCGTTCGAGAACAAGATATATCGCGAGTTGCCACGACATGCAAGAGCTTCAGAGCACCCGTCTGCGCGCACTTCGTGCACCTGGTGTACGCCTCACGCCCCGCAGGCGTACCCCAAGGGCAGGAAGCGCGATATCGCGGCGCGGGGCTGTGTCGGCATGGTGCGGAACGAGGTGGTCCCGCTCAGTCGGTGGGGACGCCGAGCCAGGCTCCCCAGCCGCCGTGCAGCACCAGCCACGCCAGGAGCCCGTAGCCAGCCTGGCCAGGGTGCATGCCGTCGCCGGGACCGAGGTCGGCGAACCACTGGGCGTGCCCGAGCAGAGGCGTGAAGCAGTCGACGAAGCGCACGGAACGGCGCTCGCAGACGTCGCGCTCCGCGTCGACGACGGGTCGCAGCGCCTCGTTCGCCGCGGGGTGGAGCATCGGGGGCGGCCCGACGACGAACGGCTGGAGCCCGAGCGCCACGGCCTCGTCGACCACGTTGGCCAGGTTGAGACGCGTGCGCGCGAGGGAGATGCCCTGCCCGACGTCGTTGGAGCCGACCGCGAGTACCAGGCGGTTGTCGGTGCCCTCCTGCCAGCGCCGGCCCGTCTCCTCGCGCCAGCGCGCCAGGACGCCGGCCGTCGAGTCGCCGCGCACACCGAGCTGGTGCACCGTCAGGTCGAGCCCGTCTCTCGGCGTGCGGGCGACGACACGGCCCACCCAGCCGAGCGCCTTCGGGTCGCCGTACCCGGTGACGTAGGAGTCACCGACGACGCAGAGCCGCACGTCGCGGACGCCGGTCGTGGACCCGGGGCCGGGTTGCTCGTCGACGGTCACTCGTCGTCGTCCAGCCGTGCCAGCCAGGTCGCCAGCCGCTCGACCGGGATCTCGAACTCCGGGTTGAGGTCGACGAACTCAGCGAGGCGCGCGGACAGCCAGGCCAGTGACACGTGCTCGTCGCCTCGGCGGGCCTCCAGCTCCTCGATGCCGCGGTCGGTGAAGTACACGCGCCGAACCCTAGTGGTCCATGGCCTTTGCGAGCAGCGTCTCCAGCTCGTGCTCGTGCCGCTTGGCGGAGCCGGTGGCCGGGGACGCCGAAGCCGGGCGCGAGGCACGGTGGAGCCTGCGGTCGCCCAGGTGCTCCGGGAGGTTGAGTGCCATGAAGGGCCACGGACCCTGGTTGGCGGGCTCTTGCTGCGCCCACACGATCTCGGCGTCGCCGAAGCGGTCCAGCTCGGCGAGGATCTGCTCCACCGGCAGCGGAGCGAGCTGCTCGACGCGCACGATCGCCACGGTCTCGTCCTGGTTCTTCGCGCGTCGCGCCAGCAGGTCGTAGTAGATCTTGTCGGAGCAGAGCACCACCCGCTGGACCTTCGCCGGGTCGACGGTGCTGTCGGGGATCACCGGCTGGAACGTGCCCTGGGTGAAGTCCTCCACCGCGCTCGTCGCGCCCTTGAGGCGCAGCATCGACTTCGGCGTGAAGACGATGAGCGGACGACGGGGGCGGGCGTACGCCTGGCGGCGCAGCAGGTGGAAGTAGGACGCGGGCGTGCTGGGCATCGCGATCGTCATGTTGTTCTCGGCGAACATCGTGAGGAACCGCTCGATGCGCGCCGACGAGTGGTCCGGGCCTTGGCCCTCGTACCCGTGCGGCAGGAGGAGCACGACGGACGAGTGCTGGCCCCACTTCTGCTCACCGCTGGAGATGAACTCGTCGATGATGCTCTGGGCGCCGTTCGCGAAGTCGCCGAACTGGGCCTCCCAGAGCACGAGCGCGTCCGGCCGCTCCACCGAGTACCCGTACTCGAAGCCCATGGCGGCGTACTCGGACAGCAAGGAGTCGTACACCCAGAACCGCGCCTGGTCGTCGCTCAGGTAGAGCAGCGGCGTCCACTCCTCGCCGGTGCGCCTGTCGATGAGCACCGAGTGCCGCTGCACGAACGTGCCCCGGCGCGTGTCCTGGCCGGCGAGCCGAACCGGCGTCTGCTCCATCAGCAGGGTGCCGAAGGCGAGCAGCTCGCCCATGGCCCAGTCGATGTTGCCGTCGGTCGTCATCTGCGTGCGACGCTGCAGGAGCTGCGCGAGCTTGGGGTGCACCTCGAAGCCCTGCGGCACCTCGGCGAACTTCTTGCCGATGTGGGTGAGCACGTCCTGGCTGACCGCGGTGTCGCGCGGCAGCACCGGCTTGGCGCCCTCGCGCTGCGCCTCCGGCTTCTCCAGGCCGCCAGAGCCGCTGCCCGACCGCGCCGCCTCGCGGGTCTCGGTGAAGACGCGCTCCAGCTGCTGCTGGTAGTCGCGCAGGGCGGCCTCCGCCTCCTCGACCGTGATGTCGCCGCGGCCGATGAGCGCCTCGTTGTACAGCTTGCGGACGCTGCGCTTGTTCTCGATCAGGCGGTACATCAGCGGCTGGGTCATCGACGGGTCGTCGCCCTCGTTGTGACCACGGCGGCGGTAGCACACCATGTCGATGACGACGTCCTTGTTGAACTCCTGCCGGAACTCGAAGGCCAGCTCGGCCACGCGCACGCACGCCTCGGGGTCGTCGCCGTTCACGTGGAAGATGGGCGCCTGGATCATCCGGGCGACGTCCGTGGAGTAGAAGGACGAGCGTGACGCCGACGGCGCGGTCGTGAAGCCCACCTGGTTGTTGATGACCAGGTGGATGGTGCCGCCGGTGCGGTAGCCCCGCAGCTGCGAGAGGTTCAGCGTCTCGGCCACGACGCCCTGCCCGGCGAACGCCGCGTCGCCGTGGATCAGCACCGGCAGCACCGTGAAGGCGTCCCCACCCAGGTCGAGCCGGTCCTGCTTGGCGCGCACGATGCCCTCGAGCACCGGGTCGACGGCTTCCAGGTGGCTCGGGTTCGCGGCCAGGTACACCTTGGTCTGCTCGCCGGCCTCGGAGGTGAACGTGCCCTCGGTGCCGAGGTGGTACTTCACGTCGCCCGAGCCCTGGACGCTGTTCGGGTCCTGAGTGCCCTCGAACTCGCGGAAGATCTGCGCGTACGACTTGCCCGCCAGGTTGGCGAGCACGTTGAGGCGCCCGCGGTGGGGCATGCCGATGCAGACCTCGTCGAGGTCGGCGCCGGCCGCGCGGCACAGGATGCGGTCGAGCAGCGCGATGGCGCTCTCGCCGCCCTCGAGGCTGAACCGCTTCTGCCCGACGAACTTCGTCTGCAGGAACGTCTCGAAGGCCTCGGCCGCGTTGAGCCGGCGCAGGATGCGCAGCTGCTCGTCGGGCGACGTCTTCTTGTACGGACGCTCGAGCTTGGCCTGGATCCAGGCGCGCTGCTCCGGGTCCTGGATGTGCATGTACTCGACGCCGACCGTGCGGCAGTAGGAATCGCGCAGCACGCCGAGGATCTTGCGCAGCTTCATCATCGGCTTGCCGCCGAAGCCACCGGTGGGGAACTCGCGCTCGAGGTCCCACAGGGTCAGGCCGTGGGTCGTCACGTCCAGGTCGGGGTGCCGCCGCTGGCGGTACTCGAGCGGGTCGGTATCCGCCATCAGGTGGCCGCGTACGCGGTAGGCGTGGATGAGCTCCTGCACGCGCGCCGTCTTGCTGATGTCGTCGTCGTGGGTCGCGGAGATGTCCTGGACCCAGCGGACCGGCTCGTACGGGATGCGCAGCGAGCGGAAGATGCCGTCGTAGAACGCGTCCTCGCCGAGCAGCAGCTGGTGGATGCGGCGCAGGAAGTCACCGGACTGCGCGCCCTGGATCACGCGGTGGTCGTACGTCGACGTGAGCGTGATCGTCTTCGAGATCGCGTTGCGGTTCAGCGTCTCCTCGCTGGCGCCCTGCCAAGCGGCGGGGTACTCCAGCGCTCCGACGCCCACGATCGTGCCCTGGCCCGCCATCAGGCGAGCGATCGAGTGCTGGGTGCCGATCGTGCCCGGGTTCGTGAGGCTGATCGTCGTACCGGCGAAGTCGTCGGCCGTCAGCTGGTTGTCGCGCGCCCGCCGGACGACGTCCTCGTACGCGGTCCAGAACTGCGCGAAGTCCATCGCCTCGGCGCCCTTGATGCAGGGCACGAGCAGCTGGCGGGTGCCGTCCGGCTTGGCCAGGTCGATCGCGAGGCCCAGGTTGACGTGCTCCGGCTTGACCAGCACCGGCTTGCCGTCCTGCTCGGCGTACGCGTTGTTCATCTCGGGCATCGACGCGAGGGCCTGCACGAGTGCGAAGCCGATGACGTGGGTGAACGACACCTTGCCGCCGCGGCTGCGCGACAGGTGGTTGTTGAGCACGATGCGGTTGTCGATGAGCAGCTTGGCGGGGACGGTGCGCACGCTCGTCGCGGTCGGCACGCCGAGGCTGATCTCCATGTTCTGCACGACGCGCGCAGCCGCCCGCTTGAGCGGCACGATCTCGGCGCCGGACGTCGGGGCCGGCGGTCCGCTGGGACGCGCTGGAGCCTGCGGTGCGGCAGCCTTGGCCGGGACCTGCGCGGCTGCGGCCGGGGCCTGCGCGGGGGAGGCCGGGGCCTGCGCGGGCGCGGCAGCGTGCTGGGCGGGTGCCGCGCCCGACGCCGTCGGCTGCTGGGGCGGCGCGACGGGCACGTCGGAGCGCGCGCCGTCGGCCACGCCCGGCGAGCGAGGTGCAGTCGTCGCCGGGCCGGACGGCACGGGCGCGCTGGACCCGCTGCCGTTGGCAGGCGTGTAGTCGGCGAAGAACTGCCACCAGGCCTTGTCGACCGAGTTCCTGTCCTCCTGGTACCTCTGGTAGAGCTCGTCCACGAGCCATTCGTTGGGCCCGAAGGCAGCCATCGGGTCGCTGCCGGGTGACTCCTGCGACACGGCGGTATCGCCTCTTTCGTTGTCTGCTGCGTCTGCGGGTGATGCCGGACTCGAGCTCACGGGCAGTGAGGCCTCGCACCAGGCTAGTCCTTCGCGCGCGCCCTCGCGCCTTCCGGCTCGCCTGCGTGGCGCACGTCTCAACGTCGTCGGCAGAAGCCCCGACAGGGCCGGCCGCGAGCGTCAGGCGATGTCGCGTCGTAGGGACAACCACCACCCGCAGCCGGCGATCACGGCGCTGTACGCGAGCAGCACGAGCACGCCGCCCCACCACGGCAGCAGCTCGTACCCGGTGAACCCCTCGACGACGGCGGTCGAGGCGTTGTTCGGCGTGAACTTCACGACCTCGTCGGCGTGCAGCGCGTGCAGGCCGAGGGACAGCAGCGTGTCGACGAGGTAGATGACGCCGACCGCGACCAGGATCGCTGCCACCTGGTTGCGCAGCAGCACGCCGAGGCTCACACCGATGACGCACCACACCATCACGCCGGGCACACCGAGCACGAGGGCTCGCAGCACCGACGCGTCGCCGAGCTGCGTGCCCGCACCGCGGATGGCGGCCACGATGCTGACGACGACCAGGGACACGAACTGCGTGACGACGGCGTAGACGGCGCCGAACACCCCACCCGCCAGCATCTTGGCGACCACGACACGTGCGCGCG
Organism: Actinomycetales bacterium; assembly: GCA_035707965.1. Classification (GTDB taxonomy): domain Bacteria; phylum Actinomycetota; class Actinomycetes; order Actinomycetales; family Angustibacteraceae; genus DASSTJ01. The sequence continues at coordinate 15,509 of DASSTJ010000176.1, forward strand.
ACGGCGTGGCGAGGAAGGTCTGCGTCGCCGTGCGGTGGCGGTTGTCGGTGGCGCCGATGATCGTGCCCAGCACGGCGGCCAGGAGGTAGCCGGACTGGAAACCGCTCGACAGGGCGCTGCGGAATCCTTCGGAGGTGTCGAGAGCCGGCAGGGTGGGACCGCCCGGTCCGGTGTCGGTCCCGGCGAACGCCGCCAGGACCGCGGCGTTCAGGACGACGAGGAGCGCCAGCCCGATCAGCAGCCCCCACCAGAGGCGAGTCGTGCGGACCTTGAGCAGCTCGGCTCTCAGAGCACGACTCATGACGCACCACCTGAGCGCTCGGTGCCCGCGACGACCGGCGTCGGGCTGGCTGCCGGAAGGTGCTGCGCCATCTCGCCGGCGCGTTCGGCCTCGCTCACCATGCGCAGGAAGGCCGTCTCGAGATCGTCCTCCGTGCGGGACAGCAGGTGGAGTCGGGCGCCGACAGCGTGCGCGACGTCACCGACCTCCTGCGGTGACGCGCCGCGCACCACCAGCCCGTCGGCGTCCCGCTCGACGACGAGCCCGGTGCGGGCGAGCGCAGGCTGCAGGACGTCGGCGTCTGGCGACCGGACGAGCGTGCCGGGCTCGCCGGCCAGTCCTCGCAGCGGTCCGGTGTGCACCAGCCGGCCGCGGGCGATGATGACGACGTCGTCGACGGTCTGCTGCACCTCGCTCAGCACGTGGCTGCTGATGAGCACGGTGCGGCCCTCGGCGGCCAGGTGACGCAGGAACCCGCGGAGCCACGCGATGCCCTCGGGGTCGAGACCGTTGGCCGGCTCGTCGAGCAGCAGGACGCCGGGGTCCCCGAGCAGCGCCCCCGCCAGGCTGAGCCGCTGGCGCATGCCGAGCGAGAAGCCGCCCACCCGCCGGTCGGCAGCCTCCGCCAGCCCGACGAGGGACAGCACCTCGTCGCTGCGGCTGGTCGGGATGCCGCCGGCGACGCACACCCAGTGCAGGTGGTCGCGAGCGGTGCGGCCGGGGTGGAACGAGGATCCGTCGAGGCCGGCACCGACCTGCCTCAGTGGGTCGGCCAGCTCGGCGTAGTCGTGGCCGCCGATGGTGGCCGTGCCCGCGGTCGGGTGCACGAGGCCCAGCAGCATGCGCAGCGTCGTCGTCTTCCCGGCGCCGTTGGGGCCGAGGAAGCCGGTGACCCGGCCGCTCGAGACCGAGAAGGTCAGGTCGTCGACGGCGACCACCGCGCCGAACCGCTTGGAGAGCCCGCGGATGTCGATGCGGCGGTCGTCGTCGATCGGCGCGCGGTCGGTCGTCACGGGCACCAGCCTGCCATCTCGCCGACGTGCGGCCATGCTCAGGCCGGGAGCGTGACGCGGATGTCGCAGCCGGACGGCGACTCGGCGACGTGGATGGAGCCTCCGTGCAGGTCCACCACCCACCGGGCGATCGCGAGGCCGAGGCCGGTGCCGCCGTCCGCCGCCGAGGACCCGCCGCGGTGGAAGCGGTCGAACACCCGCTCGCGCTCGCCGGGTGCGATGCCAGGCCCCTCGTCGAGGACGTCGAGACGCACCTCGCCGTGCCCGAGACGCGCGGTGGTCGTGACGGTGCCGGACGGCGGGGAGTGCCGGGCCGCGTTGTCGAGGAGGTTGGCGATCACCTGGTGCAGCCGGTCCGAGTCGGCCACCACGCTGAGGTCGGGCGGCTGGACGTCGACCACGTACGTCACGTCGCGGCCGGCGAGCTCGGCCTCCTCCACGCACGACCGGAAGAAGGGCTCGAGCGCGACGACCGTGGTGCGCAGCGGCGCCGCGCCCGCCTCGACGCGAGACAGGTCGAGCAGCTGCCGCACCAGGTCGCCGAGACGTTCGGTCTGCGCCAGGGCGGCGCGCAGGGTCGCGTCGTCCGGCGTCGTCACGCCGTCCACCAGGTTCTCGAGGACGGCGCGGAGGGCGGACACCGGCGTGCGGAGCTCGTGGCTGACGTTGGCCACGAGCTCGCGGCGCTGCCGGTCGACGTCGCCGAGGTCCTCGGCCATCCGGTTGAAGGCCCGGGCGAGCTCCCCGACCTCGTCACCGCTGGTGGCCCGCACCCGCCGGCTGTAGTCGCCACGTGCCATGCCCTGGGCGGCCGCCGTCATCTCTCGCAGGGGGGACGTCATGCCGCGAGCCAGCACCTGCGTCACGCCGAGCGCGACGATGATCGCGAGCGGCAGGGTGTAGCGGGGACCGAGCTCGTTGTGCAGGCCGGCCCACACGATCAGCGAGCTCACCGTGCACGTGGCACCGACGAGGACGCCCAGCTTGATCTTGATGGAGCGCAACGGGTCCAGCGGGCGCAGGTCGCGCACCCGCGGGCCACGGCCGTCCGCGCGGGACGTCAGGGGCCGGGGGCGGGTTGCCGGAGGTGACGGCCGCCGGCCCGACGCCCGTGGAGCGGTCGGTTCCGCGCCGTCGTCGCGACGACTCACGCGTCGCCCTCTGTCCCGTCGCCGTCGTTGTCCTCGGGTGCGTCGCCCTCGGGCTCGGCGGAGTAGCCCACGCCGTGGACGGTGCGGATCAGGCCCGGCCCCAGCTTGCGCCGCAACGCCTTGACGTGGCTGTCGACAGTGCGGGTCCCGGAGGCGTCGGCCCAGTCCCACACGTCGGCCAGGAGGCGCTCGCGGGTGAGGACCGTGCGGGGCGTGCTGGCCAGCCGGACCAGCAGGTCGAACTCCGTCGGGGTGAGGTGCACCTCGCTGCCGTCCCGACGGACGCGTCGCTCGGCACGGTCGACGGTGACCGGCCCGAGCGTGAGCTGGCTCGTGTCGTCCGGCGTGCGCGCCAGGGCTCGCGCCCGGTCGACGCGGCGCACCAGGGCGTTCACCCGGGCCACGAGCTCGCGCATCGAGAACGGCTTGCTCATGTAGTCGTCCGCGCCCACGCCCAGCCCGACGAGGACGTCGGTCTCGTCGTCCCGGGCGGTGAGCATCAGCACCGGCACCGGCCGGTGGCCCTGGACGCGTCGGCAGACCTCGAGGCCGTCGAAGCCGGGCAGCATGACGTCGAGGACCATGGCGTCGGGCGGCTGCCGCAGCGCCTGCTCGACGGCGCCCGGCCCGTCGGCGGCGAGGTCAACCGCGTAGCCCTCGGCCCGGAGGCGGCTGGCCACGGCGTTGGCGATCGTCGGCTCGTCCTCGACGACGAGGACACGGCGCGGTGCAGGGGTGTCGTCCGGCCGAGGTGCTCCGGTCGTGGTCATGGCGGTGACTCTACGTCGACGTCGCGGTGGGCGGGCTGACCGCGTGACGCTCGCCCGGCGTGTGCCGTCCCCGGCCTGCGACGGGTAGGTTCGGCGCCGACGTCCACCAGCGAGGAGAGCGCATGCCCGCCACCCGATCCGGCATCGAGATCGCCAACCTGGACCGAGAGGTCCGGCCCCAGGACGACCTCTTCCGCTACGTCAACGGCACCTGGCTGGCGACCGCGGAGATCCCCGCGGACCGCGCGCTGCAGGCGACGTTCAACATGCTCGCCGACGAGGCGGAGGCCGGCCTGCGCGAGCTCATCGAGGAGGCCGCCGCGAGCGACGCCGAAGCCGGCACCCCGGCACGCAAGGTCGGCGACCTGTACGCGAGCTTCTGCGACACGGACCGCGTCGACGCGCTCGGCGTCAGCCCGCTGGCAGCCGACCTGGCGGCGATCGCCGCCGTCCGGGACGTCCGGGGGCTGCTCGAGCTGAGCGGCCGGCTGCAGCGCGAGGGGACCGGGGGCGCCGTCGGCCTCTTCGTCGACACCGACGCCCGCGACTCGTCCCGGTACCTGCCGTACCTGCAGCAGTCCGGGCTCGGCCTGCCGGACGAGTCGTACTACCGCGAGGACTCGTTCGCGCCGGTCCGGGAGCAGTACGTCGCCCACGTCGGCCGGATGCTCGTCCTCGCGGGGGTGGCGAGCGAGGACGACGCCGCCGGCCACGCCGAGCGAGTCATGGCGCTGGAGACGACGCTGGCGGCCGGCCACTGGGACCGGGTGCGGTGCCGCGACGCCCTCGCCACCTACAACAACATGGACCGGGACAAGCTCTCCGAGCTCTCGCCGGGCGTCGACTGGTCGGCCTGGCTCGCCGGTGCCCAGGCTCCGGAGAGCACGCTGGACGAGGTCGTCGTCCGGCAGCCGAGCTTCGTGGAGGCGTGGGCCAGGGCGCTGGTCGAGGTGCCGCTCGACGACTGGAAGGTGTGGCTCTCCTGGCACCTCGTGCACTCCGCCGCGCCGTACCTGTCCAGCGACGTGGTCACCGAGAACTTCGACTTCTACGGACGGACGCTGACCGGCGCCGAGGAGCAGCGGGACCGCTGGAAGCGCGGGGTCGCCCTGGTGGAGCGGGCCATGGGTGAGGCGGCCGGGCAGCTGTACGTCGAGCGGTACTTCCCGCCGCGGGCCAAGGAGCGCATGCTGGAGCTCGTCGGCAACCTCATCGCGGCCTACCGGGCGAGCATCACCGAGCTGGACTGGATGACCGACGAGACCAAGCAGCGCGCGCTGGAGAAGCTCGCGCGTTTCACGCCGAAGATCGGCTACCCCGACTCGTGGCGGGACTACGGATCACTCACCATCGACCGGGACGACCTGCTCGGCAACGTGCGCGCGGCCGACGCGTTCGAGACCGACCGCGAGCTCGCCAAGCTGGGGAGCCCGGTCGACCGCGACGAGTGGTTCATGACGCCGCAGACCGTCAACGCGTACTACAACCCGGGGATGAACGAGATCGTCTTCCCCGCCGCCATCCTGCGGCCGCCGTTCTTCGACGCGGACGCGGACGACGCCGCGAACTACGGCGGTATCGGCGCCGTCATCGGTCACGAGATCGGGCACGGGTTCGACGACCAGGGGTCGAAGTACGACGGCGACGGCAACCTCGACGACTGGTGGACGGAGGAGGACCGCAGCGCCTTCGACGAGCGTACGCAGGCGCTCATCGCGCAGTACTCCGCCTTGGCGCCGAAGGACCTGCCCGATGGGCAGGTCAACGGTGCCCTCACGGTGGGCGAGAACATCGGCGACCTCGGGGGTGTGGCGATCGCCTACCGCGCGTACGTCATGTCGCTCGGCGGGGACGTCGACGCCGCGCCGGTGCTGGACGACATGACGGGAGCGCAGCGGTTCTTCGCCGGCTGGGCCCAGTGCTGGCGCGCGCTGGTGCGAGAGGCCGAGGCGATCCGGCGGCTGTCGGTCGACCCGCACTCGCCGCCGGAGCTGCGCGCGAACGTGGTGCGCAACCTCGAGGAGTTCTACGCCGCCTTCGACGTGAACAAGGGTGACGGGCTCTGGCTCGAGCCAGAGGAGCGCGTCCGCATCTGGTGACGGCCGAGACCACCGGGTTGGTGCGTCGACAGAGCCGCGGAGCCTACGCTTCGTCGATGACCCCGGAAGAGGTTGGTCGCTACGCGGAGTCCCTTCCGCAGGTCAAGCGCAAGGGGACCGACGAGCGGCCGGCGTGGTACGTCCACGACCGCCTGGTCGTGCGCGTGCAGAACGCGAACACGCTGGTCATTCGAGTGCCCCTCAGCAGGCGCGAAGCCCTGCTCGAGGCGTACCCGACCACCTTCGGCGTGCCGCCTCGCATGGAAGCGCACCACAAGGTCGAGGCGTACCTGGACCAGGCCGCACCTGGTGCCGTGCGTCGAGCCATCGACCTTGCCTGGGAGATGCAACAGCGGTGACGTCGCTGGTGCCCACACTGCCTACGTGGCCCCGTTCGCGGCCGCGGCCGTCATCGCGACCATCAGCCTGACCGCGGCGGCGTTCGACAGCCCCTGGTCCACGCACAGCGAGCGCCAGGTACCGAACGACATGGCGTGCGCCACGGCCGCTTGAACGGTCTTGCGCCGCCGCCTCGGCAGCGCTCGCGTGAGCCTCTCGCGCCATTCGCGTTCGCGCGCCAGGCCGGCCTCCCTGATCCGAGGAGGCACGGCCGCGGCGTCCCTGTGGACCATGGTGAGCATCGGCTCGCCGGCGCGGAAGTAGCGGTAGATGTCCTCCAGGCCGCACTGCAGAACGGCGAAGGGGTCGGCGTGGGCTTCCCATGCCTGCGGGTTGGGCAACGTCTGCCGGGAGAGCCACTGGCCCGAGCAGGCGAGAAACAGGGACTCCTCGTCCGGGAAGTGGCGGTAGACGGTGGCCCGGGTGACGTCGGCCCGCTCGGCGACCGCGACGATGGTGGTGCGGGCAGGTCCTACCTCGCCATGAAGCGCCTCGGCCGCGTCCACGATGCGGGTCCGAGTCTGCTGCTCGTCTGCGGCCCGCTTCACCTTTCGGTAGGTCCGCTGTTTCGCAGAACGGTGTTGTTCAGTCAAACCGTTGACACCAGCTCTCCTCGGGACGGACACTTCCGCAATACACCACTGTACGCCGGACCTGGACGGAGCTGACCATGAGCAGTGTCGAGGCACCAGAGCTGACCATCCTGCAACCAGGTGAGGGCAAGGAGGCCTCCCTCGGCACGATCGGGGTGGTCTTCAAGCTGTTTGGCGAGCAGACCAACGGGCTGGTGTCGATCGTCGAGCACCCGTTCCCGGTCGGGGCCTGCGTGCCGCCGCACCTGCACACCAAGCAGGACGAGTACTCCATCGTGACCGAGGGGGAGATCGGCTTCCGCTCAGGCGACCGGGAGGTCGTCCTCGGGCCAGGTGGCTACATCACCAAGCCCCGTGGGGAGACCCACGCCATGTGGAACGCCGGCAGGGTCCCGGCTCGCATGATCGAGGTGATCAGCCCGGCGGGCTTCGAGCACTTCTTCTGGGGCGTTGGGGAGGCAGCGGCCAACGGCCCTCCTGACCCTGAGGTCATCGCCGCCCTCGCGCGAGAGCACGGTCTCGAGATGGGGAACGCGCCGTGGCTGGACGACGTGATCGCCCGCTACGACCTCACGCCGCCACCCGGTGCCCACTGAGCCGAGCCGATTGGCGAAGCCCGACGAGGTGACGATGCGCGCGACACGGTGGCTGGGCCACCTCGTCATGTCGCGTGTCGTACCGCATGACGCATGTAGACCACCCCGTTACTGAAGCGCCGGTGGTCCAGCAGATTGAGGTCGACTCGGATGCCGCGGGGTAGCGCCGGCTTGCCGCCGCCCACGAGCACGGGGCACAGGAGCAGGACGCATTCGTCGACCAGCGCGTGCCGGAATGCCTCAGCAGCAAGGGCCGCGCCGCCGATGCTCAGGTCCGAGGTCGACGTCTCCTTGAGCCGTCGTACCGCCCCAGGGTCGAGCTGCCGTTCGAGTCGTGTCCGGGCTGTCGACACGGATCCGAGCGTCGAGGAGTAGACGATCTTGTCGGCGTCGCGCCAGATCCCCGCGTACTCGCGGACGACGGCAGGTTCGTTCGCCAGCCAGTCGTCCTCCTCCCACACGCGCATCGTCTCGTACATCCGGCGTCCGTAGAGCGACGTGCCGATGCGCCGCTCGTGCTCGTTCCAGAACGCGTGGACCTCCTCGTCCGGCACCGACCAGCCGAAGGAGCCGGCATCGTCCTCGAGATAGCCGTCGAGCGAGGTGTTCGCGGCGTAGATCAGCTTGCCCATGGGTGCCTCCGGCCGGGTCAGACGAGATGAGTCCGACATCGTGGCAGGTTGGAGCGGCGCAGGGATCGTCGTGGGAGGCCAGAGGGGCACCCAGCGCGACCCGGCTGACGGACCTCGGCACACGCCCACCGCCTGCCCGTGGCCCTTCTACGCTGGGGCCATGCGCTTCCTCGACGGCCAGCGACCGGCCACGGACCTGACGTACAGCGACGTGTTCCTCGTCCCGAACCCGACGGACGTCGCGTCACGGCTCGACGTCGACCTCACACCGGCTGACGGTACGGGCACGACGATCCCGGTGACCGTCGCCAACATGACGGCCGTCTCGGGACGTCGCATGGCCGAGACGGTCGCGCGCAGGGGCGGCCTGGCCGTTATCCCCCAGGACGTGCCGCTCGCGGTCGTGGCTGACGTCATCGCGTGGGTCAAGAGCCGGCACCTGGTGCTCGAGACCGCCGTGCACGTCGCCCCGGACGACACGGTGCTCGACGCCCTGCACCTGATCACCAAGCGCTCGCACGGCGCTGTCGTGGTGGTCGACGAGGGCCGTCGTCCCGTGGGATTCGTGACGGAGGCGGACTGCGCAGGTGTCGACCGTTACACGCTGGTGAGCGAGGTGATGAGCCGGGACCTTCTCCTGCTGGACGCCGACGAGATCGAGGCCGATGGGGGCCTGCGCCGTGGGTTCACCAGGCTGCACGAGGCGCACCGCAAGGTCGCCCCCGTCGTCCGGGCCGGCCAGCTGGCCGGTGTGCTCACGCGCCGGGGTGCGCTGCGCTCCACCATCTACACGCCCGCGACGGACGGCGAGGGCCGGTTGCGCGTGGCCGCAGCCGTCGGCATCAACGGCGACGTGGCAGCGAAGGCGAAGAGCCTGCTCGACTCGGGTGCCGACGTGCTGGTGGTCGACACCGCTCACGGCCACCAGGACCGCATGATCCAAGCGCTGCAGGCGGTTCGCGCACTCGACCCGCAGGTCCCGGTGGTGGCGGGCAACGTGGTCACCAGCGACGGCGTGCGCGACCTGGTCGACGCGGGCGCCGACATCGTCAAGGTCGGCGTCGGTCCCGGTGCGATGTGCACCACCCGCATGATGACCGGCGTCGGCCGGCCGCAGTTCTCCGCCGTCCTGGAGTGCGCGGCGGCCGCGGCCGAGCTCGGCAAGCACGTGTGGGCGGACGGCGGTGTGCGCCACCCGCGCGACGTGGCGCTCGCGCTCGCCGCCGGCGCCAGCCAGGTGATGGTCGGCTCGTGGTTCGCCGGCACCTACGAGAGCCCCGGCGACCTGATGCTGGACGCGGACGGCCGGGCGTACAAGGAGAGCTTCGGCATGGCCTCCGCGCGGGCCGTCGCCGCGCGCACCCGCGAGGACGATGCCTTCGACCGGGCCCGTAAGGGCCTGTTCGAGGAGGGCATCTCCAGCTCGCGGATGTTGATCGACCCGATGCGTCCCGGTGTGGAGGACCTGCTCGACCAGATCACGTCGGGCGTCCGCAGCGCCTGCACCTACGTCGGTGCCCGCACGCTGACTGAGATGCACGAGCGGGCCGTCGTCGGCCTGCAGTCGAGCGCGGGGTACGAGGAGGGCCGGCCGCTGCCGACCGGCTGGTAGGACGCTGCCCACCGCGCCGAGGCCGACGCGCTGCGTAGGATGATCCGCACATGGACGAGCTCCCGCCGCCCGAGACGCCCGGCCGACGTCGGCGTGCCGGTCGCTCGCGCCCGCACCGGCGCGGGCGCCGACGACCGGAGGGCCCTCACCATCGACGACTGGATGACCGAGTGAGTCGTCCCTGATGGTCCAGTGGCTGCTCGTTCTCCTCGGTGTCGCGCTGACGCTCGGGACCGCTCTCTTCGTCGCGGCGGAGTTCTCGTTCGTGGCGCTCGACCGCGCCGCCGTCGAGCGGTCCGTGGGCGCCGGCGACACCCGCTCGCACCGGGTCCTCGAGGCGCTGCGACGGCTGTCGACCCAGCTGTCGGCCAGTCAGGTCGGCATCACGCTGACGACGCTTCTCGTCGGTTACCTCGTCCAGCCGAGTGTCGCCACGCTGCTGCAGTCACCCTTGAGGGGGGTGGGGGCGAGCCCCGGTGTGGCGACATCGCTGTCCGTGGTGCTCGCCCTGGTGATCGCCACCATCTTCTCGATGGTCGTCGGCGAGCTCATCCCCAAGAACCTGGCGGTCGCCGAGCCGCTGCGGGTCGCTCAGGCGGTGGCGCTGCCCATGCGGCTGTTCGGTACCGGGTTCCGGCCGCTGATCGCGCTGCTCAACGGCAGCGCCAACTGGCTGCTGCACCGCCTCGGGGTCGAGCCGAAGGAGGAGCTCTCGGGGGCGCGCACCCCGCAGGAGCTCGCCTCCCTCGTCCGCCGGTCCGCCGAGGCGGGCACGCTCGACGTCGTCACGGCCCGCCTGGTGACCCGGTCCCTGCGCTTCGGGGACCGGACGGCGGAGGATGTCATGACCCCGCGGCTGCGCTGCATCGTCGTGCACCGCGACGATCCGGCGTCCGACGTGGTGCGGCTCGCGCGCACGTCCGGCCACTCGCGCTTCCCCGTGGTGGACGACGGCCTGGACGACGTCGTCGGCCTCGTGCACGTCAAGCGCGCTGTCGCCGTGCCGCACGAGCGGCGTGGGGACGTGCCGGCGGCCGCGCTGATGACCGAGCCGGTCATGGTGCCGGAGACGGCCCGGCTCGAGCCCCTGCTCGCTCAGCTGCGCGAGTCCGGCCTGCAGCTCGCTGTCGTCGTCGACGAGTACGGTGGCACGTCCGGCGTCGTGACCCTCGAGGACGTCGTCGAGGAGATCGTCGGCGAGGTGGCCGACGAGCACGACCGCAACCGCGGTGCGGGACGACGCCTGCGTGACGGCACCTGGCTCGTGCCGGGGCTCTGGCGCCCGGACGAGGTGCGTGAGCGGGTCGGTGCCCCCGTCCCCGACGACCCGGCCTACGAGACGGTGGGCGGCTACGTCATGGCCGCGCTCGGCCGGGTGCCGGTGCGCGGTGACGAGGTGGCGCTCCCGTCCGGCACGCTGCGCGTGACCCGCATGGAGGGACGGCGGGTCGACCGCTTGCGGTGGGTGCCGGCCGGGGTGACGCCCCGGCTGCCCCCGACCGGCAGGGTCTCGCCGCGCCCGGACGACCGGTCGCCCGAAGGCGCCCCGCAGGAGCGGTCATGAGCACGGGACTGGCGCTCCTCGTCGCGCTGATGCTGCTGCTGGCGAACGCCTTCTTCGTCGGTGCGGAGTTCGCGGTCATGGCGGCGCGGCGGACCCAGATCGAGCCGCAGGCGCTGGCTGGTGCGCGTCGGGCCCGCACCACGTTGTGGGCGATGGAGCACGTGTCGACGATGCTTGCCGCGGCCCAGCTCGGCGTCACCGTGTGCTCTCTCGGCCTGGGCGCCGTGGCCGAGCCGGCGCTCGCCCACCTGCTGGCAGAGCCCTTCGCAGCGGCGGGGCTCTCCTCGGCGCTCGTGCACCCGGTCGCCTTCGTGCTGGCCCTGGCCGTGGTGGTGTACCTGCACGTCGTCGTGGGCGAGATGGTCCCGAAGAACCTGGCGCTCGCGGGGCCGGACCGGGCGGCCATGCTGCTCGCCCCGCCCCTCGTCTGGCTGTCGCGCGTCCTGCGGCCCATCATCTGGTCACTCAACGAGCTGGCCAACGGTGCGCTGCGGCTGATGGGCGTGCAGCCCAGGGACGAGGTGACGTCCACCTTCACGGCCGAGGAGGTCCAGTCGATCGTCGCGGTGTCGTGGCGCGAGGGGCTGCTCGAGCAGGGGCACGACCTCGTGCTCGGGGCGCTGGAGCTCAGCGGTCGGGATGCGGGAGACGTCGCCGTGGACCTCGACGACCTGGTGACGGTCCCGGTGGGCGCGACGCCCGCCGACGTCGAGAGGCTGGTGGCCCGTACCGGCTTCTCCCGCTTCCCGGTCGTGGACCCCTCGGGGGAGATCTCGGGGTACCTGCACCTGAAGGACATCCTGTACGCCGACGACGAGCGGCACTCGCAGCCGGTGCCGGCCAAGCGGATCCGGTCGATCGTCACGGTCCCCGCGGACGACGACGTCGAGGACGTGCTGGCCGTGATGCAGCGGTCCGGCGCGCACCTGGCCCGTGTCGTCGACGAGGCCGGGGAGGTGCTCGGTGCGGTCTTCCTCGAGGACGTGCTGGAGGAGCTGGTCGGCGAGGTCCGGGACGAGAGCCAGCGGCGCGCCGGCTGACCGTCCGCCGGGGGCTCCCCGGCATGACGGTCGTCACGTCTGCCGCGTAGCGGGACATTCCCGGGCGAGGGGGATTGCGGGACAGGGCCGGTTGTCGGCTAAGGTTCCGCACGTCCGCCTCTGATACATGCGCACCTGCCTGCCGACCGACGATGGAGCCTCCTGCCCGTGCCCTCTGAGCCCTCCGCGCGCTCGTCCGCGCGCGCAGCCGCCCACACGGGGGACTACCGGGGTCGTCGTCGCGTGAGCGACCAGCCGGCCGAGCCGACCGCCGCGTACCGGGGCCGTCACGCGGCTCCCCGCACGCAGCACTCCCGGTCCGCCGGTGCCGTCGTCGCCGTCGGCATCGTGGGGGTCGCGGGCATGCTCGCCCAGGCGCTGCCGGGGCAGGCGGGCCAGGCGGCGCAGGCGGCGACCCGCTCGGGCGACGCGGCGGCGTCGAACCAGGCTGACGCCGGGAGTCATCAGCCGGCCACGGCGCTGGCTCCGTCGCGTGACATCGTCTCCGCCGTCCCCGCCCCGATCGTGGCGACCTCCCCGCGCATGACAGCGGTGTCGCGGGCCAAGGAGCGGGCGCAGATGCCGGGCTGCCGGGCCAAGGGCATCACCACCGACTACGCGAACGGCAGGATCCCCGCCGACGAGCTGTGCACGCTGCCGTGGGACAAGCGGCACCGCCTGCGGGCCGACGCGGCGATCGCGCTGGCCGAGCTCGACGCCGCCTACAACGAGCACTTCGACAAGGACCTGTGCCTGACCGACTCCTACCGGTCCCTGGCGTCCCAGGTGAGCCTGGCCGCTCGTAAGCCGGGGCTCGCCGCGCGGCCGGGGTCGAGCGAGCACGGCTGGGGCCTGGCGGTCGACCTCTGCGACGGCGGTGACGTCGCCGGCACGCCGGAGCACGACTGGTTGTTGAAGAACGCACCCGAGTTCGGCTGGGACAACCCGGCGTGGGCTCGTCCGGGCGGATCACGTCCCGAGGCGTGGCACTGGGAGTACGTGGCGGGGGAGACCAGCCAGCAGAAGTAGGGCCCCAGGCTGGTAATCTTGGCCTGCCCGAGCCCCCGTAGCTCAGGGGATAGAGCGTCGCCCTCCGGAGGCGAAAGCGCAGGTTCGAATCCTGCCGGGGGCACACTGCCGGGGGCACACCTGATCGTCCCGGGACACGCGTGACACGTGTCCCGGGACGTCGTCGTCTCTGGCGAGTAGGTCGAGTCGGTGCTGGACGTGCGATCGGCCGCTGGTGAGCTGCTCCTGCTGATCAACACCGCTGACGACCCGGTGATCGAACGGATCCTCACGCCCCGCATCGCCCTGACCGTCGCCGAGCACCTCGCGTTCGAGCGACACCAGCACGTCCTCGTCGTCCTGGCCGACATGACGAGCTACGCCGAGGCGCTCCGCGAGGTGTCGGCCGCCCGTGGCGAGATGCCCGGCCGGCGCGCGTACCCGGGCAACCTCTACAGCGACCTGGCGTCGCTGTACGAGCGGTGCGGCCGCATCCGCGGGGCGACGGGCTCGGTGACCGTCCTGCCGGTGCTCACGATGCCCGCCGGCGACATCACTCACCCCGTGCCGGACCTCACCGGTTACATCACCGAGGGTCAGATCGTGCTCGCGGCGGACGCCTACGCCCGCGGCATCTTCCCGCCGATCGACCCGCTGTCCTCGCTGTCGCGGCTGATGCGCAGTGGCGCCGGCCCCGGGCGAACCCGTGACGACCACCTCGAGCTGGCCGCCCAGCTGCTGGCTGCGCTGTCCCGGGCGCGGCAGGTTGGCGAGCTCGCCGAGATCGTGGGTGCGGGCGCGCTCAGCGACACCGACCGGCTCTACCTCGACTTCGCCGACCAGTTCGAGCGACGGCTGGGCAACCAGCACCCGGGGGAGAAGCGAAGCCTCGACGAGACCCTCGACCGGTGCTGGGACGTCGTCACCACGCTGCCCCGGCGCGAGCTCACCATGCTGTCCACGAAGCTCCTCGACGCCTGTGCGCCGACTGGGAGGTGAGGTCCGGTGTCTCCGACGGTGAAGGTCCCACCGGGCCGTGCGGGCCGGATGTGGTTGCGACGCAGGCTCATGACCGCCGAACGCGGACGAGAGCAGCTCGACCGCAAGCTGCGCATCCTGATCCCGGAGCGGCAGCGGCTGGAGACCCGCGCCGCGCGCCGGCACGGGGAGTGGGCCGTCGCGTACGCCCAGGCGCAGACCTGGTTGCTGCGGGCGAGCCTGCTCGGGGGCCAGGACGCCCTCCGCAGCGCCTCGGCACCACAGCTCGTGGACGTCACGGTGCTGTGGACGTCGGCGATGGGGCTCGCGTACCCCGAGGACGCCACGGTCTCCGCGGCCGGTCCGGACGCTCCCGTCCCGGCGGGCAACGCGGCGCTGGGGCCGGCGGCACGCGCATTCCGAGCCGCGCTGCTGGCGGGTTCTCGAGCGGCTGCGGCCGACGAGGCAGTGCGTCGCCTGGACGCCGAGATCGCTGTCACGCGACGACGGATGCGCGCCTTGGACAAGCACTGGCTGCCGTGGCTACGTGCCGAGATCAGCGCGCTCGAGCTGACCCTCGAGCAGACCGAGCACGAGGACGTCATGCGCTTGCGCCGCAGCGTCCTGCGGCAAGGAGGGGGCCTGACGTGATCTCTCGCATCATGCTCGCCGTGGACGACACGCCGGACTCGGTCGCGGCCGCCCGCGTCGCCGTCGACCTGGCAGCCGCGCTGCATGCCGCCCTGCGCGTCGTCCACGTCGGGACCGACCACGCGCTCGACGCCGCCGTCACGCGAGCGGGGGGACGTGGAGCCGTCGGCGCGCGCCGAGCCGAGGCGGACGCCGCCGTCCTGGCGCGCGCCGTCGCCCTGGCGGCGGACGCGGGCGTCACGGCCGAGACCGACCTGCTCGCAGGCGACATCGGGCCGGCCGTGCTCGACGCCGCCTCCGGCTGGCCGGCCGACCTCGTCGTCCTCGGCAGGTCGGCACGCTCGGCCACCGGCGAGCCCTACATCGGCAGTCGCGCGCGTCACATCCTCGAGTTCGCCGAGCAGCCGGTGCTGGTCGTGCCACCGCGGCCTCACCGGTGACAGTCGCTCTCACGGTCGGCTGCCCAGCTGACATCGGCCAACCACCCACCGCAGCGGTGCCCGACGCCTACCCTGGACGTCATGGCAGAGGGGCTCAGCGGCGCACGTGCGCCTCGCCGCCGCCGGGCGGTGTCCTCGCTCCAGTCACCCCGGGTGCTGGTGTGCGACGACAACGACTCGGTCCGGGCTCTCATCGTGATGAACCTCGAGCTCGAGGGCTACGACGTGCTCGAGGCCCGCGACGGCCAGGAGGCCCTCGACATCCTCAGCGACACCCACAGCCGGCTGCCGGACGTCGTGACGGTCGACGCGCTCATGCCTCGCCGGGACGGGTGGTGGACGGTGAACATGATCCGGATCGACCCGCGGCTGCAGCACCTGCCCGTCGTGATGGTCACGGCCTCGGTGCAGAGCCACCACCGGGCTCAGGCCGAGCAGGCCAGCGTGGACGCGTTCATCGCCAAGCCTTTCGACCCGGACGAGCTCGTGGCGATCGTCGGCGTTCTGGCCAGTGGCGGCCGCGTCCTCTGACCGCGCGCGCCCCACTTCTGATGACTTCGCCACCTCTCCCGCGCTCTCAACCCGTGGCAAACGCATCAGAAGTCGGACGGTCACCGGGTGTCGTTCCCTCGCCGGTAGCCTGGGGCGGTGACCCCCGACAAGCTGTCCCAGGCGATCCGCAGCGTCCTCACCGAGGCGGTCGAGAGCGGTGAGCTGACCGCTGCCGTGCCGGGCGAGGTGCGGGTGGAGCGACCGCGCAACCGGCAGCACGGGGACTGGTCGACGAACGTGGCGCTGCAGCTGGCCAAGGCTGCGGGCGTG
Organism: Actinomycetales bacterium; assembly: GCA_035707965.1. Lineage (GTDB taxonomy): Bacteria > Actinomycetota > Actinomycetes > Actinomycetales > Angustibacteraceae > DASSTJ01. Next base: position 31,157 of record DASSTJ010000176.1, read on the forward strand.
CCCCCGCGCGACCTGGCCCAGCTCGTGGCGAAGCGGCTGGCCGAGGTGCCGGGCATCACGAGCGTGGACGTCGCCGGGCCGGGGTTCCTCAACATCGTCGTGGACGCGGCGGCGGCCGGCGAGCTCGCCCGGACGATCGTCGAGAGTGGCGGTCGGTACGGCGACAACGACGCGCTGTCCGGGCACGTCGTCAACCTCGAGTTCGTGTCCGCCAACCCGACCGGACCGCTGCACATCGGTCACACCCGGTGGGCGGCGCTGGGCGACGCGCTCGGGAGGGTGCTCAGCGCGGCCGGCGCCGACGTGACGCGCGAGTTCTACGTCAACGACGCGGGTGCGCAGATGGACCGCTTCGGCGCGTCGGTGCTCGCGCGCATGCACGGTGACGACGTGCCCGAGGACGGGTACCACGGTGAGTACGTCGTCGAGCTGGCGCAGAAGGTCCGCGCCGAGCTCGAGGCGCGCGGCGAGGACGCCGACCTGGCGGGCCTCGAGGAGGTGCGCGACCTCGCCTACCAGGCGCAGCTCGACGAGCTGCAGCAGGTGCTGGCCGACTTCGGCGTGCTGTTCGACGTCTGGTTCAGCGAGCGCACCCTGCACGACTCGGGCGCCGTGACGCAGGCGGTCGAACGCCTCCGCGAGCAAGGACACGTCTACGACTCCGAGGGCGCCGTGTGGCTGCGCACCACGGAGTTCGGCGACGACCGGGACCGGGTGCTCGTGCGGTCCGACGGCAGCACCACGTACTTCGCGGCCGACGCCGCCTACTACCTGAGCAAGAAGGACCGCGGTTTCGACGAGAAGGTCTACATGCTCGGAGCCGACCACCACGGCTACGTGGGTCGGCTCAAGGCGATCGCCGCCTGCGCCGGCGACGACCCCGAGCGCAGCATCGAGGTGCTCATCGGTCAGCTCGTCACGATCTCGGGGGCCCGGTTGAGCAAGCGGGCCGGCAACATCGTCGAGCTGAGGGACGTCGTGGCCTGGCTCGGCCGGGACGCCGTCCGGTACTCACTGGCCCGGTACCCGGCGGACTCGCCCATCACGCTCGACCCTGACCTGCTGACGAAGCGCAGCAACGACAACCCGGTGTTCTACGTGCAGTACGCCCATGCTCGAACGTGCAACGTCACCCGGCTGGCGCTAGAGGACGGCGTCCGCACCGACGAGGGCTTCGACCCGTCGCTGCTCACGGACGAGACCGAGTCGGTGCTGCTCGCCACCCTCGGCGAGTTCCCGGGCGTCGTGGCAACCGCCGCCGAGCTGCGTGAGCCGCACCGCGTCGCCCGGTACCTGGAGAGCCTGGCCGCCGCTTACCACAAGTGGTACGACACCTGCCGGGTTCGGCCGATGGACGCGGACGAGCCCGTGACCGACCTGCACCGCACGCGGCTGCGGCTCAACGAGGCGACGCGGGTCGTGCTGGCTCGTGGTCTCGACCTGCTGGGCGTCAGCGCGCCGGAGCGCATGTAGTGCGGGCCCACGAAGCCGGCGCGCTGCACGCCGAGGGCTACGGCGCGCCCGGGTGGCTGCAGCCCCCGGGCGACGTCAATGCGCTCGTCCCCGCGCTCTGGGCCCGGACGGTGCACCGCGGTGACGCGAGCGGGCGGGTGGAGGTCGGGGGCGTCGCGGTCGACACGATCGCCGCGGAGTTCGGCACCCCTGCCTACGTGGTGGACGAGCTGGACTTCCGCGCCCGGGCGGCGGAGTTCCGGCAGGCGTTCGACGACGCCTTCGCCGACCTGTGCGGCGGGGCGGACGTCTACTACGCGGGCAAGGCGTTCCTGTGCACCGAGGTCGCACGCTGGGTCACGCAGGAGGGCCTCGGGCTCGACACGTGCACCGGGGGAGAGCTTGCTGTCGCGCTGGCGGCCGGGGTGCCGCCGTCCCGGATCGGGTTGCACGGCAACAACAAGAGCGACCTCGAGATCACCAGGGCGGTCGAGGCAGGCATCGGCCGGATCGTCGTCGACTCGGTCGAGGAGGTGGACCGCGTCGCCGACATCGCCGCCGCGCGGGGCGTGCGAGCGCCGGTGCTGCTGCGCATCACGGTCGGTGTGGAGGCGCACACGCACTCGTACATCGCGACGGCTCACGAGGACCAGAAGTTCGGTCTCTCCCTGGGGGACGGCGACGCGGCACTGGCGGTCGAGCGCGCACTCGGCCGTCCGGAGCTCGACCTGCGTGGTCTGCACTCCCACATCGGCTCGCAGATCTTCGACGTGCAGGGCTTCGAGGTGGCCGCTCGCCGGCTGCTCGGCCTCCACGCGGACGTGCGGACCAGGTACGGCGTGGTCCTGCCGGAGCTCGACATCGGCGGCGGCTTCGGCATGGCGTACACGACGCAGCACGACCCGCTGCCGCCCCGGGACCTCGCCGAGGGCATGGCGCACATCATCGCCAAGGAGTGCGCCGACCTGGGAGTCGACGTGCCGCGCGTCTCGGCCGAGCCGGGCCGGGCGATCGCCGGTCCCACGACGTTCACGCTGTACACGGTCGGCACCGTGAAGGACGTCAGGCTCGACGGCGGTGGCGCCCGCCGGTACGTCGCGGTCGACGGCGGCATGAGCGACAACATCCGCACGGCGCTCTATGACGCCGACTACTCCGCCACGCTGGCCGGCCGCCGGTCCGCCGCCCCGCCGGTCGTGTCGCGCGTCGTCGGCAAGCACTGCGAGAGCGGCGACGTCGTGGTGAAGGACGAGTTCCTGCCCGCCGATGTCGCCCCGGGCGACCTGCTCGCGGTGCCGGGCACGGGGGCGTACTGCCGCAGCATGGCGAGCCAGTACAACCACGTGCCGCGCCCGCCCGTGCTCGCCGTGCGCGACGGCCGGGTGCGGGTGCTGCTGCGGCGGGAGACGGAGGACGACCTCCTGGCGCTGGACACGGGGTGGGAGCGGCCGAAGGCCGAGCGGTGAGGGGCCAGATGGTGGACCATCTCGCGAGCGCCGGCGCTCAGCCGGGAGGATGGCCCGCGCCTGTGCCCCCTGGCCGCCACACCTTCCGGTCCGCGCGCCAGCCCCACCACCTGTCAGCCCGCGACCGACCCGTGCGGCCACCCGGCCGAGCCCGACGAGGAGGACCCTGTGCCACCGACTGACGAAGCGTGCGCTCCGCTGCGCGTCGCGATGCTCGGCTGCGGTGTCGTGGGCTCAGCGGTCGCGCGCCTGCTGACCACGCACGCCGACGACCTCGCCGCACGGATCGGCCGACCCCTCGAGCTGGTCGGCATCGCGGTGCGCCGCCTGGGCCGCGACCGCTCCGCGGCCGCCGTCCCGTCCGACCTGTTCACGACGGACGCTGCCGAGCTCGTCACACGCGCTGACCTCGTCGTCGAGGTCATCGGCGGCATCGAGCCGGCGCGCTCGCTGCTGCTGCGCGCGATGGAGCACGGGGCGAGCGTCGTCACCGCCAACAAGGCGCTGCTGGCCGAGGACGGGCCGACGCTGTACGCCGCGGCCGACGCCCACGGCGTCGACCTGTACTTCGAGGCTGCGGTCGCCGGCGCGATCCCGCTGCTGCGTCCGGTCCGTGAGTCCTTGGCCGGCGACCGGATCCGCCGGGTCCTCGGCATCGTCAACGGCACGACGAACTACGTGCTCGACCAGATGGACCGCACGGGCGCCGGGTTCACCGAGGCGGTCGAGCAGGCTCAGGAGCTCGGTTACGCGGAGGCCGACCCGACGGCGGACGTCGAGGGGTTCGACGCTGCGGCGAAGGCGGCCATCCTGGCGTCGCTGGCGTTCCACACGCGGGTCTCGGCCGCCGACGTCCACCGTGAGGGCATCACCGAGGTGACCGCGGCCGACGTCGCCGCCGCCCGTGAGATGGGGTGCGTCGTCAAGCTGCTCGCCATCTGCGACCGCACGCAGGACGAGCACGGCGAGGGCGTGTCCGTCCGGGTGCACCCGGCGATGATCCCCAGGTCGCACCCGCTCGCCGGCGTACGGGACGCCTTCAACGCCGTCTTCGTCCAGGCCGAGGCCGCCGGTGAGCTGATGTTCTACGGCCGCGGGGCCGGTGGCGACCCGACCGCCAGTGCCGTGCTGGGCGACGTCGTCGCAGCGGCCCGGCACCGGGTGCACGGCGGTCTCGGCCCCGGCGAGTCCTCGTACGCCGACCTGCCGGTGCACCCGATGGGCCGCACCCGTACCCGGTACCACGTGAGCCTCGACGTCGCCGACCGGCCGGGCGTGCTCGCCCAGGTGGCACAGGTCTTCTCCGAGAAGGGCGTCTCGATCGAGGCGGTGCGGCAGCGGTTGCTGGAGGCCGACGGCAGCGGCGCGCGGGAGCAGGAGGGCGACCACGAGGGAACCTCGGCCGCCGAGCTCGTCGTCGTCACCCACACGGCGGCCGACGCGGCGCTGTCCGCGACCGTCGACGCGTTGGCGCAGCTCGAGGTCGTGCGCGAGGTGACGAGCGTGATGCGCGTGGAGGGCGAGCAGTGAGCAGGGCCCCCGTGCGACCGCTGACACGAGGAAGGATGCGCTGATGGCTCACCAGTGGCGAGGTGTGATCGAGGAGTACCGCGACCGCCTCCCTGTCAGCAGCAGCACGCCCGTTGTGACGCTGGGCGAGGGGGGCACGCCTCTGGTCGAGGCACGGCACCTGTCCGCCTCCACCGGCTGTCGCGTGCTGCTCAAGGTCGAGGGGATGAACCCGACCGGGTCCTTCAAGGACCGCGGCATGACGATGGCCATCTCCCGTGCGGCGCAGGAGGGTGCTCGAGCGGTCATCTGCGCGTCGACCGGCAACACCTCGGCGTCCGCCGCCGCGTACGCCGTGGCGGCCGGCATGGCCTGTGGCGTGCTCGTGCCCGAGGGAAAGATCGCCATGGGCAAGCTGAGCCAGGCGATCGCCCACGGCGCGACGCTGCTGGCTGTCGACGGCAACTTCGACGACTGCCTCACCCTGGCCCGCAAGCTCGCGGAGGCGTACCCCGTCGAGCTCGTCAACTCCGTGAACCCGTACCGCATCGAGGGTCAGAAGACCGCGGCCTTCGAGGTCGTCGACGCACTCGGTGACGCCCCGGACGTCCACTGCCTCCCGGTCGGCAACGCCGGCAACATCACGGCCTACTGGAAGGGCTACGTCGAGTACGCGGACTCCCGCGCCGGGTCGGCGGCGGTCTCGACCCGGACACCGGCCATGTGGGGCTTCCAGGCGGCCGGCGCCGCGCCGATCCTGCTCGGCCATCCCGTCGACGAGCCCGAGACCGTCGCCACGGCCATCCGCATCGGCAACCCTGCGTCGTGGCAGCAGGCCGAGGCGGCGCGCGACGACAGCGGGGGGGTCATCGACGCCGTCACGGACGACGAGATCCTGGCTGCGCACCGCCTGCTCTCGAGCCGCGAGGGCGTGTTCGTCGAGCCGGCGTCCGCCGCTGGGGTGGCTGGCCTGCTGAAGCAGCACGCCGCCGGCCGGCTGCAGCGCGGTCTCACCGTGGTGTGCACCGTGACGGGGCACGGCCTCAAGGACCCGCAGTGGGCGCTGCGCGGGGCGGACGGCGAGCAGGTGCAGCCGGTGCGCGTGCCCGTCGACGCCATGTCCGCCGCCTCGGCCCTGGGTCTGGGCTGACCGGTGAAGATCGCCGCCGGCGCGAGCGCCTGGGTCGAGGTGCCGGCGACCAGCGCCAACCTCGGGCCCGGTTTCGACAGCCTGGGCCTCGCCCTCGGGCTGACCGACGAGGTGCAGGTCGAGGCCCGCGGTGACGCTGTCGTGGTGGAGGTCGAAGGCGAAGGTGCCGACGAGCTGCCCCGCGACGAGAGCCATCTGGTCGTTCGCTCGCTGCGTGCCGCCCTCGACGCCGCAGGCTGCGCCCAGCCGGCCGGACTGAGGCTGCGCTGCCGCAACCGGCTGCCGCACGGGCGCGGTCTGGGCTCTTCGGCGTCCGCCGCGGTGGCGGGGGTGCTGGCGGCGCGTGGCCTGCTGCGCAACGAGGACACCGTTGACCGGGTCGGCGCGCTCGACGACGCGACAGCGCTGCGTGTCGCGACGGCGCTCGAGGGCCACCCGGACAATGCTGCTGCCGCGCTGCTGGGTGGGTTGACGATCGCGTGGAGCGAAGGTGGCGACGCCGTGGCCGTCCGGGTGGATCCGCACCCCGAGCTGGCTCCTGTCGTCCTCGTTCCGCCGAACCGGCTGTCGACGCGCACGGCCCGGGCGGCGCTGCCGGCGATGGTGCCGCACGCGGACGCCGCCTTCAACGCGGCGAGGTCGGCCCTGCTCGTCGAGGCGCTGAGCCGTCGTCCCGACCTGCTGCTCGCGGCGACGGAGGACCGGCTGCACCAGCGGCAGCGTGGGCCGGCGATGCCGACGACGTTGGCCCTGGTCGACGGGCTGCGCTCGCACGGGCTCGCGGCCGTCGTCTCCGGTGCCGGCCCCAGCGTGCTGGTGCTCAGCACGGCGACCGAGCTCGCCGACGTCACCCGCACCGCTGCGGGCTGCGCACCACACGGCTGGCGCGTGCTCACCCCTGGCATCGCTCGACGCGGCGCGCAGCAGCTGCCGTAGCCCCGAGGTCAACCGCGACCGTCAGGTGCGGCGCCCCCAGGCGCGCGGGGGACCGCCCAGCGGCTGCTGGTGGTCGAACGCCCACAGGGCGACCATCAGGGCCATGCGGTCCGCCAGGACCATCGGGTCGCGGCCAGTCATCTCGTGGATCTGCGTCAGCCGGTGCCGCACCGTGTTCACGTGGACGAACAGCTCCGTCGCGGTCGCCTGCAGCCTGCCGTCCAGCCGCAGGAAGGTTCGCAAGGTCTCCACGTGGTTCGTCCGCCGCGCGTTGTCGCACTCCACGAGCGGCTGGATGATCTGGTCGACGAACGGTCGGAGCCGTTGCGGCGGTTGCAGCTCCAGCAGACCGGCCAAGGTCGTCAACGACTCGGGACCCATGGGCGTGTGTGCACGCTGCGCGAGGGTGAGCGCCGCTCGCGCCTCCGTGATGCTACGACCGAGCTCCACGAGAGACGTCCGGCTGCCGTAGCCGCAGGGCAGGGCGAGGGCCGCCGCGGTCGTCAGCACCTCGTCCACCCCCTGCGTCACAGCGATCGTCAGGTTCGGCATCTCGCCGACGAGGGCCGTCGGCAGGTGCCGGACCAGGAGGGCGGCCGCTCCAGAGGTCCAGGCGGAGGCCACCATCGACTCCTGCTCGACTCCCTGGGCGTCGAGCAGCGGACGAAGAGCCACGGGGTGGGCCAGGCCCGAGCCCACGAGGTCGAGCAGCTGCCCGGCGCGCTCCCGACCAAGGGTGGCTTCGATGTCCAGCTCGCTCATGGACACGTCGACCACCCGGGCCACCTGCTCGAGCAGGTTCGTCGAGGGCGGGTCGCCCTCTCCACGCCAGCGCAGCGAGGTCCCCGGCTGAGCCAGCGGCACGCGCACCGCGCCGTCTTCTCGGCCCGGTCGCGCCGCCTCGGCCTCCTCGGTCACCACGTCGAGCCGGCCACCGACGGCGTCACCGGTGATCGCGAGCAGATCCACCAGGGGCGCCCTGGTCCGTACCTGCGCCAAGAGGCGCGACACCAGCCTCTGACGGACCTGGTCGGCCGTTGCCTGCGCGGCGACGAGGCTGCCGGCCAGGTGCTCGCTGATCGCGATGAACGGAGCGCCGGGAGGGGCCTCGACCAGTGGCAGCTCAGCCGTGGCGCACGCGTCGACGAGGGCAGCCGGGATCGTGGCGTGCACGTCACCGGTGCCGAAGCAGAGTCCGGTCACGCCCGCGCTCGAGAGCGCCGTGACGAACTGGTGGCAGCTGCTGTCGTCGGTGAGCATCGACCCGACCGTGCACACCAGCTCGCCACCCTTGAGGTAGCGGCTGGGATCGAGAAGCTCCGTCGTGCTGGCCCACCGCACCACTCGGCTCGCGCCGATGCCGGCATGGAGCACCCACCGCAGACGCAGCCCAGGCACCGCGGCCAGGTCACCGAGGGTGACCCGGCTGAGCTTGTGCGGCCCGCGGACGTCGGCATCCCGGAGGAGCGCCATGACCGGACGCTACCCGACGGCCTGGGCGGTGGAGGAACCTCCAACGCCAGTGGGTGGTCGTCGGAGGGAACGTGCACGCTTCGCCGGATTCCTTGTGAGGCCCGTCACGCTGTGTTTGGGTGCGGACCACAGCGACGAGCACCAGGTCCGACGTCAGGTGAGACGGCCTCGCCACGACCGTCGACCGGCCGCGTCGACCGTCGGGTTAGGAGACTCAGGATGCCCATCACCGGCAACGGATCGTCAGAGGTGGAGTCGGTCAGCGGCGAGCACCGGCTCACCCAGGGGTTCACGTTCAGGACCGCCTTCGCCCTGGCCTTCGCCGACATCTCACCGATCGTCGCGCTGTTCGCCATCTTCACCCTGGGGCTGTTCGCGGCGGGGCCGGCCTTCTTCTGGGCTTTCCCCATCGTGCTGGCCGGGCAGCTCCTCGTTGCTGCCGTGTTCGGCGAGCTCGCCTCGAGGTGGCCCTACGCCGGCAGCGTGTACCAGTGGGCACGTCACGTGCAGGGCACGAAGTGGGGATGGTTCGCGGCCTGGGCCTATATGTGGGGCCTGACCATCGCACTCTCGACGCTGGCGTACGGAGCCGGTGGGTTCTTGCTGGAGATCGTGTCGGTCGACAACCCGAGCCGCCTGCTCACCACCGTCGTCGCGCTCGCCATCATCGCCTTCGGCACCGCGGCCAACATGCTGGGTCGCCAGTTCCTCAAGGTCATGATCACGGCGAGCATCATCTGCGAGGTCCTCGGATCGGTCGGGCTCGGGACGGTGCTGCTCGTCTTCTACCGTGAGAACTCGTTCAGCACGCTGTTCGAGAGCTTCGGCACCCAGGGCAGCGGGTCGTGGGTCTTTGGCCCAGCACTGGTCGCGGTCGCCTTCGTCGGGTGGTCGTTCCTCGGCTTCGAGTCCGCGGGCTCCATCGCCGAGGAGGTCCGCGACCCCGAGCGGAACGTCCCGAAGGCCATCATCCTCGCGCTGCTGTTCGTCGCGCTCGTGGTGATGTACTCCAGCATCGCGCTCATCCTCTCGATCCCGAACCTGTCCCAGGTCATGGCCAACCAGAGCGGTGACCCGGTCGTGGACACGCTGGCCGCGCACTTCGGCTCCGGCATCGGTCGCCCTCTGCTGATCCTCTTCGTCATCGGCTTCATCTCGAGCTTCCTCGCGGTGCAGGCGGCCGTGTCACGCGCGGTCTGGGGCTCCTCGCGGGACCGGTCCCTGCCGGGGTCTCGGTTCCTCGACCGGCTGCGCGGCCCGGAGCGGCTGCCGGTGTACTCGATCCTGCTGACCGGCGTCGTGGCCGGTCTGCTGGTGCTCGTGGCGGGCTCGGACCTCTACAGCGTGCTGGTCAACTTCACCACGATCGGCTTCTACATCGCGTTCGGGGTGCCGGTCGCGGGATCCGCCCTGGCCCACCTGAAGGGCACGTGGACGCCGGGCGCCTTCTCGCTCGGCCGCTGGAGCGCGCCGGTCACCTACGTCGCCGTCGTGTGGATCGTCCTCCAGACCATCAACATCATCTGGCCCAGGAGCGCGCCCGGCGTCGAGTGGTACGTGACCTGGAGCATGGTCCTGACCACGGCCGTCCTCGGCGTCATCGGGGTCGTCGTCTACCTGTCGATGCGCCACGGCATCAAGGACCCGATCGGCCACCGGCTCTCCCGTGGTGATGCCCTCGCACCCGACCAGGACGGTGCGAGGGGCCGACCAGTCACGAGTGAGCGCCCGCTGCTGGAGGGCGAGGCGGGACGGTGACGGGACGAACGCCGCGGGCGGCGGTGGTGACCGGTGCTGCCAGTGGCATCGGCGCCGCGACCGTAGCCGAGCTCGTCACGCGAGGATGGTCGGTCGCGGGCCTCGACCTTCAGCTCGCGCGAGGCTGCACCACTGCCTACCAGGTGGACATGACCGACGACGCGGCCGTCGCCGACGCCGTCGAGGCGGCGGCCGCGAGGCTCGGGCCGATCGAGGCGGCCGTCTCCGTGGCCGGCTACTACGAGATGCTTCCGGTCTGCGAGATCGGCGTCGAGCGGTGGACACGCATGCTCCGGGTGCACCTCGGAGGACTGCTCAACCTGACGCGCGCGGTCCTGCCCGGCATGGTCGAGCGGAAGAGCGGCGTGCTCGTCGCCTGCTCCAGCGAGCTAGCCGTCGGTGGGGGTGACGGCGACGCCCACTACGCGGCCGCGAAGGGTGCGGTGCTGGGGTTCGTGCGCAGCCTGGCGGCGGAGGTCGCCTCACGCGGAGTCCGGGTGAACGCCGTCGCGCCAGGTCCCACCGACACCCCTCTGCTCGCGCCTGACTCGCCATGGCGCGCGCCCGACTACCTCGCGACGCTGCCGCTGCGGCGTCTCGTCGACCCGGACGAGGTGGCGCTGTGCGTCGCCTTCCTCGTCGAGCAGGGAACGTTCTGCGTCGGTGAGACCCTCAACCCCAACGCCGGGGCGGTGATCTAGGTGGCGCCCAGCGCGGACACCTCGCTCGTCGGCAAGGTCGCGCTGGTGACCGGTGCGGCGCAGGGCATGGGCGCCGCCCACGCGCGGTGCCTGGCACGCCGAGGCGCCGTCGTGGCGGTGAACGACCGGGTCGCCTCTCCCGAGCTCGCGGCGCTGGCAGCCGACATCGGCGGTGTGGCCGTCCCGGGAGACGTCAGCGACCCCGCGGCGGTGCGCGACGTCGTCGGCGCCGTGAAGGACCGGGTCGGCTCGGTGGACGTCCTTGTCGCCAACCACGCGTACATGACCATGGGGGACCTCCTGGACCACGAGCCGACCGACTGGTGGCGGGTGGTCGACACGAACCTGGGCGGCACGTTCTACCTCGTCCAGGCCGTCGTCCCAGGCATGCGGCGTTCCGGCGCGGGCCGGATCGTCGTGATCGCCAGCGAGTGGGGCCTCACCGGCTGGCCGGGGGCAACCGCGTACGCGGCCTCCAAGGCCGGACTCGTGTCGCTCGTGAAGACCCTCGGCCGTGAGCTGGCCCCGGAAGGCATCATCGTCAACGCCGTCGCGCCAGGGGTCACGGACACTCCTCAGCTGGAGGTGGACGCGCGGGCAGCCGGGGTGAGCCTGGACGAGATCCGCACCCGATACGCGGCCGACATCCCGCTGGGCCGGGTCGCGGCCGCCGACGAGATCGCGGAGGTCGTGGCGTTCCTCGCCGACTTCCGGATGTCGGCGGTGGTCGGGCAGGTCGTCCAGGCCAACGGCGGGACGACGCGAGGGCGAGCATGAGTCCGACACGAGACGGGGGCGCAGAGGTGAACGACAGCAAGGGGACGAACGAGAGCGAGCGGGCGAACGAGAGCCGTGCTCGGGGCGACGCTCACACCCGGTACGAGGACGGGACCGTCGGTCAGGTCGACGGCACGCTGGTGCCGCGGTACGCGGGCCTGACGACCTTCGCCCGGCTTCCGCGTCGGGAGGACGTCGACGACTACGGGCTCGCGATCGTGGGCATCCCCTTCGACACCGGCGTCAGCTACCGTCCGGGTGCCCGTTTCGGGCCGGCCGGTATCCGCCAGGCCTCCCGGCTGCTGCGCCCCTACAACCCGGCGCTCGATGCCGAGCCCTTCCGCCACGTCCAGGTCGTCGACGCCGGAGACATCACCTGCAACCCCTTCAGCATCACCGAGGGCCTCGACCAGATCCGGGACGGACTGCTGGACCTCATCGGCGACGGCCGGCCGGTCATCAGCCTCGGCGGGGACCACACCATTGCTCTGCCCGCCTTGCGGGCCGTCCACGCCGTGCACGGACCGGTCGCCCTCGTGCACTTCGACGCACACCTCGACACCTGGGACACCTACTTCGGCGAGCCGTGCACCCACGGCACGCCGTTCCGACGGGCGTCGGAAGAGGGGCTGGTCGTCAAGGGCAGGTCTGCGCACGTCGGGACGCGCGGCTCGCTCTACGACCGGAGCGACCTCGACGACGACAGCACGCTGGGCTACACCATCTTGCGCAGCAGCGACATCGACGAGCTGGGCGCATCGGGCTTCGTCGAGCGGATCCGGTCGCGGGTCGGCTCGACGCCGGTGTACGTCTCGATCGACATCGACGTGCTGGACCCGGGACAGGCGCCCGGCACCGGTACCCCGGAGGCGGGCGGCCTCACGAGCAGGGAGCTGCTGGCTATCGTTCGCGGCCTGGCGGGGCTCCACGTGGTCGCCGCCGACATCGTCGAGGTCGCGCCGGTCTACGACCAGGCCGAGATCACGGCGGTGGCCGCCGCGAACCTGGCCTACGAGCTGATCAGCGTGCTCACGACGGCGGGGCGGTCATGACCGTCTCTCGTGCCGTGGTTGGTGTCAGGAGGCTGCTGTCGTGAGCGACCCTGGCCGGCCGGTCCAGGCTGCCGGGCCGGTCCGCTGGCCGTCCGGCCGCGTGTGCGCGGCGGCGTTCACGTTCGACGTGGATGCCGAGTCCGCCGTCCTGTGGGGCTCCCCCGGCACCGCGGACCGGATGAGCGTCATCAGCCATCAGGCCTACGGCCCCCTGGTCGGTGTGCCACGGCTGCTCACGCTGCTCGACAAGCACGGCATCGGCGCGACGTTCTTCGTTCCCGGCTACACCGCGCGGCGGTATCCCTCGGTCGTCCGCGACATCGTCGCCGCAGGGCACGAGATCGGACATCACGGCCACCTCCACGAGCAGCCCACGGCCGTCGGCGACGAGGAGGAGGCCGAGAACCTCGACCTCGGTCTCGCGGCGCTGGCCGAGGTCGCAGGGGTCCGGCCGGTGGGGTACCGAGCACCGATGTGGGACCTGTCGTGGCGGACTCCGGCGCTGCTCCACGAACGGGGGTTCCTCTACGACTCCAGCCTGATGGACGCCGACGTGCCCTACGAGCTGGCGCTGACGCCTGGCGGAGGAGACTCGATCGTCGAGGTGCCCATCCAGTGGGCGCTGGATGACTGGGAGCAGTACTGCTTCGTGCCGGACGTGTCGGGCAGCGGGCTGATCGAGGAGCCGGCGAAGGCCAGGCGCCTCTGGGAAGCCGAGTTCGAGGCGCTGCGCGACGTCGGAGGCTGCTGGGTGCTGACGAACCACCCGTTCTTGAGCGGGCGACCGTCTCGCGCGCGCGAGCTCGATCGGCTCATGGCTCACGTCTGCTCTCATGAGGACGTCTGGGTCGCGACCGTGCAGGAGATCGCGGCGCACGTCCGAGGACTGGATCTCACCCCACGCAGCATCGAGCGGCCGACGCCGGCCGGCTCCTGACCGAGGGCTGGCCCGGCCCGCCAGTGGACAGACGGGACGGGTCTGGTCGCCGCCCTGGGGAGGCCCCCCACTTCCGCTCCAGGCGCCCGCGGCGGTGCCCGGCAGTGTTATGGTGTGCCCGCGTCACAGCGCACCGGGGAGCAGTTCTGGCCGACCCGGCAGCGGACGCACCCACCGCCACAGACTCGTGCAGCGCACGGTCGTCTCTCCATGGCAGCGCTCCTTCGATCCGTGGCGGCCAACGTCTGGCGCTGCCGTCGGGCCCATGTCCGACGCTCGGCTCCACGACACCGTCCACCCCGCTCCTGCAGACGGCAGCGAGCGACGAGGGGGAGAGGATCCTTCGTGACCGACACCACCGACCGCGTCCAGCCGGCGTCCGACGACGCCGCGGACGCGAAGCGCCCGACCGGGCTCTCCGCCAAGCGGCTTCCCGAGCTGCAGGCCATGGCGAGCCAGCTGGGCATCACCGGCGTGGGCAGGATGCGCAAGAGCGATCTCATCGCCGCCATCGGCGCCCACCGAGCCGGCAGCAGCACGGCACCGTCGGCACCCGCGCAGCGGACACGCACCTCGGCTCGCGACGAGGCGGCCGGGTCGGCCCCCGCTGTCCCGGCGGCGTCCGCCCACCAGGGGCAGCAGCCGACGGCCGAGGCATCTGCTGAGCCGGGACGGCCGACCGACGGCCGCGCCGTCTCCGGCCAGAACCAGGGCGACGCCGTGCAGCCGGCCGCCGAGCTGCACGACGACCAGCGGGGTGCTCGCGGGCGCGACGGCTCCGCCGACCGGCAGGGCCACGAGGGCCGGACCCCCCAGGCCAGGACGCGCGACCACCGCCAGGACGGCCGCAACGACCGCCGCAACGACGGTCGGGGTGACGGCCGCGGACGCGACGACCGCACCGAGACCCGCACCGACGACCGCGCCGAGACCCGCACCGACGACGGTGGGGACTCCCGCCACGACGGTCGTCACGACAGCCGCACGAACGACAGCCGCGCCGACAAGCGCAACGACAGCCGCTCGAACGACGCTCGCTCGAACGACGGCAGGAACGGTGGGCAGGCGGACGACGACGAGGGCGGCAACCGACGTCGTCGTGGCCGCTACCGCGACCGCAAGCGTCGTGGCCGCGGCTCCGACGTGCCGCAGGGAGCCGACGAGTTCGAGCTGAGCGAGGACGACGTCCTGCTGCCCGTCGCGGGAATCCTCGACGTGCAGGAGAACTACGCGTTCGTCCGCACGTCGGGCTACCTGCCCGGGCCGAACGACGTGTACGTGTCCCTGGGCCAGGTGAAGAAGAACGGCCTGCGCAAGGGTGACGCGGTCACGGGCGCCGTGCGGCAGCCGCGGGAGGGCGAGCAGCAGGGGCACGGCTCGCGCAACAAGTACAACGCGCTGGTGCGACTCGACACCGTGAACGGCATGTCGCCCGACGAGGCGCGGTCCCGCGTCGAGTTCGGCAAGCTCACGCCGCTGTACCCGCAGGAGCGGCTGCGCCTCGAGACCGAGCCGGGTGTCCTGACGACCCGGGTCATCGACATCGTGGCCCCGATCGGCAAGGGGCAGCGCGGTCTCATCGTGTCGCCCGCCAAGGCCGGCAAGACGCTGGTCATGCAAGCCATCGCGAACGCGATCACCACGAACAACCCCGAGGTCCACCTCATGGTCGTGCTCGTCGACGAGCGGCCGGAGGAGGTCACCGACATGCAGCGGGCGGTGAAGGGCGAGGTCATCTCATCGACCTTCGACCGCCCTGCGGACGACCACACCACCGTGGCCGAGCTGGCGATCGAGCGGGCGAAGCGGCTGGTGGAGATGGGCCACGACGTGGTCGTGCTGCTCGACTCGATCACCCGGCTGGGGCGCGCGTACAACCTCGCCGCTCCGGCGAGCGGCCGCATCCTCTCCGGTGGCGTGGACTCCAGCGCCCTGTACCCGCCGAAGCGGTTCTTCGGTGCTGCCCGCAACATCGAGAACGGTGGGTCCCTGACGATCCTGGCGACCGCGCTCGTCGAGACCGGCTCGAAGATGGACGAGGTGATCTTCGAGGAGTTCAAGGGCACCGGCAACATGGAGCTGCGACTCAGCCGGTCCTTGGCGGACAAGCGGATCTTCCCGGCGGTCGACGTGAACGCGTCCGGCACCCGCCGCGAGGAGATCCTCATGGGCAGCGAGGAGCTCAAGGTCGTCTGGAAGCTGCGGCGGGTGCTGAGCGCGCTCGACAACCAGCAGGCGATCGAGCTCCTGCTGGAGCGGCTGAAGCAGACGAAGAGCAACGTCGAGTTCCTGATGCAGGTGCAGAAGTCGACGCCGGTCCCCGGTCGCGACAGCGACGATTGAGGGCTGGTCGCGACAGCGACGATTGAGGGCTGGTCGCGACAGCCACGAATGAGTGCCTCACGCTGCTCACCCGTTCGGCTCAAGATGCCGTGCCGCGCTGCCGATGGGTCGGGTGGCGCGTGACCTGACGCGTCGGACTCGACGGCGCGCCGGGACGGAGGTGAGGGCATCGTGACCACGGTTCTCGTGGCGGACGACGACCAGGACATCCGCGAGCTGGTGGAGCTCAAGCTGTCCTCGGCGGGGTTCCAGGTGCTCACGGTGCGCGACGGCCAGGCGGCGCTCGACGCCGTGCTGGAGCGACGCCCGGACCTCGCCGTGCTCGACGTGATGATGCCGGTGCTGAGCGGGACGGACGTCCTGCGTGCGCTGCGTCTGCACGCGGCCGGGGACGACGGGACGCCGCTGACCAAGGTCATCCTGCTGACCGCGAAGGCGCAGGAGGCAGACGTCGAGGTCGGCTTCGCGCTGGGTGCCGACGACTACGTGGTCAAGCCCTTCAGCCCTCGTGAGCTGCTCAGCCGGGTGCAGGCGGTGCTCGGTCGTGGGCACGGCTGACTCCGCGGTCACGACGTCCTTGCCGGACGCGCGGGAGCGGCCGTGATAGCGACCCTCTTCGCGACCGCCGGTGTGGCGATCGCGGCGCTCGTCGTGCTGCTGTCGGTCGCGACCGTCGTCCGACGCTATCGCCGTGAGCGGCGTGAGCGTCGTCGCGCGACGCTGGTGGAGCCGCTGCGCCAGGTGCTCGTGCGGCTCGTCACCGACCCGACCGGGGACGACCCGAGCGAGGAGCACGTCGAGCTGCTCGCGACACCGCCGAGGACGTGGCGCGCGCTCGAGCCGACCGTGCTCGACATGCTGCGCAAGGTGCGGGGCGAGTCGCGCGACCGCCTGGTCGCACTGGTCGTCGCGCACGGCACGGTGGAGCGCATGCGCCGCCGGACGCGGCGTCCGGGTGCGGTCGGTCGCGCCCACGCCGCTGAGCTGCTCGGCCTGCTGCGTCGGCGCGAGGGCCGTGACGACCTGGTGCGGCTGCTGTCCGACCGTGATCCGGAGGTGCGCCTCGTGGCAGCGCGGGCGCTCGGCGAGCTCGGCGACACGAGCGCCGCTCCCGCGCTCCTGGCGAGCCTGGTCACCGAGCGGTCGGTGCCGCTGCGCGTGGTGGCGCGCAGCCTGGCACGACTCGGGCCGCAGACGGGATCGACGCTCGTCGAGGGTCTGCGGTCGCCGGACGCGCTGGTGCGCTCGGTGTGCGCCGAGATCTCCGGCCTGCTCGGCGTGACGGCGGCGCAGGAGTCCCTGCTCGCCGTGACGGACGCCGACCCGGACGACGACGTGCGGATCAGGGCTGCTCGTGCCCTCGGCCGCATCGGCCTGCCGTCGGCGCTGCCCGTCCTGGTGGCCGCGACGGCGCCGGACCGGCCGGCGCCGTTGCGAGCCGTGGCCGCTGGCGCCCTCGGCGACCTGGGCGGGACCGCGCCGGTCCAGTTCCTGGAGGCGCTGCTGGACGACGCGGACCTGAGGGTGTCGACCAACGCCGGCCGTGCCATGACGCGCGCGGGTGCCGCCGGGCTCCTGCGGCTGCGCCAGGTCGCCGCCTCGGCCGGCGACGCCGGCGCCTGCGCGCGCGAGGCTCTGGCCGTGCACGCGCTCTCGCACGGCCTCAGCACCGGACCGTCGCGCCCGATCGCGCCGCCGTCGTCGTCCGACCCAGAGGCGACGGTCCCGCCGCGCCCGCGCGAGCCCGGGCTGCCCGCTGCGTCGGCTCAGGACGCGAGGTCGTCATGAGCGGCTGGCTCCCCGACGGCGGCCGGCACGTGCTCGTGGACCTGCTGTCGTGGTTCGACGTCAGCGTGCTGCTGTACTTCCTCGCGATCAACTCGTCGTACCTGCTGCTCATCGCCCTGGCGGCGCTCGAGTTCGGCTCACTGCTGCGCCGCGTGCCGTTCGCCGGGTACGACGAGGCGTACGCGAGCCCGCTGACGCTGCCGGTCTCGGTGGTCGTCCCTGCGTACAACGAGCAGGCGGGGATCGTCGAGTCGGTCCGCGGAATGCTGTCGCTGCGCTACCCCCAGCACGAGATCGTCGTCGTGGACGACGGCAGCACCGACGCGACGGTCGCGCTGCTCACCTCGGCGTTCGACCTGCAGCCTGTGCCCCGCCGCGTGCCGGACGACGTCCCGACACGGGGTGAGGTGCTCGAGGTGCTGATGTCCCCGATCGTCCCGCTGACTGTGGTCCGGACGACGAACTCGGGACGGTCGGACTCCCTCAACACCGGCGTCAACGTGGCCCGGTACCCGCTGGTCTGCTTCGTCGACGCGGACTCGATCCTCGACCCCGAGGCGCTGCTCACCGTGGGGAAGCCGTTCGCGGACGACCCCGTGCGCGTGGTGGGGACCGGCGGCGTCGTGCGCGTCGTCAACGACTGCTCCGTGTCCTTCGGCCGCGTCGTCGACGTGCGTGTGCCGCAGGGCTGGCTGCCCCGCATCCAGGTCGTCGAGTACCTCCGCGCGTTCCTCATGGGGCGCACAGGCTGGTCTCGGCTGCGTGCGCTCACGATCATCTCCGGCGCGTTCGGCATGTTCCGGCGCGACGTGGTCGTGGACGTCGGTGGGCTGGACCCGACGAACCTGGGCGAGGACTTCGACCTGGTGACGCGGATCCACCGACGGATGCACGACCTGAAGCGCCCGTACCGCGTGGTGTTCGTGGCCGAGCCCGTGGTGTGGACCGAGGTGCCGGCCACGGTCGGCGTGCTGCGGCGGCAGCGCAAGCGGTGGCACCGGGGGCTCACCCAGACGCTGTGGCGCCACAAGCGCATGCTGCTCAACCCGCGCTATGGCCGGATCGGTCTGGTGGCGCTGCCCTACCTGGTGGTGTTCGAGCTCCTGGCACCGGTGCTGGAGCTGCTGGGCCTGGTCGCCATCGTCGTGGGTCTGACCATCGGCGCGGTCAACCTGCCGTTCGCCCTCCTGTTCGCCCTGGTGGCGTTCGGCTACTCCTTCTTCCTCACGGTGGCCTCGCTGACGCTCGAGGAGTTCTCCTTCCACCGCTACCGCCGCTGGGGTGACCTCGGCTGGCTCGTGATGGCGACGATGGCCGAGAACCTGGGGTACCGGCAGCTCACCGCGGTGTGGCGCCTGGAGGGCCTGTGGGAGGAGCTGCGCGGTCGTGGCTACGAGTGGGGCGCGATGACGCGCGTCGGGTTCACCGGAACGACTCCGGCCGACAGCGACCAGGTCGGCCACGCCGAGGCCGCACGGGCCGGAGGGACGTCGTGAGTGCGCGGACCGAACGAGCGGCACCCCATCGGCTCTCGTCACCACCGCGTCCGTGGGCCCGCGGCGCCAGCCGTCTCGCCGTCCTGGCGGCCGCGGTCTCGGCGCTCAGCGTCGCCGGCACGCTGGCGGTGCTCACCGCCGTCCACGCGGTGCAGTGGGGTCACGGGGCGCTGCACCTCGGTCGTACCGCCGTCGCGACGGTGGCGCTCGCGGTGGTCTGCGGTGCCGGGTCGCACGCGCTCGGTCAGTACGTCGTCCCCCGCCTGGATGGCGTCCTGGTGGCGGTGCAGCGGCTTGCGCTCGGCGAGAGCGGGGTCCGCGCGCCCCGGTCCGGGCCGGACGAGGTGCGCCGCATCGCGGATGGCGTCAACGCGCTCGCGGAGCAGACGGAGCGCCTGCACGCCGCGGACCGCACGCTGGACGAGCTGCGTCAGCGCGCACGCGAGCTCGACCGGCGCATGCGTGAGCACCTGCACCCGGACGCCGTGGCCGACGAGGCCGTCAACGGCTTGGGCCCGCTGGTCGGGGCGGACCGCTTGCACGTGCGCTACGTCGTCGACGGCAGCGTCGGGCCGGTCGCGGCCCAGTGGGTGACCCCCGGCGTCCAACCCGTACCCGTCGCGCCCCCCTCCGCGGACCACCCGCTGCTCTCCTGGCACGCGCTGCGCAGCTCCGGCCGGCGGCCCCGGGTGGTCGTGGACGTGCTGCACGACCGGGACTCCGCGGAGCTCGCCACGGACCCGCTCCTGACCGGCCTGCGTGCGTTCGTGGTGGCACCGGTGGTGGCCGGCAGCGAGGTGCTGGGCGTGCTGGTCGCGGACCGTCGAGACGTCGACGAGCCCTGGAGCGCCGCGGAGGTCAGCCTCGTCGAGAGCGTCGCCGACGACATGGGACGCGCGGTCCAGCACGCCCGCCTGTTCGAGCAGCAGAGCGCCGTGGTGAGCCAGCTGCGGGAGCTCGACCGGACGAAGTCCGACTTCCTGTCGACGATCAGCCACGAGCTGCGCACGCCGCTGACGAGCATCGCGGGCTACGTCGAGATGGTGCGGGACGGCGAGGCGGGTGACGTCACGCCCATGCAGACCCAGATGCTCGACGTCGTCGCGCGCAACACGCGGCGCCTGCGCGACCTCATCGAGGACGTGCTGATCCTCTCGCGCGTGGAGTCCGGCACGCTCCGCACCGAGCGTCTGCCGGTGGCGCTGCGCGGCGTCATCGACCACGCGGTGACGGCACTGCGTCCGCAGGCGGCGCAGGCGGACGTGCGCCTGGACGTCATCCCGGCGTCCGAGGCCGGCATGCTCCTCGGGGACGCCGCCCAGCTCGAGCAGGTCATGCTCAACCTCGTGGGCAACGCGATCAAGTTCACGCCCGCGGGCGGCCGGGTGACGGTGTCCTTGGAGACGGCGGGGGCCGAGCTCGTCCTGAGGGTGGAGGACACCGGCATCGGCGTCCCGTCGTCGGAGGTGGACGAGCTGTTCCAGCGGTTCTTCCGCGCGTCCAACGCGAAGGCGCAGCAGATCACCGGTACCGGGCTCGGGCTCGCCATCGTGGCGAGCATCGTCGCGGCGCACGAGGGTCGTGTGGAGGTCGACTCCCGCGAGCGTCGCGGCACGACGTTCACGGTCGTGCTGCCGCGGGCGAGCGAGGAGACGCTGCGCTCGGCTCGCCCCGGCGCGGGGCTGCGCATCTGAGGGCCCGGCGGAATGCCGGGGGAGCGGCGGACGTTCTTCTCGACGTCCCCACCGGTGCGGACGATTCGGAGCGAAGCCTCCACGTCTGGCACACTGGTTCGCTGGCTCCGGTTCACGTCGTCGCGTCCTGCCTCGACGACCCGGCGGCCGTCTACCGCGAGGAGCACCATGCAGAAGGACATCCACCCCGAGTACGTCGAGACGCTCGTGACGTGCACCTGCGGCGCGCAGTTCACGACGCGCAGCACCGCCAAGGGCGGCACGATCAACGCCGACGTGTGCAGCCAGTGCCACCCGTTCTACACCGGCAAGCAGAAGCTCATGGACACCGGCGGCCGCGTGGCCCGGTTCCAGGCCCGCTACGGCAAGAAGGACGACAAGGCGAAGGCCGGCGCCACGACCGGCAGGTAGCGACGTCACGGTGCCGGTGCTCCCCGACGACTGGGGGCACCGGCACCGTCGTCTTCGACGCACGCGGGTTCTCGTGTGCCGTCCCGCTGCCGTCCCTGAGGAGGTCCGGTGCTCGAAGCCGCCGAGGCGCTGCTCGCCGAGCACGGCGAGCTCGAGCGCCGGCTCGCCGACCCCGACGTCCACGCCGACCAGGCGCTGGCCCGTCGGCTGGCTCGTCGCTACGCCGAGCTGACGCCGGTCGTCGCCGCGCGAGCGGCGTGGCTCGCTGCCCAGGCCGACGTCCAGGCGGCCGAGGAGCTGGCCGAGCAGGACCCGTCGTTCGCCGAGGAGCTGCCGCAGCTCGAGCACGCCCGTGACGAGGCCGCCGACCGGCTGCGTCGGCTGCTCGTGCCTCGTGACCCGGACGACGACCGCGACGTCATCCTCGAGATCAAGGCGGGCGAGGGCGGCGAGGAGTCGGCGCTGTTCGCCGGCGACCTGCTGCGCATGTACCTGCGCTTCGCCGAGCATCAGGGCTGGAGCACCCAGGTCCTCGACAGCACGGAGTCGGACCTCGGCGCGAACAAGGACGTCGCGGTCGCCGTGAACTCTCGAGGCACGCCGCAGGCCGGGCACGGCGTGTGGTCGCGGCTGAAGTACGAGGGCGGGGTGCACCGTGTCCAGCGGGTGCC
>DASSTJ010000177.1:0-12977 GCA_035707965.1 Actinomycetales bacterium
CAGCGTGTCGACGACGGTGCAGCCGACGTCGACCAACGGCTCGGCCTTGGACCTCGTCCGGTTCCAGACCCACGGGGCGCTCCCGGCACGCGCGAGTCGGGTGGCCATGGCGAATCCCATGCGTCCCGTCCCGATCCACCCCACCGAAGGCCCTGCTCCCGAGTGCTCGGCCGGCTCGCTCATGTGAAGCCTCCTCTGCTGCAATCGTTTGTCAGTGACAATATGTCGCGCCTTACCACGTCGTCAATCACCTCCATGACCTCCTGAAAGGTGATCCGCGTCGGCCGTATGCAATCGAATGCATCGTACTGCCGGCATGGGCGTTCGGCAGCCAGCGTCTTGCGGCCTGTCGACCTGCCACCTGCTGCGCGGCGGCGTCCTGCGGTGCAGCTCGACAGCTCTACTATCGAGCCTGTGCACACACCCACCCTCAAAGACGTCGCGCAGGCGGCCGGAGTGCATGCGGCGACCGCCTCCCGGGCTCTCAACCCGGCCACCCGCAAGCTGGTGAACGCCGAGACGGCCCGGCGCGTCCAGAAGGCGGCCGAGGCACTGCACTACGCTCCCAACCCGATTGCCCGCAGCCTCAAGACGTCGAAGTCCGGGACCGTCGGTCTCGTCATCCCCGACCTGACGAACCCGTTGTTCCCGCCCATCGTCCGAGGCATCGAAGACGTGCTCGGCCCCGCCGGTTACAGCGCGCTGATCGTCAACACCGACAACGACGCAGCACGTGAGCGCGCGCAGGTGGCGTCCCTGCTGTCGCGTCAGGTCGAGGGCCTCATCGTCGCGACGGCCGTGGTCGAGGACCCGCTGCTGCAGGAGCTGCACCGAGGCGGGACGACGATGGTGCTGGTGAACCGCCGGACCGACGACCTCGACGTCTCGTCGGTGCTGCCGGACGACGCGACCGGCATCGAGCTGGCCGTGCGGCACCTGTCGGAGCTGGGGCACCGACGGATCCTGCACCTGGCCGGCCCGTTGACCACGTCGACCGGTACCGCTCGCTCCGTGGGCTTCCACGCATCGGTCCACAGCCACGGCCTCGACGACGACCCCGCGCTCGTCGTCCCGTGCGACCACTGGACAGAGGACGCCGGGGCGGCCGGCCTGCGGCGCGCCTTGGACGCCGGCACGAAGTTCACGGCGATCGTCGCGGGCAACGACCTCATCGGGCTCGGCTGCTACGACGTCTTCGCCGAGCGGGGTATCGACTGCCCTCGCGACGTGAGCGTGGTGGGGTTCAACGGCATGCCGTTCCTCGACAAGCTGCGCCCACCCCTGACCACGGTCGCGGTGCCTCACCAGAGGCTCGGCGCCGAGGCCGCCCGCATGCTCCTCGAGGCCATCGCCGAGCCGGACCGCCCTCCTCGTTCCGTGCTGCTGCCGCCGTCGCTGTGCGTGCGCGGGTCGACCGCCCGCCCGCGACCCATCCGGACTCGCAAGCGCGCAGCCTCGTGACCAGCCGGGTCTGCTCTCGGTCGGTCCGTGACGACCGGATGCAGCGCTCTCGCGCTCCCCGCGCGCCAACGCCGCGACCGCAGGCTAGACCCAGCTGAGCGCCGCCGCGGCGTCGTGGTCGATCAGGCCGAAGGCCGCATCCGTGAAGGCAGTCAGGCTCGCCGCCAGCTGCGCCCGCTCGGACGCGGGCATCTGCGCCATCGCCCGGGCGACCGCCGCGCGACGGTGGGCCATGAGCGAGTCGACCAGGGCGGCCCCCTGGTCGGTCAGCGTGAGGCGCAGCTGCCTCCGGTCGTCGGGGTCGTCCTGGCGGTCCACGTAGCCGGCGGCAACCAGCCGGTCGCACATCCGTGTCGCGTTCGAGGGGTGCACCCCGAGGGCGTCGGCCACTGCGCCGAGCGTGAGGAATCCTCGGGCCGCCATGAGGGTGAGCACCCGAAGCTGCGGCAGTGACGCCCGGTCCTCGACCTCGAGCACGGAGGCCGCCACGACCGCGACCAGGAGACGAGCCGCGTCCATCACGGCGTCCACCTGCGACGACTCGACGTCATGCACCCGGGACGCCCCGGTGGACCCTGCCATGCGGTTCATCGTGACGCACGGGTTGCGGATGCGCAATCGTTGCGGATGTGCGTTCATGGACTTTCCAGACATTCAAGGAGGACCGATGTCCCTGTGGGCAGCCTTGACCGGGCCGACGCTGCTCTCACGATCGCGCCGCTCCCTGCCTCGAGCCGAGCACGGCATCGACCGCATGGTCCGCAACGTTCGCACCGGGCACTTCGAGCGCAGCCTGTCCGCCCTGACCGCGGTCGGGTCGGTGATCACAGCAGCGGAGATCTACTTCGAGCACGACAAGGCGAGCTTCGGCAACCGGCTGATGTGGCTGCCGATCGCCATGGGCCCGGTCGGCGCCGTGGCGGGCACCGCGGGCGTGCTGAGCAAGCGCGCTGCGAAGACCGCCCTTCCCATCGCGTCCGCGGCCATCGTGGCCAACGGTCTGCAGGGCACCTACCTTCATGCCCGGGGCATCGCTCAGAAGCCCGGCGGCTGGCGCAACGCGCGCTACAACCTCGAGATGGGGCCACCGCTCTTGGCGCCCCTGCTCGTGACGATGGTGGGCGGCATGGGCCTGCTGGCGGCCATCCTGCGGAGGGAGGAGTGACCGCCCGCTTCCCCGGCTTCGACATGGTCGCCCAGCGCGACCACTGGGACCCCGTCACGGCCGGCGTGGTGCTCGCTCGACTGGCACCTCCCGCCGCCCTGAGGTACTTCACCCCGCACGAGCAGGCCACCTGCCACGCGCTGACGGCCCAGCTGCTCGACCTGGAAGAAGACAACCCCGTCCCCGTCGTCGCGATGATCGACGCGCGGCTGGCGGAGCAGCAGACCGACGGCTGGCACTACGAGGACCTGCCAGCCGACGGCGAGGCCTGGAAGCGGAGCCTGCAGCACCTCGACGAGGACGCCTTCGTGCGTTGCGGTCGCACGTTCGCCGAGGCGGACGCCGACGACCAGGCGCAGGTCATCGACGGCGTGCAGACCCACGATGACACGGAGAGCTGGCACGACATGCCCGCGCGCCGTGTCTGGAGCCTCTGGACCCGCTACGCCTGCACCGCCTTCTACTCGCACCCCTTCGCCTTCGACGAGATGGGCTTCCCCGGCCCGGCGTACCCGCGCGGCTACAAGAACGCCGGCATCGACAGGCTCGAGCCGTTCGAGGTGCCCGACGCGGAGCCAGCGGATCCTGTGCCCGGCCACCCCGGCAGGCGAGACCGCCCTGCCGGGCGCACCGAGACGGCGGAGGACGAGCAGCCAGCGGGTGGTCGGGCATGACCGGGCTGCACCTGAAGAGCCTTCGTGAGGTCCGCGCTCGCAACGAGTCGGCCTGGCTGCTGCCGCTCGACGGCACGCGCACGAACCACGCGCTGCGCCGCGACATGCGCCGCTTCGCCGACACCGACGAGGTCGACCTGGTGGTCGTCGGCTGCGGTGCGGGCGGCGCCACGCTGACGCAACGCCTGACCCGTGCCGGGTGGGACGTCGTCGCTCTCGACGCCGGGCCCTTCTGGGACCCCGACACCGACTGGGTCTCGGACGAGGCCGGCTCGCACCACCTCTACTGGACCGACCCGCGCGTGATCGGCGGCAACGACCCGGTTCCGTTGGGCTCCAACAACTCCGGTCGTGGCGTCGGTGGCTCGATGGTGCACTACGCCGGCTACACACCGCGCTTCCACCCGAGCGACTTCCGGACGGCGACGCAGGACGGTGTGGGCGCCGACTGGCCGATCGCGTACGAGGACCTGCGGCCCTACTACGAGCAGATCGAGAACGAGCTGCCGGTTGCTGGCGAGGACTGGCCGTGGGGCGACCCGCACTCGTACCCGCACAGCGCCCACCCGGTCGGCGGCAACGGTGACGTCTTCTTGAAGGGCGCCTTCGAGCTGGGCATCGAGGCGAAGGTCGGGCCGGTCGCGATCGCCAACGGCCGGTTCGGCAACCGGCCGCACTGCATCTACCGGGGCTTCTGCCTGCAGGGCTGCAAGGTCAACGCGAAGGCGTCACCACTCATCACGCACGTCCCCGACGCCCTCGCGCACGGGGCGGAGGTCCGCGCCGACTCCATGGTCACGCGAGTCGCCGTGGACGAACGCACCGGACGAGCGACCGGCGTGAACTACGTCAAGGACGGCGTCGAGCACTTCCAGCGGGCCCGGCACGTCGCGGTGGCCGGGTACTCCATCGAGACACCGCGGCTGCTGCTCAACTCGGCCTGCCACCGCTTCCCGGACGGGCTGTGCAACGACTTCGACCAGGTCGGCCGCTATCTCATGGTCCAGGGTGCTCCGCAGACGGGCGGACGCTTCGACGCCGAGGTGCGTATGTACAAGGCGCCGCCGCCGGAGGTCAGCACGGAGGCGTTCTACGAGACCGACCACGACCAGCCCTACAAGCGCGGCTTCTCCATCCAGACCGTGTCCCCGCTGCCCATCACGTGGGCGGAGCACGTCATCAGCCAAGGGCACTGGGGACGCTCGCTCCGCGACTACATGTCCGACTACGTGCACTGGTCGTGCTTGGGGGCGCTGTGCGAGTTCCTGCCGCAGCCCGACAACCGGGTGACCCTCGCCGACGACAAGGACCGGCACGGTCTGCCGGTTGCGAAGTTCACGTACAGCCAGTGCGACAACGACCGCCGGCTGATGCGTGCAGCCCAGGAGGTCATGGAGAGCATCCTGCGCGCGGCCGGCGCCGGCGAGGTCATGACCATCGACCGCTTCGCCCACCTCGTCGGTGGCGCGCGCATGGCCGCCGACGAGCGGCACGGGGTCGTCGACGGCGACTGCCGCAGCTTCGCCGTCCCCAACCTCTTCGTCACCGACGGGAGCGTGCTGCCGACACAGGGCAGCGCCAACCCGGCTCTGACGATCATGTCGCTCGCTGCCCGGACCGCCGACCGCCTCGCCGCGGGCGCCCGTTCCGGCGCGCCGAGCTGATCGTCACCACCAGGGGGCGAGCAGGACCTGACCAGCTGAACCCGACCCGAGGAGCACGCCACATGAGCCAGACAGTCGCCGACTACCTGCTGGAGCGCCTGCGCGCCTGGGGTGTCGAGAAGGTCTTCGGGTTCCCCGGGGACGGCATCAACGGCATCCTCGCCGCCTGGGGGCGAGCGGACGACGACCCGATGTTCGTCCAGGCCCGTCACGAGGAGATGGCGGCCTTCGAGGCGGTGGGCTACGCCAAGTTCACGGGACGCGTCGGCTTCTGCGCGGCGACGTCCGGGCCCGGCGCCATCCACCTGCTCAACGGCCTGTACGACGCCAAGCTCGACCACGTCCCGGTCGTCGCGATCGTGGGGCAGACGGCGCGCAGCGCGATGGGCGGCTCTTACCAGCAGGAGGTCGACCTCATCACGCTGTTCAAGGACGTCGCCCGCGAGTACGTGCAGATGGTGACGGTCCCCGAGCAGCTGCCGAACGTGCTCGACCGGGCCATCCGGGTCGCGGAGGCCGAGCGCACCGTGACGGCGATCATCATCCCCTCCGACGTCCAGGAGCTCGAGTACGTGGCTCCGGGGCACGCCTTCAAGCAGGTGCCCTCCAGCGTGGGCACCAGCTGGCCCAGCGTGTCGCCCGACGACGCCGCGATCCGGGACGCTGCTCAGCTGCTCAACGCCGGCCAGAAGGTCGCGATGCTGGTGGGCCAGGGCGCTCGCGCGGCCAAGGACGAGGTCATGCAGGTGGCCGACCTGCTGGGCGCCGGCGTCGCCAAGGCGCTGCTGGGCAAGGACGTCCTCTCGGACGAGCTGCCGTACGTCACCGGCTCGATCGGACTGCTGGGCACCCGGCCGAGCTACGAGATGATGATGGGCTGCGACACGCTCCTCACCGTCGGCTCCAACTTCCCTTACACGCAGTTCATGCCGCCGCTGGACCAGGCCAAGGCCGTCCAGATCGACATCGACGGCAAGTTCATCGGCATGCGGTACCCGTACGACATCAACCTGGTCGCAGACGCCGGCTCCGCGCTGCGGGCGCTCATCCCCCACCTCGAACGGAAGTCCGACCGGTCCTGGCGCGAGGAGATCGAGGGCAACGTCAGCCGCTGGTGGGAGACCATGGAGATGGAGGCCCAGGTCGAGGCTGACCCCATCAACCCGATGCTCATCTTCCACGAGCTGTCGAAGCGGTTGCCGCAGAACGCGATCGTGGTCGCCGACTCCGGATCGTCGGCCAACTGGTACGCCCGTCAGCTGAAGTTCCGCGGTGACGTCCGCGGCTCGCTGTCCGGCACGCTCGCGACGATGGGTCCCGGTGTGCCGTACGGGATCGGGGCGAAGTTCGGCTGCCCCGACCGGCCGGCCATCGTGTTCGCAGGTGACGGCTCGATGCAGATGAACGGCATGGCCGAGCTGATCACGGTCAAGCACTACTGGGAGCAGTGGTCCGACCCGCGCATGATCGTGTGCATCCTGCACAACGACGACCTCAACCAGGTCACCTGGGAGATGCGTGCCATGCAGGGCGCGCCGAAGTTCGAGGAGTCCCAGCGGCTTCCCGACGTGCCCTTCGCCGACTTCGCGCGGAGCCTCGGTCTCGCAGCCGAGTACGTCGACCGGCCCGACCAGCTCGGGCCGGCATGGGAGCGGGCACTCGCCGCAGACCGGCCGACGGTCCTCGACGTCCGCTGCGACCCGGACGTCCCGCCGGTACCGCCCCACGCGACGTTCGCCGAGGCGAAAGACACCGCTGAGGCGCTGCTCAAGGGCGACGAGAACCGTTGGGGCGTCATCAAGGAGGGCGTCAAGGTCAAGGCGCAGGAGTTCCTGCCGCACAAGAACTCGTAGCCTCGTCATGACGAGCTTCGTAGGAGAGATGCGCCGCAGCAACAGCGGCATGCTGATCCGCGTCGCCGCCATCGCGGCCATCGGCGGGCTGTTGTTCGGCTACGACACCGGTGTCATCTCCGGTGCGCTGCTGTTCATCTCCGGCGACCTGCACGCCGGCACGTTCGCCCAGTCGGCCATCGTGTCGTCGCTGCTGCTCGGCGCGATCGTCGGCGCCATCCTGTCCGGCTACCTCGCGGACGCGATCAGCCGGCGATGGACGAAGGTGGTCTCCGGCTGCATCTACGTCGTCGGGGCACTCGGCTGCGCGCTGTCCGTCAACGTCGAGATGCTGGTGGCCTTCCGCGTCGTCCTGGGCGTCTCCGTCGGCACGGCCTCGTTCGTCGCGCCGATGTACATCGCGGAGGTCGCGCCGCCACGCGTGCGTGGCGGTCTGGTGACGTTCAACCAGCTGGCCATCACGTCCGGGATCCTGCTGTCGTACCTGGTGAACTTCGCGTTCAAGGGTGTCACGGGCAACTGGCGCTGGATGCTCGGGCTGGCCGCGATCCCTGGCGCTGCGCTGGCCATCGGGATGCTGACCGTGCCGCACACGCCGCGGTGGCTGATGCAGAAGGGTCGGGAGGACGACGCCCGCCGCACCCTCGACGAGCTGCGCGAGAACGAGGAGGGCGGTGACGTCGACCAGGAGATGGAGGAGATCAAGGACGCCATCCGGCGCGAGGGCGAGACCGGGATCGGTGACCTGGTGAAGCCGGCGATCCGGCCGCTGCTCGTCATCGGCCTGGCGCTCGCGATCTTCCAGCAGTTCGTCGGTATCAACACGGTGATCTACTACGCGCCGACGATCCTCAAGGACACCGGCCTCACCAACAGCGCGTCGATCACGCAGACCGTGTTCATCGGTGTCACCAATGTGGTCTTCACGATCGTGGCGCTCCTGCTGCTCGACCGGGTGGGACGCCGAAAGCTCCTCATCACCGGGACCGTCGGCCTTGTCATCGGCCTGGCGATCCTCGGCGCCTACTTCGCGTCCTCGACGCTGCAGCACGACGCCCCGTACCTGGCGCTCGTCGGCCTGCTGCTGTTCATCGCGGCGTTCGCGGTCGGACTCGGGCCGGTCTTCTGGCTGCTGATCTCCGAGATCTTCCCGCTCGGCGTACGCAGCAAGGGGATGAGCGTGTCGACGGTCGCCAACTGGGGTGCGAACTTCCTCGTGGCGGCGACCTTCCTCTCGCTGTCGAAGGCGATCACGCGGCAGGGCATCTTCTTCCTCTACGCCGGGATCGGGGTCATCGCGGTCATCGTCTTCGCCTGGAAGGTGCCGGAGACGAAGGACCGCACGCTCGAGGACATCCAGGAGGAGCTCGTGGGCGACGAGGCGACGGACGCGAGCGCAGCTGGCACGGCGTCGGCATGACCGGGGTCTCGTCGTCCTGCGAGGTTCTCGTCGAGCACGTCTCGACGGCCGCGTACACGGTGCCGACCGACGCTCCGGAAGGCGACGGCACCTTCGGTTGGGACTCCACGACGATGGTGCTGGTCCGGGTCAGCGGTGGCGGCGCGACAGGCACCGGCTGGACGTACGCGCCGGTCGCCACGGCCGCGTTCATCCGCGAGGCGCTCGTGCCGCTGGTCGCGGGCAGCGGGGCCATGGACGTGGGTGACACCTGGGGCACGATGGTGCGGCACGTGCGCAACAGCGGCCGGCACGGCCTCGTCGGCTACGCCATCTCGGCGGTGGACGTGGCGCTGTGGGACCTCAAGGCCCGCCTGCTCGACCTGCCGCTGCACCGGCTGCTCGGCGCCGTCCGGCCCGACGTCCCCGTCTACGGGAGCGGCGGCTTCACCACGTACGACGAGCAGCAGCTCACCGAGCAGCTGACCCACTGGACGGTGGAGCAGCGAATCCCGCGGGTGAAGATCAAGATCGGCGAGTCGTGGGGCACCTGCGTGGGCCGGGACGTCGACCGCATGGGCCAGGCCCGGGCGATCGTCGGTGACGACGTGGAGCTGTTCGTCGACGCGAACGGCGCCTACGGCGCGGCGCAGGCGGTCCGGGTGATGGAGGACGTGCACGACCTGGACGTCCGCTGGTTCGAAGAGCCGGTGTCGTCAGACGACCTCGCCGGGCTCCGGGAGGTGCGCCAGCGGGTGCGGCCGGACGTCGCGGCCGGCGAGTACGTCGGTGACCTCTACGAGGCCCGACGACTCTGCGACGAGAACGCCGTCGACTGCCTGCAGCTCGACGTCTCCCGGTGCGGGGGCATCACCGAGTGGCTGCGGGGTGCCGCCGTCGCCGCTGCCCACAACCTGCAGGTCTCCGGCCACTGCGGACCCCACCTGCACGCGCACGTGGCAGCCGCGACGCCGAACCTGCGCCACCTCGAGTGGTTCCACGACCACGTGCGCATCGAGGACATGCTCTTCGACGGCACGCTCGACCCCACGGGCGGCACGATCACACCGCGCGACGACGCGGTCGGCAACGGCCTCACGTTCCGCGACGACGTGGCGGAGCAGTACCTCGTCGAAGGCTGAGACGTGCACCTGGTGCACAGAGCGCACGCCGGACGCGTTCGAGGCGGCCACCGTGAGCACAGAGTGCGCCGGATGGACCGGCTCGTTGGCCCTTGCGGTGACGGACGGGCGCGATGCTTCCAGTTGCCCGTACCGTCCCGGTGCCCTAGTCCTGAGGGATGGACGCGACGCATCGCCTGCCCCTGCCCGCCCTGCTCGAACGCGTGACCAGCCGGCTGGAGAAGGCCCAGGGCCTCGACACGCTGGCGGGCCGCCTGCAGAAGCTGGTGACGTCACTGCCACCGGGCCGCGTCAAGGACGCCTTGTCGGGGACGCCGAGCGGCCACCCCGTGCACCCCGCGCTCGTCGCCCTGCCGATCGGCACCTTCGCGGGAGTCGCGGTGCTCGACGCGGTGGACGCCGACGCCGCCACCACGCGGAGGCTTCTCGGCTTCGGCATCCTCAGCGTCGTCCCCACGGCAGCGGCGGGCTTGTCAGACTGGGGCGACACCGGGGGCGGCGAACGCCGGGTCGGCGTGGTGCACGCCCTGTGCAACGTGGCCGCGACTTTCCTGATGGCGGCGTCGTGGTGGCGACGCAGGCACGGCGGTGGCCGGTGGCTCTCGACCACGGCCCTCGGACTGCTGGCCTTCTCCGGCTGGCTCGGCGGTCACCTCGCCTACGCGCGCGGCACCGGCGTCGACGTCACGGCCTTCGAGGACGAGGTCACCGAGTGGACCGATGCGATGGCGGACGCCGACCTGCAGGCGCACGCTCCTGCCGTGGCCCGGGTGGGCCGCAACGACGTGCTGCTGGTCCGCCACGGCGACACCATCAGTGCGCTCGCGGACCGCTGCACCCACCGCGGTGGCCCACTGCACGAGGGCGAGCT
Source organism: Actinomycetales bacterium (assembly GCA_035707965.1). Classification (GTDB taxonomy): domain Bacteria; phylum Actinomycetota; class Actinomycetes; order Actinomycetales; family Angustibacteraceae; genus DASSTJ01. The sequence goes on from DASSTJ010000177.1 coordinate 10,230, forward strand.
CGTGGACGGCTGCATCCAGTGCCCGTGGCACGGCAGCCGGTTCGTGCTCACCGACGGCGCGACCGCCCGCGGTCCCGCCTCCCGGCCACAGCCCGCCTACGAGACTCGGGTCGTCGGGGGCAGGGTGCAGGTCAGGAGCCGGACCGCGAGCTAGCGAGCCCTCGCTGGGCGGCGCCGCCTTCGGGGCCACAGCGCCACCGGGCCTACCCGGTCACTGCCCACGCTCGTGGACGACGCGCCCGCTGGCGACGGTGAGCTCGACCCGAGCGTCAGCGACGTGCCCGGACGGCACGTCGAACAGGTTGCGGTCGACCACGGCCAGGTCGGCGCGCTTGCCGATGGCCAGAGAGCCCCCGTCGTGGTCGTGGTTGACGTAGGCCGAACCGGCCGTGAACGCGGCGAGGGCCACCTGCAGGGGCAAGGCCTGCTCGGGCAGGAACGGTGCGTTGTCGCGGTTCTCCGGGTCGACGCGAGTGACCGCGACCTCGATCTCCTCCAGCGGGTTCGCGGTGGTGACCGACCAGTCGCTGCCCATGGCGAGGGTGGCACCGGAACGCAGCAGGTCCCCGAAGGGGTACTGCAGCTGAGCGCGGTCGCGCCCCAGGAACGGGATGGTGAGCTCCTCCATCTGCGGCTCCGCCTGCGCCCAGTAGGCCTGGGCGTTCGCCACCACGCCGAGCTCGCGGAACCGCGGGACGTCCTCGTGCTGCACGACCTGGATGTGCGCGATGTGGTGCCGGTGGTCGCTGGGCCCGTTGGCGACCCGGGCGGCCTGGACGGCGTCGAGGGCGTTGCGGACGGCGCGGTCGCCGATGGCGTGCATGTGCACCTGGAAGCCGAGACGGTCGAGCTCGGTGACGGCCGCGGCGAGCAGGTCCCGCTCGACGTACGACAGGCCGTGGTTGTCGGTGTGGCCGCCGCAGCCGTCGCAGTAGGGCTCGAGGAGTGCGCCTGTGAAGTTCTCCAGGACGCCGTCGGTCATGATCTTCACGCTGGTCGGGTGGAAGCCGGCGCTGCCGGGTGCCTCCACGGTGCCGGCCTCGCGCTGGGCGAGGAGCTCGGGGATCTGGTCGAGCTCGCGGTGCCGGTCCCACCAGAGGGCGCCGACCACGCGGCCGGTGAGCCGCCCGTCGGCGGCGAGCGACCGGTACGACCGCACGGTGGCGGGTGTCACCCAGGCGTCCTGCCAGCCGGTGATGCCGAGGGAGTGCAGATGTCGCTGGCCCTCGAGGGTGGCGCGCTCCCAGTCCTCGTGCGAGGGCAGCGGGAGGTAGCGGTCCTGGAAGCTGTAGGCGGCGCCCTCGTGCAGCGTGCCGGTCGGCTCACCGGTCTCGGGGTCGCGCTCGATGCGGCCGTCGGGCGGATCGGGCGTGTCCTTGGTGATGCCGGCCAGCTCGAGCGCCTTCGAGCTGGCCCAGGCGCCGTGCACGTCGCGGTTCATGAGGAAGACCGGGCGGTCGGGCACGATCGCGTCGAGGTCCTCCTTGCGCGGCGTACCCCCCGGGAAGTGCTCCATCGCCCAGCCACCGCCGATGATCCACGGCTGGTCGGGGTTGTCGGCCGCGTAGTGCGAGATGCGGTCGAGGTACGCCGGCCGGCCCTCGAGGTCGTTGAGCCAGACGTGCAGGAGGTTGCGACCCGCGAACGGCGTGTGCACGTGGGCGTCTTGGAACCCGGGGACGACCATCGCGCCCGGCCGGTGCTCCACCCGGGTGCGGGGCCCGACGAGGTCGGCGACGCGCGCCGCGCCCAGGGCTAGGATCCGGTCGCCCCGCACGGCCACGGCGTCGGACCAGCTGCGCGCCGCGTCCGCCGTCCACACGTCGGCGCCGGTGATCACCAGGTCCGCGAACTCGGTCATCGGCGCTCCTCCGGACGGTTCTCAGGGTTGTGGCCTCGCGGGAACGTGACGGCCGTCAGGCATACGATAGGGCGGCGTCCACGTGGGCGGCACGCAGAGAGGCGAGCAGGATGACCGAGCAGGCGAGCGAGACCGACCGCAGCACGCGCGCGCTGGAGGACACCGTCCAGCGCGACTTCAGCAAGGCCATGTCCTACGGCGACTACCTCTGCCTGGACCAGATCCTGTCAGCGCAGAAGCCCCTCAGCACGCCGCCCCGGCACGACGAGATGCTGTTCATCATCCAGCACCAGACGTCCGAGCTGTGGCTGAAGCTCATGCTCCACGAGCTGCGCTCCGCGCGCGACCTGCTGCGACAGGACGAGCTGCGCCCCGCGCTCAAGCGGCTCGCGCGGGTGAAGTACATCCAGGCCCAGCTGACCGAGCAGTGGTCGGTCCTCGCCACCCTGACTCCGAGCGAGTACGCCGAGTTCCGCCAGTTCCTGGCCACGTCGTCCGGCTTCCAGTCGTGGCAGTACCGGGCCGTGGAGTTCATGCTCGGCAACAAGAACCGCGACATGCTGCCGGTCTTCGACCACCACCACGAGGCGCAGGAGATGCTGCGCACGCTGCTGCACGAGCCGAGCCTGTACGACGAGTTCCTGGCGTACCTGCACCGCCAGGGGCACGACGTCCCCGCGCAGCTGCTGGACCGGGACTGGAGCGAGCCGCACCGGTTCTGCCCCGAGCTGGTGCCCACGTTCACGGCGATCTACGAGCACTCGCACGACCACTGGATGGCGTACGAGACGTGCGAGGAGCTCATCGACGTCGAGGACAACTTCCAGCTCTGGCGGTTCCGTCACCTCAAGACCGTCGAGCGGATCATCGGCTCGAAGCGCGGCACC
>DASSTJ010000178.1:0-7376 GCA_035707965.1 Actinomycetales bacterium
GGCGAGCTCGGCGGCCCGGTGGCGAAGAACCTCACGGACTCCGAGCGGGCCGGCCTCGCCGACCACGTCGGCGCCGCTCCGGGCGACTGCATCTTCTTCGCAGCCGGGCCGGTGAAGTCGTCGCGCGCGCTCCTCGGCGCCGCGCGGCTCGAGGTCGGGCGGCGGTGCGGGCTGATCGACGAGTCCGCGTGGTCGCTCCTGTGGGTGGTCGACGCCCCGCTGTTCGAGCCGGCGGACGAGGCGACAGCAGCCGGTGACGTGGCGGTGGGCTCCGGCGCGTGGACGGCGGTGCACCACGCCTTCACGTCGCCCAAGCCGGAGTTCCTCGACTCGTTCGACACCGATCCGGGCTCCGCGCTCGCGTACGCCTACGACATGGTCTGCAACGGCAACGAGATCGGTGGCGGGTCCATCCGTATCCACCAGCGCGACGTGCAGGAGCGCGTCTTCGGCGTCATGGGCATCGGGCCGGACGAGGCGCAGGAGAAGTTCGGCTTCCTTCTCGAGGCCTTCAAGTTCGGTGCGCCGCCGCACGGCGGCATCGCCTTCGGCTGGGACCGTATCTGCGCGCTGCTGTCGGGCGCCGACTCGATCCGGGAGGTGATCGCGTTCCCGAAGTCGGGTGGCGGTCTCGACCCGCTGACGGGTGCGCCGGCGCCCATCACGCCTGCGCAGCGCAAGGAGGCCGGCGTCGACGCGAAGCCGGCCAAGGCCGAGCAGCTGCGTGAGGAGAAGTCGCTCCAGATCTCGTAGGCTCGTTCCGAGCGCCTGCGGTCGTGGTGGGCCTTGCGTGGATGATGCGCCTGCTCTGGTGCGGTGGTTGTTCCACGCAGGGGCCGAGCGTCGCGGTGCCCGTCGCGGTGGGCCTTGCGTGGCGCTCGTGTGCGTGCGGTGCCCGTGACGCAGCCCCGTCGTTCAGTGATGCAGTTGAGTCGGAAACGCCGGCGCGTCGCGTTCAGCTGCATCACTGAACGCCCTGGTGGGCGCGCCCTGGTCGAGCAGCTGCCCACACATGGTCGCGGTGAGCGCCTGCCCGAGACCGTTGCCCCGCGCGTCGGGATGCGTCGCGATCGAGGGCAGGTGCGGCACTCCCGGCACCACCTGCGTGTGCGCGGCGCACGGCGACGAGCCGGCCGTCATGGTCCCGGACGCCGAACCACTCCACCACGTCCGAGTTGCCCGGGTCGCTGCTGTGACGTGGACTTGCGACGCGGAGCAGCGCGGACACCTGCGGATCGGCGCTGGGTGCGAGCCGCTGCACGCGCGAGCCACGAGCCGCAGCCGCTCGTGGTCGACCCACATCCAGTGCCAGTCGTCGCCCGGTCCGATGCGCACGCCCTTGCCCAGCAGCGGCAGCGTGCCCAACGGCACGGTGATGCCGTGACTGGTCACTGTGGCGGGCAGCGGTGCCCCGTTCGGCGGGGCGGTCGCGCCTGTGGCGTGCTCGCCTTGCTCGCGGCGCGAGCTCGCGCGCTCCTCGACGTCGAGCTCGACCAGCGTGTGCACCGCTGCCGCCGCGGCAGAGGGCTCGCCGAGCACGGTCAGCTGCCGGCGTCCGGAGGCCCTGGTGCGCACGAACGCGACGGCGTCGCCGACCGCCCAGGCCCGCAGAGGGACGTCGGACCGTACCTGCCAGCGGACGAACACGTCGTCCCCGCTGGCCCGCAGCAGCTCTGCGTGCGCTGTGAGCCGCGCCGCAGGAACGCCGCACGAGGCCGGCTCGGCGGGCACTCAGTGCTCCGTCACGCCGAAGCGCGCGTGCAGGCGCCGCAGGGGAGCGGGGGCCCACCAGTTCCACTCGCCGAGCAGCGTCATGGTGGCGGGCACGAGCAGCATGCGCACGAGCGTCGCGTCGATGGCCACCGCGGTCGCCAGGGCCACGCCGGTCTGCTTGACCACGAGCAGCTTGCCGGCGATCAGACCGGTGAACACGATGACGACGAGCAGGGCGGCCGACGTGATGATGCGGCCGGAGCGCTGCAGACCGTGGACGACCGAGGAGTCGTTGTCGCGACCGTGGTCGTGTTCCTCCTTGATCCGTGACAGCAGGAACACCTCGTAGTCCATGGCGAGCCCGAAGCCGAAGGCGAGGACCAACGGGGGGATCGTGGACTCGATGGCCCCCGTGGACGTGAACCCCAGCAGCTTCTCCAGGTTCCCGTCTTGGAAGATCAGCACCAGCACGCCGAGGGACGCACCCAGCGAGACGACGTTCATCAGCAGCGCCTTGAGCGGCACCAGCACCGAACCCGTCATCAGGAACAGCAGCACGAACGTGGCCAGCACGACGAGCCCGCCGGCCAGTGGGGCGCGAGCGCGGATCGCGTGGCTGTAGTCGAGCTCGCCCGCAGCCTGGCCGACGACCCAGATCGGGAAGGTGGGGCGGTGCGACCGCAGGTGCTCCACGACCGTGGTGGCCGTCTGCCCGGTCGGGTCGTCGCCCACGACCTGGATGCCCAGCACCACCAGGCCCTCGAGCTGCTCGGGCGGCACGGTGGAGGCGACGCCAGGCACCGTCGTCACGTCGCGGGACCACGCCTGCACCTGCGCCAGGTCGGCGCGGGCGACGACCGTCACGTCGGGGTCGGCGAGCGCCGGGTACCTGGCGTCGAGCTGCTCGAAGAAGGTGCGCTGGTCCGCGCCCTTCGGCAGCAGGGCAGTGCCGGACGACGTCATCCGCAACGACAGCGCGGGTGCCGCGAGGCCGATCAGGGCGGCGACCACGACGAGAGCGACGATCCAGGGATGCCGCTGCACACGCAGCGCGAGCCGGGAGAAGACGCCCTGGGACGGCGCCACGTCGCCGAGCCGGCGCAGGAGGGAACGCACGCCGGGGACGCGCATCGGCAGGCCGGGGCGCAGCAGGCGGTGCCCGGCGAGTCCGATCATCGCGGGGACGAACGTGAGCGCCACGAGCAGCGCCACGACCACGGCACTGACGCCGGCAGCACCGAGCGCACGCAGGATCGTCGTCTGGAACAGCAGCAGTCCCGACAGGCTGATGCCGACGATCAGGGCGGAGAACAGGACCGTGCGACCGGCGTGCGCGACGGTGCGGCCCAGCGCGAGCTCGACGGCACGGCGTCCGGACTCTGGCAGAGACTCCGACCCGGCCGGACCGGCCCGCCCGGTGTCGAGAACGTGGAGCTCCTCGCGGAAGCGGCTGACGATGAGCAGCCCGTAGTCGATGCAGAGGCCCAAGCCCAGGATCGTCACGACGTTGACGACGGTGGCGTCGAGCTCGATGACGCGCGAGAAGCCGTAGAGGGACGCGAGAGCGCCGGCGATCGACGCGATGGCGCCGGCCAACGGCATGCCGGCGGCGAGGAACCCGCCGAACACCAGCACCATGACCAGGAGGCTGATCGGCAGGGCGACGCCCTCGCCGGTGCGCAGGTCGACCTCGACCTGGTGGGTGATGTCGTGGACGAGCTGGTCGACGCTGCCGACGTGGGCGGACGCGCCGGGCAGGCCGTCGTCCACGGTGCCGAGCAGCTGCTGGCTCTGGTCGATCGCGCGCTGCTCGGTTCGCGACGGCAGTCGCGGCTGCAGCGTGACGCTGACGAGCAGGCCGTGCCCGTCGGTGGCGACGAACGCCTGCCCGGCCGTGGACGTCACGCCACCCGGCGCCGAGTACGGCGACGCCACGGACTGCACGCCCTCGACCTGTCGCACCTTCTGCTCGACCGCCTGCACGTGCTGCCGCACCGCGGGGGCGGTCGGGTCGATGCCGTCGAGCATGACCAGCACGCGTTCGCCGCTCTGCTCGCGGGCGTCGAGCATCTGGCGTCCGACCTGCGTCTCGCCCGGCACGTCGGGCTCGCCGCTGTGCAGCCGGTCGAACAGCGACCCGCCCCCGAACGCGCCGAACGCCACGCCGAACCCGACCACCACGATGACGACCCAGGCGGCGGCGACGGACCTGGCGTGCCGGGCCTGGGCGCGCCCGAGGCGTTCGAGCCAGCCGAGCCGCTCCGTGGGCGCGGCTTCCGGCGCGGCTCCGCGGCCGGTCGCTGTCGTCACAGGTCAAGCGTGCCAGGCGAGGGCTCTGCCTCGTGACCCTGCTCGGCCGGACGCCTCGTGGAGTTCGTCACCCTCGCCGGCCGCCAGGTACGTTTCCTGGCGTGGCCGACCTGTTCAGCACGGACGACGAGGGTCCGGGTGCGTCCGGCGCGGCGTCCCGGGGGCCGACCGCGCCCTTGGCGGTGCGCATGCGTCCGCGCACGCTCGACGAGGTCGTGGGCCAGCAGCACGTGCTCGGGCCGGGGTCGCCGTTGCGCCGGCTCGTGGAGGGGGGTGACGGCCGTGTCGGCCCGGCGTCGGTGATCCTCTGGGGTCCGCCCGGCACCGGCAAGACCACTCTCGCCCACGTGGTCTCCGGCAGCACGGGCAGCCGCTTCGTCGAGCTGTCCGCGGTCACCGCCGGCGTGAAGGACGTGCGTCGCGTCATGGACGAGGCGCACGACGAGCGGGCGCTGCACCAGCGACACACCGTGCTGTTCCTCGACGAGATCCACCGGTTCACCAAGGCGCAGCAGGACGCGCTGCTGCCCGGCGTCGAGAACCGCTGGGTCGTGCTCATCGCGGCCACCACCGAGAACCCGTCGTTCTCGGTCGTCGCGCCCCTGCTGTCGCGCTCGCTTCTCGTCACCCTGCAGCCGTTGGACGACGAGGCGATCCGCACGCTCGTGCTGCGCGCCGTGTCCGAGCCGCGCGGGCTGGGCGGCGAGGTGCGGCTCACCGACGACGCGCTCGACCACCTCGTGCGCCTGGCCGGTGGTGACGCTCGCCGCGCGCTGACCGTCCTGGAGGCGGCCGCGGGGGCTGCGGTGAGCGAGGCCGCCTCGGACGTCGACGACGACCAGCGGCCGACGGTCGACGGTGCCGACGTGGGGGACGCGCGCGAGGCCGGGGGCGACGTCCCGGGCGAGCCGGTGCTCGTCACGGTCGAGCACGCCGAACGCGCGCTCGACGTCGCGGTCGTGCGGTACGACCGCGAGGGCGACCAGCACTACGACGTGATCAGCGCGTTCATCAAGTCGATGCGCGGGTCGGACGTCGACGCGTCGCTCCACTACCTCGCCCGCATGCTGGAGGCGGGGGAGGACCCGCGCTTCATCGCGCGACGCATCGTGATCGCCGCGTCCGAGGACGTCGGGATGGCCGACCCGTCGGCGCTCCAGACCGCCGTCGCGGCGGCGCAGGCCGTCCAGCTCATCGGCATGCCGGAGGCGCGGATCATCCTGGCGCAGGCGGTCGTGCACCTCGCCACGGCGCCCAAGTCGAACGCGTCCTACCTCGGGGTCGGGGCCGCGATCGCCGACGTCCGCGCGGGGCTCTCCGGTCTCGTACCCCCGCACCTGCGCGACTCGCACTACCCGGGCGCGAAGAAGCTCGGGCACGGCAAGGGCTACCGGTACGCCCACGACGAGCCGCACGGCGTCGCGGCGCAGCAGTATCTGCCCGACTCGCTGCAGGGCCGCACGTACTACGAGCCGACCGACCGCGGCGCCGAGCGGGAGATCCGGACGCGGCTGGAGAGGCTGCGCCGCATCCTCCGCGGCGACTAGGGGCCGAGCAGGGCTCGGCTGGTGGCGAGGCGCTGGCCGAATAAGGTAAGGTTTCCCTGTCGTAATTGCTCGTCCGCTCGCTGTCCCCGCCGCGGACCCTGTCACCCAAGGAGCTCCGTGGCTCATCAGTCCCGCCGTGTCGTCCGCCGCTCGCGCGCTCTCGGCCTCCCGCTCACCCCGAAGGCCGTGCGTTTCTGGGAGCGTCGTCCGTACGCGCCCGGGGAGCACGGCCGCAGCAAGCGCCCGTCGCGCACTGACTACGCCGACCAGCTGCTCGAGAAGCAGCGGCTGCGGGCGCAGTACGGCGTCCGCGAGAAGCAGCTGCGACGCGCGGTGACGGAGGCCAAGCGCCGTGACGGCCGCACCGGCGACGTGCTGGTGCAGCTGCTCGAGATGCGTCTGGACGCCGTCGTGCTGCGCAGCGGCATCGCGCGCACGATCGCGCAGGCCCGGCAGATCGTCGTCCACCGACACGTCACCGTGGACGGCCAGCTCGTCGACAAGCCGTCGTACCGGGTCCGCCCGGGTCAGGTCGTGGGCGTGCGCGAGCGCAGCCGGGCCATGACTCCGTTCGTCATCGCGGCGGCCGGGGGTCATCGCGAGGTGCTGCCGCCCGTGCCTCAGTACCTGACGCTGGGCGCCGACGGGCTCTCGGTGCAGGTCGCGCGCGAGCCCCGGCGCAGCGAGGTGCCGGTCACCTGCGACGTCGCGCTCGTCGTGGAGTACTACGCCCGCTGAGCCGGACGGCGCCCGGCCAACCTCCAGCACCGGCTCACCGCACCCATCGCCGCCCACGCTTCGTGCGGCTGTGGGTGGGGCGATGGGTGCGGTCCGGGTGGCTGTGATCGCGACCAGGGTGCCAGCACCCATCGCCGCACGGGCGCTCGCTCTGAAACTGGCCGGCGGGTCACGATAGGGTCGGGGACGCTGCCGGGGACCCCGGTCAGCGGTGCGGCAGCCGTCGCGCCCGCCCGAGCCGAGAGGGACGGCGAACGCATGTCAGTCGGAGACGTCGCAGGGCTCATCGCGGCCGTCGCCTTCGTGGCGTTGGTCGCGCTGCTGGCCGTGCCCATCCTCAAGCTGGGTCGCCTCATCGACGACACGCGCCACACCGTCCAGGGTGTGACCACCGAGACGGTGCCGCTGCTGCGCGAGGTCACCACCACGGTCGGCACGACGAACGGCGAGCTCGAGCGCGTCTCGGCGATCACGACCAACGTGCAGCAGATCACGACGAACGCGTCCGCGCTGACCGCGCTGTTCGCGGCCACCCTCGGCTCGCCGCTGATCAAGGTCGCGGCGTTCACGTACGGGGTGCGGCAGGCCTTCAGCGGCAAGTCGAGCAAGCGTCGTCGGAGGTGAGCTGAGTGCGAAGGCTGTTCTGGCTGGCGCTCGGCGCCACGGTCGGTGTGCTCGTCGTCCGCAAGGTGACGAGCACCGCAAAGGCGTACACGCCGGAGGGCATGGCGCAGGGCCTCGCGGGCATCGGCGACGGGCTGCGTGAGATGGCGGCAGTGGTCAAGGAGTCGATGGCGCAGCGGGACGCCGAGCTGCGCCTCGCTCTCGGTGTGGACGAGGGCGCCATGGACGTCGAGACCGCGCAGCAGCTGCTCGAGCGCCCGAGCGGCGAGTTCCACGATCGCGACGTGCCCACCGGCCTGCGGACGCCCCAGCCGGGGCTCACCCCGGGCGGTCGAGCTCGTTAGGGGCATCCGTCCCTGCACGGTGCCCCTGCCGATGGCCGGTGCGCTGACCGTCGCCGACCCGCTGCGCGTCGCCACGTCCAGGCCTGCCTGGTCCGTCGAC
>DASSTJ010000179.1:0-8709 GCA_035707965.1 Actinomycetales bacterium
GAGACCCTTGAGCACCTGCAGGCTCTCGGCGAGCCGGTCGACCCGGGTCCCGGGGCGGTCGAGCACGAAACCACCCTGCCGGTAGTCCGCCTCGTTCCAGCCCGCGCCCACCCCCACCTCGACGCGGCCGTCGGTGAGCACGTCGAGCGAGGCCACCTCCTTGGCCAGCACCACGGGGTGCCGGTAGTCGTTGCCGAACATGAGCGCGCCGACGCGAACAGCCGACGACGTGGCCTCGGCCGCGGAGAGCATGGCGGGCACCGGCGCGAGCTGGGGCCACAGGTGGTCGCTGAGGACGATCGACGAGAACCCCAGCTGCTCGGCGTGACGGCACCACGACTGCCACTGCCGGCGATCGCTCGGCAGCGGGACAGAGTGGTTGACCATCACGCCGAACCGGAAGGGCCGGGTCATCCGGCACGCTGCCCCGGGCCGGCGAGGACCAGGCGGGAGGGGTGGTCCGGACCGCAGTGCACCCGCTGCACGGCCGGCTGCCAGTCCCCCTCGTGCGTGCGTGCCGGCTGGTCGCCCAGCCCCCCGTGCCGGTCCAGCTTCGGGAAGTTGCTGCTGGCGACCTCGAGCCTGATCCGGTGCCCGGCGGCGAAGCGGTAGGCCGTGTCTCCGAGCTCGATGACGACCCGGGTCGGCCCGCTGACGCTGAGCCGGCCGGGCGGCACGCGGTGCACGCCCTCGGCCACGTTGGCGCAGTAGCCGTCGGCGCGGACGTCGACCAGCTTCGCGCAGAAGTCGGTGGACACCGCGCTGCTCGTGACGTGCAGCTCGAGCCGGACCGGTCCCACGACGTCCTGCGGCGCGGTCAGCAGGCCGGTCGTGAAGCACAGCACGTCCGCCCGGTCCTCGACCTCCACCTGGTTCAGCACACCCGCTCGCCCGTACCCGTAGCCGAGGTGTCGACCGCCGCACGTCGGCACCGGGTCGTGCGGGTCGTGCCGGTAGGAGTCGATGCTGCACGAGTCCGGGGCGGTCGAGGTCAGTCGTCCATCGCCGTGCCGGCTGTTGGCCCGCCCGCCGCTGGTCAGGTGGTACTCGGTGCGGCCCGCGTGCGGTGGCCAGCGCTCGGCGTCGCGCCACACGTGGGGGCCCATGTGGAAGTACCGGACGGGCGCGGTCGGCGCGTCACGTTCGCCCGGACGTTCGCCCGGGCGCAACCAGCGGCCGCACCAGTCGAGGATCGTGTCCGACAGTCCTGCCGCACCGGAGACGGCGGTGTGGCCGAAGAAGTCCTCCCCCGCGGCATCGGGACGCATGCCCTGGTAGGACTCGTGGTCCCAGGGACCGATCAGCAGCTGGTGCGGTGTGTCGACGCGCGGGTCACCGTGGCCGACCCCTGCGGTCAGCGACTGCCAGGCCGCCAGCTGGCCGCCCAAGAACCCGTCGTACCAGCCGGCGATGCTGAGGACCGGCACCGTCGGCCCGCGCAGGCTGCGGGTCAGGTCGACGCCTGCCCAGTACTCGTCGTCGTGCTGGTGCTCGAGCCAGTCGCGCCAGTAGGGGACGACGTCGTCCCAGGGAGCGAAGACGTCCACCAACGGGGTGAACCGCATGGCCTCACGTGGCCGCTCGAGCACCCATCGCAACCGCTCGCGCGCAGCGGCCGCGTCCGCTGGAGCGAGCCCGTGGCGGTGCAGCTCGGCCAGCGCCTGTCCGGCCGCCCACCTCAGGTTGAACAGCAGCTCGAGCGCCCCGCCCGAGAAGACCCATCCCTCGCGGTAGTCGCCCCCGGTGAGGTACGCCACGGCGCACCTCAGGTGCGGTGGACGCGAAGCGACGGCCTGGAGCGCGGTGACACCCAGGTAGGAGGAGCCGAACACCGCGACGTCCGACGTGCTCCATGGCTGCGCCGCTGCCCACTCGACGGCGTCGTAGCCGTCGTCGCCCTCGCACCGGAACGGCTCCCAGTCGCCGTCGCTGGCGTGCCGGCCTCGCACGTCCTGCACGACCACGACGAACCCCCGCGAGGCGGCCACGACCGGCGGGAACATCAGGTTGGTCACCGCCATGGGGTGGTCCTTGCCGTACGGCGTGCGAGAGACCAGGACGGGGTGCCGGCCCTCGGCAGGTCGGTACACGTCCGTGCGCAGGATCGTGCCGTCCCTCATGACGCACGGCAGGTCGCGCTCGACCACGACCGTTCCGGTGACGCCGGCCGACGGGGTGGCAGGGCCGGCGCTCACCCGCGCTCCCCCGACCGCCGGTGAGAGGCATCGGCCAGCGGACAGCGGCCCGCACGAAGGTCTACCATGGCATGCAATCGTATACGAGGCAGGAGCCGAGCATGACCTCACGGCGGACGACGTCGTTCCCCCTGACCACGGTCGCCGTGGCCGCCTCCGTCACCGCCATCGCGAACCTGCCGGTGTTCCTGCTCGGCGCCATGGCACCGGCCATCCGGGCCGAGCTGCGCTACTCGGCCGCGGGGACCGGCCTGGCCGTGAGCGCCTTCTTCGCCGCCTCTGCGCTGTCCGCGCCGCTGATGGCGCGCCTCATCCAGCGGGCCGGCCCGTTCCTGGCGCTGCGCGTCGCGGCCAGCTCCACGTGCGCCGCCATGGTGCTCGTCGCCGTGGCGGCACAGACCTGGCTCACGCTGACGCTGGTGCTCGTGGGGGCCGGCGTCGCCAACGCCGTGGGACAGACGTCGGCCAACCTTACGCTCGCCGAGCTGGCCTCCCCGGGTCACGACGGGATCGCGTTCGGGATCAAGCAGGGAGCCGTGCCCTTGGCCACGATGGTGGCCGGGCTGGCAGTGCCACTCGTGGCCTCGACCGTCGGCTGGCGGTGGGGCTTCGCCATGGGCGCCGTGCTGGCGGTCCCGATCGCCGTCGTCGCTCCCCGGCTGCTGCTGAGGAAGGCCGGCCAGGGCACCCGCTCGGCGAGCACGGCAGGTCGGGTGTCGGGACCGGTCGACTGGCTCGTCGTGTCGCTGGTCGCGGCCGGCGCCTTCCTGGCCTCTGGGGTGTCCCTCGGGCTGGCGGTCTACGTCGTCGAGCTGGCCATCCACCGGGGATGGACCGCTGACCAGGCAGGCACTCTGCTCGCGGTGTCCAGCGTGTGCACGGTGGCCGTGCGCGTCTTCGCCGGCTGGTGGATGGACGTCCGTGACCACCGCGGTCGCCGGCCGGTGCCGCTGCTCAGCGCGGCCGGGCTCATCGCGGCGGGCGCCGTGGGTTGCCTGCTCCTCGCGGTCGGCGGGTCCAGCCGCGTCACCGTCGCCGTCGGCACCATCCTCGGCATGAGCCTCGGGTGGGGCTGGGCCGGCCTGATGCACCTCACGATCGTGCAGCTGAACCGCACGGCGGCTGCCACCGCGACCGGACTCATCCTCTTCGGCGTGTTCGGGGGCGGCGTGGTGCTTCCGTCGGCGACCGGCATGGTCGTCGAGCACGTCTCGTACAGCGCCGCGCTGCTCATCAGCGCGGGAGGTCTCGTGCTGGCCTCCTTCGCCCTGTTCGCGGCGCACCGGGTGGTGGTGGCCCGCGCCCTGATGGCGCAGCCGGACGTCGCCACCGATGCGGGATGACAGCGGGTGCAGCGGCAGGACGACGTCAGTCGGCAGGCGTCGCCGCAGCCGCGCCGGAGCGGGCGCTCGCCACCAGGTCGTGAACCGCCGCCAGGATGGACACGTAGGTGCCGCAGCGACAGAGGTTGCCTGACAAGGCGTGACGCACCTCGTCGACGTCCGCGTCCGGGTGCTCGCCCAGGTACGCGTCGACGCTGACGACCATGCCGGGGATGCAGTACGAGCACTGGTACGCCCGGTTGTCGACGAAGGCCTGCTGCACCCGCCCCGGGGCGCCCTCCGCCCCCACGAGACCCTCGCAGGTCCGCACGGAGCGTTCGCCCACCGCCGCCGTGAGCATGAGGCAGGAGCTGACCGCGCGGCCCTCGACCTGCACCGTGCACGACCCGCAGATGCCGATGCCGCAGGCCGTTCGGACGCTTCGCAGCCCGACCCGGTCGCGCAACGTGGTCGCGAGCGGTTCGTCGCCCGGGACCGCCACCGACAGCTCGGCGCCGTTGACCTTCAGCCGCACGACCTGGCCGTCGTCCGTCGCCTCCGACATCACGCACCCTCCTGAGGTTCGCGGCCCCGCACGGCCGACAGCACCCGCTCGGCAGTGAGCGGCAGATCGCGGACCCTCACCGCCGTCGCGCGGAAGACCGCGTTGGCGATCGCGGGTGCGGTGGCCGGGATCGTCATCTCCCCGACGCCGTGCAGCTCTGCCGCCGGGTCGTCGCTGACGAGCGCGCGGCTGGTCAGCGCCTGGGGCACGTCGAGGACGGACGGGATCATGTAGTCCGACATGTTCGGGTTCACGACCTGGCCGTCCACGACCTGGAGGTCCTCGTAGAGGGCCGTCCCGATGCCCATGATCATGCAGCCGTCGTTCTGCTGACGGACGCGGGCGGGGTTGACGACCCGGCCCGCCCACGAGGCGCCGTGGCACCGGAGCACCTCCACCTTGCCCGTCTCGAGGTCCACCTCGACCTCGACCGCGACAGCTCCCTGGTGCCAGTGCACGGAGGTGTGGCCGTGGACGTCCGAGGGATCCTTCATTCCCTCGCCCCCCACGCTCTGGAACACCCCCGTCACGTCGACGACGTCGACCCCGGCCTTCGCGAGCAGCAGCTCGTACGGCACGGGGCCCTCGTCGGAGGTGCTCACGCAGCCATCGCCGTGCTGCGTCGGGCCGGACCAGCCCAGCAGCTCGCGGGCCAGGCCGTCCAGGTGCTCGCGGAGGTGAGCGGCCGCCTCGTGCAGCGCGTGGTCGTTCGAGAACGTCGTCCGACTGCCCGCGGTCATGGTGTCGAACGGCGTCCGAGCCGTGTCCGGACCGACGACGCTGACCCTCGACAGGTCGACGTCGAGGTGGTGAGCGGCCAGCTGGGCGATCGTCGCGAAGGCGCCCTGGCCCATCTCGACCGAGCTCGTGAAGACCACGACCGACCCGTCGGCATGCAGCTCGACGCGGCACTCGGTGCGCGACGGCGTGGGCGTGCTCTTGAGGATGACGGCCAGCCCTTTGCCGCGGACGGTGGTCGCCGACGGCGGCGGCTCCGGCGGAGCATGCCAGTCGATGACGGAGGCCACCTCGTCCACCAGCTCGATGAAGTGGACGTCGTGCATGGTCTCGCCCGTGGCGTAGGTGTCACCGTCCACCAGGAGGTTGAGGCGCCGGAGCTCGTACGGGTCCTTGCCGAGCAGGGCCGCGATCTCGTCGAGCTGCGACTCGTACGCGAACGACACCTGGTTCGTCATCGCGCCCCGGTAGCTGCCCGAGGGCACCGTGCTGGTGTACGCGGCACGCGACCGGATGCGCACGGCCGGGACCCGGTACGGGCCGTTCGCCCGCACCAGCGCGTTGCCTGCGGCACCAGGGTCGGTGATGCCGTAAGCACCGGCGTTGTAGAGCAGGTCGATGTCACGGGCGAGCAGCCGGCCCTCGCCGTCCACCGCGGTGCGCAGTCGCATGGTCGCCTCGTGCTTGCACACGACGTGGAAGACCTCGACGCGGTCCAGCTCGAGGCGGACCGGCTGCCCCACGAGGAGAGCCGCGCACGCCACCATCGGCTCGATCTTCACCTGGCCCTTCGCCCCGTAGCCGCCTCCCAGCGGTGGCGCGTGCACCCTGACCTGGTCCAGCGGCCGGTCGAACATGTGGGCCAGGACGCGTTGCACCGCCGATGGCCACTGCGTCGACGACCACACCTCCAGGCTGCCGGCGTCGTCCCACTCAGCCACCGCGACGAACGGCTCCAGCGGGACCTGGCTGGCCGCCGGCGAGTGATAGACGTGCTCGACCACGTGCTCGGCCTGGCGGAAGACGGCGTCGACGTCCCCTCGCTGGAGGCGCCAGTCTCCACAAGCGTTGTCGGGCCACTGGTCGTGCAGCACCGGAGCCCCCGGGCGCAGCGCCTCGGCCGGGTCCGTGACATACGGCAGGTCCTCGTACTCGACGTCGACCAGCACGGCGGCGGCTCGTGCCGCCCGCTCGGTCTCGGCGACCACCAGCGCGACGGGCTCACCGACGTAGCGCACCTTGTCGGTCGCCAGCGGCGGCTGGTCCGGACGCGACACCCCGAACAGCGGGTGGGGGACGCGCGGGTCCCGCGCGATGTCGGCACCGGTGACGACCGCGCGTACGCCGGGCACGGCGAGCGCCTCCGTGGCGTCCACCGACACGATCCGGGCGTGCGGGCTCTGGCTCGAGACCAGGCGGCCGTGGAGCATGCCGGGGACCGCGTGGTCGACGGCGAACCGGATGGTGCCGACGACCCGGTCGACGGCGTCGGGCATCGGCTGGTCGGCTCCCAGGACAGGGCGTCTCATGTCACGCTCCTCCTCCGGCCGCGACCGGCGCGATGCGTTCCAGCGCCCGACGGACGACGACCTCGGTCATCTGCTGCCGGTACCAGGCCGAGCCACGGGCGTCGTCCATGGCGTCGACAGCGGACGCGTACGCGGAGGCGACGGACCTGCGTACCGACGGCCCGAGCGTGGTGCCGACGGCCTGGGCCGTGAGGTCGTCGAACCGTTGCGGCGTCCCCGCGACGGCCCCGACCACGACGGTCAATCCGCGGACGGCGCCGTCCCGCAGCTGTACCGACGCGGCCACGCCGACGCACGGTCGGTCCTCCGACGACCGGCTGATGTACTTCTCGTACGTGGCCCGACGTCCCCCCGGGTCGAGGGGCACGACGACCGCCTGGACGACCTCTCCGGGCTCGAGCGTGGTGGTGAGGAAACCGGTGATGAGCTCGCGCACCGGCACGTCCCGGGTTCCCCCGCTCGGTCCTGCCACCTGGCACCAGGCGTCGAGCGACACGAGGACGCTCGGTGGGTCGGACGCGTAGTCGGCCTCCGCGACGTTGCCCCCGAGCGTCGCGGCGTTGCGCACCCGGAGGTTGCCGACGCGCGAGCAGGCGTAGGCGAGGCTCGGTGCGTGCGCCTGCACGACCGGGGAGGCAGCCACGTCGGTCAGCGTGGTCAGGGCGCCGATCCGCAGGCCGTGGGGCGTCACCTCGAGGCCGTCGAGGCCGTCGACACCGTCGAGGCGCACCACCGCACGAGGGGCGACGAGCCCTTGCCGGAGCATCAGCACGAGGGCGGTGCCCCCGGCCAGGGGCCTGGTGTCCCACGGGTCGGACTCCAGCAGGTGGCAGGCCTCGAGCAGGCTGCTCGGTCTCAGGATCTGCACTGCCGACCCCCTTCGCTCGGCGAGTCAGCCACGGACCGGGCCACGGTCGCCCCGGGACCGCAGCCGCGACCACACGTCGGACAGGTAGATGCGCAGCGTGCGCACGGCGATGCGCCAGGTGCTCGGCCGTGGGGCCGTGAGCGCGGGCGCCTCACCGGCGGTCTCGGCCGCGTCGCCCACCAGCGTGGCGGACGCGCACTGCGAGAACTCCTGCAGGACGCTCTTCGCGGTGCTGGTGATCATGCCCGTGCCGAACTGACCCAGCCTGCCGCGGAGCGAGACGTCCGCGCGGCAGTCCACCGCCGTGGTGCGTCCGTCCAGGTCGACCACCGTGGCCTCGAACGCCACCCGGACCGCGCTCCCCGTGGCGCGGTCTCGGCCGTCGACGTCCGCGGTCAGCACGTCGGGTGCGCGCGAGGAGTCAACGGTCGCGCGTCCGGTGAACTCCGACCGGATGGGCCCCACCTGCAGGCGCAGGACCGCCGTGTACTCGTCGTCAGCGACCCGTCTCACGTCGGTGGCACCCGGCACGCACCGGCTCATCCGCTCGACGTCGAGCAGGAAGGCGACCGCCTGGTCCCGAGGCACGGGCACCTCGAACCGCTCGGAGATGATCACTCCTGCGGCTCCGCACCCAGGTGACGCACGGCCTCCGAGACGTCATCGAGGTTCTCGATGTCGAGCAGCAGCTCGGTGGCGCGGGCGACGGCGGCCGGGGCGAGCTGGCCCTTCGCGGCCTCGGCCAGCTTGTCGACGATCTCGTCCATGCTCAGCGGGTCCGCCGGGTCGCCCTTGGGCAGGGTGCGCGAGTCGCGCACCGTCCTGCCGTCGCGAAGGTGCACCTCGATCGTGCTGGCCGTGCCACCGAGCGCCTCGTCCGCGCGCATCTCGACGCGCTCCGTCGCGAACGCGTCCACGACGGGGTCCTGGTAGCGCTCCGGCGAGAACTGGTCCAGCCAGCACTGCCGGTCGTGGAGGACGACCGAGACGAGGTACGGCGCGGACAGCTGAGCGGAGAAGGTGGACGTCCAGGGCAGGGAGCCGTGCATCCCGTGCACGGTCGGGGACAGTTGCACGACGACGCGCTCGACGTCGTCCGGCCGGAGGTCGTGCTCCTCGATCAGCGCGAAGAGTCCGGTCAGCATGGTCTGCACGGAGCTGGCCGCAGGCCAACGCCGCAGCCCGATGGTGGTGAGCTCCCACCGGTCACCGAGGTCGGCGACGACGTCGTCCGGGCGTCCGCCGTCGGAGTACGACACGAACAGCCCGCCGTCCGGGTTCGCGAGGACGTCCTCGGCGGAGAGGAAGCCCTCGCCCGCGAGGACGCCGGCCATCAGGCCGGACAGGGAGCCCCTCGACTGGTGGAACTTGATCGTAGGCGTCCCCCAGTGGGCGAACGTCCCCGCGGCCTGGCTGCCGGCGAGGCCGAACGCGTGTCGCTGGGCCGTCGCGTCGAGGCCCAGCAGGCTGCCGACGGCCGCTGCGCCCCCGA
>DASSTJ010000180.1:0-48865 GCA_035707965.1 Actinomycetales bacterium
CAGCGGCCGTGATGACGCAGCTCCGAGGGCAACGTCGACTGTTCTTCAGCGACTTCAAGGGCTCGATCAGGACGTGGTGCGTCCGGATGCACGAAGTTTGGCGGACGGTCATCCTGGGGCACCATCTTTCGTGTTGAGCGATCGTCTGTGGCTTGGACCACCTGGGCGCTATGCCAGCTTCACGGCGGAGTTGAGGGAGTGGAGTCTCGACACCATCGGCTGGCTGGCTTCACTGATCGCGGATCTCCTCGCGGACGAAGGGGTTCATGTCCCCACGCTGCTCACGGTGGCGCGAGAGCAACGACCTGGCTAGGCCGTCGGTTGCCTTGATGTCGAAGGTCGGGCGCCTGTTTCAGGTCGCGAAGCCCCGCGCCGATGATCAAGCGTGCGGATCGTCGGTGGGCTGGTCGTCGTCTACCTCTGCACCATGTGGCTCCTGGCGAAGCGGTTCCTCATGGGCGGCGGGTGGAAGATCTGGCCTGTCCTCGTCATCGTGCCCACGCTGCTGTTCACGCTCAACGAGTGGCGCTGGCACCGCTTCGAGTCGACGCTCGTGCGCGCCGCCCAGCCGGTGCTGGCCGGCCGGGACGCGGGGTTCGCCTGCGAGCGGCTCATGCGCAACTTCTGGAGCAGCCAGGGGCACGTGGGTCACGTCTGGTTCGACGCGAACGGCACCCCGGCGCACGACGCCTTCCTCTCGTCCGGCACGTGCGCTGACGTCAAGTCCTGGCGTGAGCACCCGGGGGCGGCCAGCATCGAGGAGATCGTCGCCGTGCACACCGTGGCTCACGAGGCCGCGCACCTGGCCGGTCAGCGCGACGAGGCCCAGGCCGAGTGCACGGCCCTGACGCATGACCGGGAGGTCATGCAGCGGCTCGGTGCGACGGCGGCGCAGGCGCAGGCGGACGTCGTCCGGTACCTCGTCGAGGTCTACCCGCGCCTGCCGGACGACTACCGCGGTGCCTGCCCCGGGCTGCCCTCCGGCCGTTGAGTGATGCGTTCTGGCCGGGCGCGCCGGCGTGTCGGGCGAGGCTGCATCAGTGGACGTCGGGCGGTGCGCTCGCGGAACCGCGGGTCAGAGCGGCTCGAAGCGCGCCGTGAAGAAGCGCAGCGTCGGAGGCTCGTAGACCATGCGCAGGCCGCCGATCTGGTCGCGCCGCTCGTAGAGGTGGATGACGCTGGCGGCGACGACGTCCAGGTGCCGGTCGGTGTAGACCCGGCGCGGGATGGTCAGGCGCACCAGCTCGAGCCTGGGCGTGCGGTTGCGGCCCGTCGCAGAGTCGCGGCCTGCGGACACGATGCCGCGCTCCATCGACCGCACCCCGCTGTCGACGTAGAGCTCGGCGGCCAGCGACTGCGCCGGGAAGTCCTCCTGGGCCACGTGCGGCAGGAAGCGCCGCGCGTCGAGGAACACGGCGTGGCCGCCGATCGGCTCGACGATCGGCACGCCCGCGTCGAGCAGCTGCTCGCCGAGGTAGCGCACCTGTCCGATCCGGTGGGCGATGTAGTCGTCGTCGACCATCTCGTAGATGCCCTGCGCCATCGCGTCCATGTCGCGGCCGGCGAGGCCGCCGTAGCTCGGCATGCCCTCGTAGAGGACGACGAGCTCCCGCGCCCGCTGCAGCACCTGCTCGTCGCGCATCGCGAGGAAGCCGCCGATGTTGACCAGCGAGTCCTTCTTGCCGCTCATCGTGCAGCCGTCGACGTACGACATCATCTGGCGCACGATCTCGGCCACCGGGGTGTCGCCGTAGCCGTCCTCGCGCTGCTGGATGAAGTAGGCGTTCTCGACGAGCCGGGTCGCGTCGCACCAGACGATGATCCCGTTGCGGTGGCACAGCTCTGAGACCTCGCGCAGGTTCCGCATCGACACCGGCTGCCCGCCGGCCAGGTTCACGGTGACGGCCACGTTGACGTACGCGACGTTCGCGGCGCCCGCCTCGTCGATGAGCGCGGCGAGCTTTCCGACGTCCACGTTGCCCTTGAAGGGGTGCTGGAACCCGGCGTCGTGCGCCTCGTCGATGACGACGTCCACAAAGGTGCCGCCGGCGAGCTCCTGATGGGCCCGGGTCGTCGTGAAGTACATGTTGCCGGGGACGAGCTGACCCTCCTTGATGAGGATCTTCGAGATGAGGTGCTCCGCGCCCCGGCCCTGGTGGGTAGGGACGACGTACGGGAAGCCGTAGACCTCCTGCACCGCCTTCTCGAGCCGCTCGAAGCTGGCCGACCCGGCGTACGCCTCGTCGCCGGTCATCATGGCGCCCCACTGCTTGTCGCTCATGGCGCTGGTGCCGCTGTCGGTCAGCAGGTCGATGTAGACGTCGCGGCTGCGCAGGCCGAACGTGTTGTAGCCGGCGGCCCGGATCGCCGCCTCCCGCTCCTCGCGCCTCGGGATCCGCAGCGGCTCGACCGTCTTGATGCGGTACGGCTCCGCCACCGGGCGGGGGCGGGTCTCGCGCGATGGCGGCGTGGTCGGTGCGGTGGTCATGGCAGCGCTCCTGGCGTGTCGAACGGCGGGACGTCGGCACCGACGTCGGTTGGTGCGCCGAACTATGAGGCACACGCGCCTGCCTGCACAACAGGGGGCAGCTGAGGTAGTCACACTGGTCAGAATGACTGCCGAAACCGTTCAATGACTGAACAGAGCGACGGGACCAAGGTCCCGATGCTGGACACCAAGATCCCCGGCGTCATCGCGGTCCTCGCGCTGAGACTGGTCTGGGGGTGCGCCGGGCTTGCGTGTCAGGTTCGTCCATCCCAGCGAGGACAACCGTCCACGCCACGGGTGGCGCGGCGGTCCGCGACAGATCAGCGCACGCCGCGCGGCCGCAGCTGCACGCTGATGCGCGGGCCGACGGCCTTCGCGGTCTTGGGGATGGCGTGCTCCCAGGTGCGCTGGCAGGAGCCGCCCATGACGACGAGGTCCCCGTGACCCAGCGGATAGCGCAGCGTCTCGCCGCCGCCCTTCGGTCGCAGCAGCAGTGGCCGGGGCGTGCCGAACGAGACGATGGCGATCATCGTGTCCTCGACGCGGCTGCGACCGATGGTGTCGCCGTGCCAGGCCACGCTGTCGCGCCCGTCGCGGTAGTAGCAGAAGCCGGCGGTGGCGAAGCGATCTCTCGGTGCCGGGCGGTAGTGCTCGTTGAGGCGCTCGCGGATCTGCGGGAGCAGAGGGTCGGGGAGGTCCTCGCCCTCGCCGTAGAACTTCAGCAGGCGCGGCACGTCGACGACGCGTTCGTACATCGGACGCCGTTCCGCGTGCCAGGGCACCTGCTCGACCAGGCGCAGGAAGAGCTCGTCCGAGCCCTGCACCCACCCCGGCCGGTGGTCGAGCCACGCCCCGCGCGTCAGCGCGCGGCGCTGGACCGTCGGCCCCAGCTCGCCGAGTCGTGCTCCGGCGGCGGCCGGGACATGGCGGGACGTCGTCCCCCCGACGGGCCGTGGTGCTGCCGTGTCGTCGCCCGGGCCGCTGGGTGCGTCGAAGAAGCCGTCGAACAGCGACGGCTGCAGGGTGACCGTCATGGCACCAGCGTAGTCGGAGTCGAACGTCTGTTCTAGTGCGTCCGTCGTCCGGCTCGGCACGGAGTGAGGCCGCCCGGTCCTGGGTGCGGACCGGGCGGCCTCACTGAGATCGAGCTGCGGCGTCCTACCGAGCGGCCACCGCGTTCAGCCAGGCCTGCCCGTTCGGCACGCCGATGCCGGTGACGTCGTCGTAACCAGGCCGGACGTGGATCGTGAGGCTGTCGTCCTGGTCGAACCAGCGCGCCGAGTACACGTACCCGTCGGCAGGGTCGACGCCGTTGACGTAGTCGGACCGGACGTCACCGGGGTACTGCGCCAGCGGTGCCTTGGTGATGTCGAGGCTCGTCGACCGGTACGTGCTGTAGAGCGCCGGGTTCGCGAGGCCGAACGCGTGCCCCGCCTTCTGCACCACGAGGGCGAACATGCCCGCGTAGAGCGGCGAGGAGAGCGACGTGCCGCCGATCCGGTACTCGTCGTAGTACGTGCCGTCACCGAACTGCTGCGTCTCGCCGACGAGCATGCCGGTGTTCGGGTCACCCAGAGCCGCCACGTCGGGGACGACGCGCATGGCCGCGCCGCCGTACGTCTTCGCCAGGCTGTCGGGCACGACGCCCTGCTGGTACGACGGCTGGGCGAACAGCCGGGAGGTCCCGCCGCCGCTGCCGTACAGCCAGGTCGGGGTGTTCCAGGTGGTCGTGCTCTTGTCGAGCGTGCTCTTCGTCGTCTCCCACCCGACCTCGAACACCCGGCTGTTGGACTGGCTCACGCCCGCGGACGTCCCGCCGACTGCCGTGACCCAGGGGCTGGACGCCGGCCAGTCGGGCGTCGGGCTCGCACCCGTCACCCCGTTCGTCTCGTCGCCGTTGTCACCGGACGAGAAGAACAGCGAGATGCCTTCGGCCGCGGCCTGGATCTGGGTGTCGAGGCTCGGCTTGATCGTGCCGGGCGGGAGCGCCTCTCCGCCGTAGCCGTAGGAGTTGGTCACGATGTCGGCGAGGTGCTTGTCGACGACGCGGTTCATGATCGCGTCCATGTCGCGGTAGTTGTTGGGCGCTCCGATGTAGACGATGTCCGCCCCGGGAGCCATGGTGTGGACGGCTTCGACGTCCAGCGTCTCCTCACCTGCCCACCCGGCGGGGTCGTGCGCCCGGTTCTCCGGGTGCTGCTTGGTGCCGGGCGCCACGTACTCGCTGAAGTGCCCGTTGAGCGACGGCAGTCCGTGCCGCGAGAAGTACTCGTTGGCGTCCTTGAGGATCGTCGGTGACGCGTAGGCGTCGATGATGCCGACGGTCACGCCGCGGCCGTCGTTGCCGGAGGCGATGGCGCCCGCCATGCCGTACAGGCCCTGGAGCTGGGCGCCGGAGTAGCCGCACGGTGCGAAGGCGCTCGGGGACGGCGGCAGCGGCGTGCCGTCCGGCGTCGGCGTGTTCTGCACGGTCTTCTCGCCCCAGTAGGCCGAGCAGGGGCGGGCGTTGCGGAAGCCGCCCGGTGCGGGGCTCGGCTTGTTCGCGTGCACGAGCGTCTGGGACTCGTCGAGGCCGACGACCGCCTGAACCTGGGTCAGCGTCGACGGCACGTGCAGGGACGCCGTGTTCGAGCGGACCGTGCGTCCTTCGGTGCGGTAGGTCGCGAAGGAGGTGTCGAACGCCTTCGCCGCCTGCGCCAGGGTGCCGGTCGCCTGCACGTACTTGTTGTTGTCCGGCCCGGCGGTGTCGACGCTGAAGCCCTGGCTCTTCAGCCAGGAGGCCACGGTCGCAGCATCGGCCTTGGTCGGCGAGAAGCGAGCGCGGTACTGCGCCGGCGTGAGGAACTTCCCGTACTGCGCACTGCCCGGCGTGGAGACCGACCGCGCGAAGTCCGCTGCTGCCTCACCGCCACGGTTCGCGAGATAGACGCGGAACGTGACCTTCTGCGACGACGGTGGAGCGGCGCCGACGCGGTTCTGCGCGACGGCCCACGTCGGGACGCTGCCCGGCAGGGTGGTCGACCCGGGCGTGGCGGACGCGGCGACACCAGCGGTGGCGGTGACGAGAGCCGCGGCGCCGAGTGAGGCGCCGACGGTTCGGAGGATGCGTGACATGAGACCTCCAGTGGGAGCGGGCAGGGCCCGGAGTCCACCGGGTCCCGGCACGAAGCAGACCAAGTGCATACCCGCGACCATGACTGGAGGCATGACAGATGTCATGGTTCGTCCGCCGCGTGCGGCAGACGAGCCGCCGTGCCCGACCAGCCGGCTACGACACCTCGCGCATCTTCGGCGGCAGGTGGCCGGTCGAGTGCCGGTAGTACTCCGCGGCCTTGCGCGTCGCCAGCATGCGAGCGGTGCCGATCACTGCCCCGCTCAGGACCGCCCACGCGACGGCCTCGGCCCACGTGGTGTCGGGCGACTCGGGGTTCGTGGGAGGCGGATTACCGGTCGCCGCCTGCCAGCCGCTGGTGATCGCCTTGCGCGCGGCGAAGCCGGCCAGGACGGCGCCGCCGGTGCCGAGGATCCTCCAACCGAGAGCCATGCGATCACCTTGCCCTAGAGCAGGTCCAGGAGCCACCGCAGCAGCGCGGCCGTCGGCGCTGCCACCATCGGCGCGCTGAGGCCGACGAGGCCGATCACGATCACCGCCGCCACGACGCGCGCGCGGATCGTCGACCGCCCGTCCCGTCGCGCGCGCAGCATCCTCAGCACCACACCAGCCTGACACGTCCGGGGGGTGCCTCGCCCGCGCTCGCAGCACGAGCATGACCAGCCGGAGGTTCGCTGAGCGGCGGACCGGTGTACGGTGGGTCCATACGACAGGGGAGCGCCACCAGGCGCTGAGAGTGCGGGCCACCGCAGACCCTCGAACCTGATCCGGCTAGCACCGGTGTAGGGAGTCGGGATCTCGCCCGGGACGTCGTCGAGCCCTCGGGCACGGCATCGCCTGGGCCCCCTCCATACCGTGGAGGGACTCGTCGCATGACCACCGTTCGCAAGAGCACCGATCGGCCGGACCAGGACGTCGAGCAGGCGCCGCCCCCGCCGGTCACACCGAAGGCTCCCCCGCGCGTCGCCGTCGCGGTCGCCGTGCTGGCGGCGGCCATCGGCATCGCGGTCTACGTCGTCGGACTGCCCAGCTCGCCGACGCTGTTCGGCTCGCCACTGGCGGACCTCACGCTGCCGACCGCCCTGGTCATCGGGCTCGGCGGCCTGTGGCTCGCCGGCGGCCTCACCGCCGCGCAGCGGTCCTGGCGCGTCGTCGACATCGTGGTCGCCAGCGTGCTGGGAGTCGCGGGCGGCCTGCTCTTCGCCGTCTGGAACGCCAACTACGAGACGATCAAGATCCCGTTCGCGGGCTTCCCTCCGGCGGGCGCGCTGCTCGTCGGGGTCTGGCTGCTGCCTGGCGTCCTCGGCGGTCTGGTCATCCGCAAGCCAGGTGCCGCGGTCTACACCGAGCTCGTCGCCGCTGTCGTCTCGGCGCTGATCGGCAGCCAGTGGGGCTTCTCGGTGGTCTGGTACGGCCTGCTCGAGGGCATGGGGCCCGAGGTCGTGCTCGCGCTCCTGCTCTACCGCCGGTTCGGCCTGCCGTCCGCAGTGCTCGCCGGCATCGGGGCCGGCGTCGTGGTCGGTCTGCTCGACACGCTGCTCTACTACCCCGCGTTCTCGGCCTCGTGGAAGCTCGCCTACGGCGGCTTCGCGATGCTCTCCGGCGCCGTGATCGCCGGCGTCGGGTCGTGGGCCCTCACCCGCGCGATCGCGGCGACCGGCGCCTTGGCACCCCTGGCGTCCGGTCGCAGCGCCGCCCGGGTCTGACGCGACCGTGAACGCGGGAGCCGTCCGGCTGCGGGCACGCGGCTGGGGTTGGCGGCACGCGGGACGGCGGGCCTGGGCGCTGCGGGGAGTCGACCTGGACGTCGCGCCCGGTGAGCGGGTGCTGCTGCTGGGGCCGTCCGGTTCCGGCAAGTCGACCTTGCTGGGTGCCTGCGCCGGGCTGCTCGGCGAGCCCACCCGGGAGCTCGACGGTGGGGTGCACGAGCACGAGAACGGCGGCCAGTCGCTGGGGACCCTGACCCTCGACGGCGTCCCCGCCGCGATCGCTCGGCTGCGCCACCGCACGGTGGACGGGCAGCCGGCCGCCACCACCGGCCTCCTGCTGCAGGACCCGGACGCCCAGACGGTGCTGGCCCGGTGCGGCGACGACGTCGCGTTCGGGCTGGAGAACCACGGCGTCCCCCGGCACGACATCTGGAGGCGCGTCGACGAGGCGCTCGCCCTCGTGGGCTTCCCGTACGGTCGGGAGCACCCGACCAGCCAGCTGTCCGGCGGCGAGCGGCAGCGGCTCGCGCTGGCTGGCGTGCTGGCCCTGCGACCTGGTCTGCTCCTGCTGGACGAACCCACGGCGATGCTCGACCCCGGCGGTGCAGACCTGTTGCGGCGCAGCGTCTCTGACGTGGTCGCCGCTACCGGCGCCACCCTCGTCGTCGTCGAGCACCGCGTGGCCCAGTGGCTCGACCTCGTCGACCGCGTGGTCGTCCTCGAGGCGGGAGGTGGCGTCGTCGCGGACGGCTCGCCGGACGACGTCCTCGACCGGCGTGGAGCCGAGCTGGCGGCGCAGGGGGTGTGGGTGCCGGGGCACCTCCCGGCCGCACCTGCCCGCCGCCGCTCGGTCGCGCCTGCAGCGCTCCTGACGGCCGACGGCCTGGACGTCGCCCGCCCCGGGTCCCGACAGCCGGCAGCGCGTGACGTCCACCTCGAGGTGCGCGGTGGCAGGGCGACCTGCGTGACGGGACCCAACGGTGCCGGCAAGTCCACCCTCGCCCACGTGCTGGCGGGCCTGGTGCCACCGCTCGACGGCCGGCTCACCGCCCACGACGGGCTGGCTCGCGGGCTCGGCGCTGCGCCCCGCCGCTGGAAGGCGCGCGAGCTGGCGGCCCGCATCGGCACGGTCTTCCAGGAGCCGCAGCACCAGTTCGTGGCGTCGACCGTCTACGACGAGCTCGCCGTCGGACCACGTCGGCTCCGGCTGCCCGAGCGCGAGGTCGACACCCGGGTCGCCGAGCTGCTCGCACGCCTGCGACTGCAGCACCTCGCGAAGGCCAACCCCTTCACGCTCAGTGGGGGCGAGCAGCGCCGGCTCTCCGTGGCCACGGCGCTCGCGACCCGCCCTCGCGTGCTGGTGCTCGACGAGCCGACCTTCGGGCAGGACTCCCGCACGTGGGCCGAGCTCGTGGCGCTGCTCGCCGAGCTGCTCGACGAGGGCACCGGCGTGGTGGCCGTGACCCACGACCGCGCGCTCGTCTCGGCGGTGGCCGACACGGAGATCGCCCTGCCCGGTTCCGCCGTGAGCGGCGGGAGCGTGTCGTCCGAGACGCTGCGAAGGGTCGCGTCGTGAGCGTCGTGGCGGTCGCCGACCCCCGGACCGACCGCGGCATCGACCTGAGCGCCCCGGTCGCGCGCGCGAACCCGGTCGCCAAGCTGGCCGCCTCGACCGTGATCGCCCTCGGTCTGCTCGTCAGCGTCGACGTGGTGACCGCCGGCGTCGCGCTCGGCCTCGAGGCGCTCGCGCTGCCGTGGTGCGGTGTGCGGCTCCCCGCGCTGCTGCGGCGAGGTGTCGTCATCGTGGTCGGTGGCGTCCCCGCCGGCATCGCCACCGCCGTGTTCGGCGAGGACTCGGGATCGGTGCTGGCTGCGGCTGGGCCGATCAGCGTCACGTCCGGGTCTCTGCTCGCCGGCGTCGCGATCACCCTGCGCATCTTCGCGATCGGGCTGCCGGGCGTCGTCCTGCTCTCGACCACCGACCCCACCGACCTCGCGGACGCCTTGGGCCAGGTGGCGCGGCTGCCCGCCCGGTTCACGCTGGCCGCCCTCGCCAGCCTGCGGCTCTTCGGGCTGATGGCGGTCGAGTGGCGCACGCTCTCGTTGGCTCGGCGCGCGAGGGGGCTCGGCGACGCCGGCCTCGTCGGCACCGTCCGCACGGCCGTGGGGCAGGTGTTCGCGCTGCTGGTGCTGGCCATCCGGCGTGCGACCGTGCTGGCCACCACCATGGAGTCGCGCGGCTTCGGCGTGGAGCGTCCGCGCACCTGGGCGCGCCCGTCCCGGCTGCACTGGCGCGATGCCGTGCTGGTGCTGGGCGCCGTGGCAGTCACGACGGTGGCCATCGCCGCCGGGGTGTGGGCCGGCACCTGGAACCCGGTGCTCGGCTGAGACGCGCTCGGCTGAGACGCGCTCGGCTGAGACGTACGTCGGCCCTCGCCGCCCGGCTACGTGCTGTATCAGCGGACGGTGACGGCTACTCACCTCTCGTGATCGGAATGTGATCCTGGGGTGCAACCGTTGTGGCAGGTGAGGCGTCTTACTGGTGACAGGCGCACCGCCAGGCCGGCTGCGCACCACCAGCGCGACAGCACGAGAGGGCAGCCATGGGAGCGGCACGACGCAGGACCACGGCCCGGGTGACCGCGGCGCTCGCGATGACCGCCGGCCTCTCCCTCGCGCTCGCCGCCTGCGGCCCGGACTCCGGCACCTCCGCCCAGCCCGGCGCCACGACCGTCACGGTGGCCCCGTCGAGCAGCACCACCTCACCCAGCACGCCCACGTCCGGGCCGGCGACCAGCACGCCGACCAGCACGGCCAGCGCGCCGACGGCACCGACCGGCGGCGCCACGTCCACGCCGTCCAGCACGAAAGCACCCGAGAAGCCCAAGGACGACCTCCTGCGCCCCGGCGCCGAGGGCCCGGAGGTGCTCGCGCTGCAGAAGCGGCTCAGCGACCTCGGCTACTGGTTGGGCACCCCGGACGGCGAGTGGGGCTCGTTGACGACGCAGGCGGTGTACGCGCTGCAGGGGGCGGCCGGACTGAGCCGGGACGGCGTCGTGGGGCCGGCGACGCGCAAGGCGATCGACCGTGGCGCGATGCCTGCCGTGCAGACCAAGGGCGACGCGGTGGAGATCGACATCAGCGCGGGCACGATCTCGTTCGTCAAGAACGGCAAGCCGTGGCGCGTGCTGCACACCTCGACCGGCAACGGCGGCACGTACCAGTCCGGAGACCACCTGGCGGTCGCCCGCACCCCGCGCGGCACGTTCAGCGTGCAGCGGCGCATCGACGGCGTGCGCGTGGCACCCCTCGGTCGCCTGTACCGGCCGGTCTACTTCTACGGCGGTTACGCCGTCCACGGCAGCGGCAGCATCCCGGCCTACCCCGCGTCGCACGGCTGCGCCCGCGTGTCGAACGCCGCCATCGACATGGTGTGGCGCGAGAACCTCATGCCGAACGGTCTACGGGTGCTGGTGCACGACTGATCGGGGGACCGCTCGCGTCCGCGAGCGCTCTGTGCGCCGAGCCGCCGCCAGACGCGTGCCAGGCGGCTGTCAGTGGGTGGTGATCCAATCGTCTGGTGACAGCGACGACGACGGTGGGCACCACACCGGATCCCAGGACCACCAGTCCGTGGCCCGCCCTCTGGGCACTGGTGCTGGGCTTCTTCATGATCTTGGTCGACCAGACCATCGTGGCGGTGGCCACCCCGGCGATCATGGTCGACCTCGGTGCCGGCGTGAACAGCGTGCTCTGGGTCACCAGCGCCTACCTGCTCGCCTTCGCCGTGCCGCTGCTCATCACCGGGCGGCTGGGTGACCGGTTCGGGCCGAAGAACCTCTACCTGGTCGGTCTCGTGCTGTTCACCGGCGCATCGCTCTGGTGCGGCCTGACCGGCACCATCGACCAGCTCGTCGTGGCGCGGGTCGTGCAGGGGCTCGGTGCCTCGCTGATGACGCCGCAGACGATGGCGGTCATCACGCGCACCTTCCCGGCTGACCGGCGCGGTCAGGCGCTGAGCCTCTGGGGAGCGGTCGCCGGGATCGCCACGCTCGTCGGGCCGATCCTGGGCGGGGTCCTCGTCGACGGCCTCGGCTGGCAGTGGATCTTCTTCGTCAACGTGCCCGTCGGCGTCGTCGCCTTCCTGCTGTGCTGGCGGCTCGTCCCGGCTCTCGAGACGCACGCCCACCGGTTCGACGTCCTGGGGGTGCTGCTCAGCGCCGTCGGCATGTTCCTGCTGGTGTTCGGCATCCAGGAGGGCCAGACCTACGACTGGGGTCAGATCACCGGTCCGATCACCGTCTGGGGCCTCATCATCGCGGGCCTCGTGGTCTTCGCCGCATTCCTGGTGTGGCAGTGGCGCAACCGCGGTGAGCCGCTCGTGCCGCTCGCCCTCTTCCGTGACCGCAACTTCTCGCTGGCGAACGCCGCCATCATGACGATCGGCTTCTCGATCACCGCCATGGCGTTCCCGCTGATGATCTGGGCGCAGACCGTTCGCGGCTACAGCCCCACCCGCGCGGCGCTGCTCATGGTGCCGATGGCGGTCATCTCGGGCTGCCTGGCGCCGTGGGTCGGCAGGCTGACCGACCGCGTGCACCCACGGCTGCTCGTCGGGATCGGGCTGACGGCGTTTCCCGCCGCGCTGGTGTGGCTCGCCCTCGTCATGTCGCCCGCGTCGCCCATCTGGCACGTCCTGGCGCCCATCGCACTGCTCGGCATCGCGAACGGCTTCATGTGGGCGCCGCTGGGGTCGACGGCCACCGAGAACCTGCCGATGCACCAGGCGGGCGCCGGCGCCGGCATCTACAACACGACCCGCCAGGTCGGCGCCGTGCTCGGCAGCGCCGGCATCGCGGTGCTCATGCAGGCCCGCCTGTCGGCCGCGCTGCCCGGCGCGGGTGAGGGCATGGCGTCGCCCCACGCCGCCGGCCAGCCGCTCCCTGCGGCCGTGCTGGACGGCGTGAACGACGCGATGGCCCAGTCGATGGTGCTCCCTGCCGTCGTGCTGCTCGTCGGGCTCGTCGCCGTCCTGTTCTTCGCGACACCGAGGCACATGCGTGCCCCCGCCTAGGCGGCTGGCCGTGGTTCCCCACGGGGGCCGGACGCCTCTACCGTGCGAGCGGCCGTCCTGGGAGGTCATGGGTCATGAGCACCGACAACGCCATCGAGGTCGAGGGCCTGCGGAAGAGCTTC
This sequence comes from Actinomycetales bacterium, assembly GCA_035707965.1. Classification (GTDB taxonomy): domain Bacteria; phylum Actinomycetota; class Actinomycetes; order Actinomycetales; family Angustibacteraceae; genus DASSTJ01. The sequence continues at coordinate 12,506 of DASSTJ010000180.1, forward strand.
GGCCACGTCCGTGCCCTGCGCGGGCTCGAGCTGACGGTCCCTGCCGGCGAGGTCACCGGATTCCTGGGACCCAACGGGTCGGGCAAGTCGACGACCATGCGCATCCTGCTCGGACTTCTCCGGGCTGACGGCGGTCACGCGATCCTGCTCGGCGGTGACCCGTGGGTGGACGCCGTCCGGCTGCACCGCTCGGTCGCCTACGTGCCGGGCGACGTGAACCTGTGGCCGAACCTGACCGGCGGGGAGGCGATCGACATCCTCGTGCGGCTGTCCGCGCCGCTGGAGCCCGGTCGCAAGCGGGCCATGCTCGAGAGGTTCGACCTCGACCCGACCAAGAAGGCGCGTGCCTACTCCAAGGGCAACCGCCAGAAGGTCGCGCTGGTCGCCGCTCTGGCGTCGCGCGCCGAGCTCCTGGTGCTGGACGAGCCGACGTCCGGGCTCGACCCGATCATGGAGGCCGCGTTCACCGAGTCGATCCGCGAGGTCAAGCGCGAGGGTCGGTCGGTGCTGCTGTCCAGCCACGTCTTCGCGGAGGTCGAGCGGCTGGCGGACCGCGTCACCATCATCCGTGACGGTGTCACCGTCGAGTCCGGCACGATCGCTGAGCTGCGCCACCTGACCCGCTCCCAGGTGACGGTCGGCATCGAGGCCGGCGCCGACCGGCTCGCGCGGCTGGCGGGGGTGCACGACCTGGCGCAGTCCGACGGGCACGTCAGCTTCGCCGTGGACGAGGCGGAGCTGCCCGCAGTGCTGGCCGTGGTCGCCAGCTTGTCCCCGCGCTCCATCGTGGCCAATCCGCCGTCCCTGGAGGAGCTGTTCCTGCGTCACTACCGCCCGGAGCTGCAGGCGCTGGAGCGTGCTGGAGCTCAGGACGCCGCTGCCCGCGCCGCCGACGGTGACGAGCGATGACCGCCGTGGCGGCGCGTCCGGCGGCATCGACGTCGACGACGTCCCGGCGCCGGCCCCAGCGCACGTTCGCCGGCTTCGGCGCAGCGCTTCGCCTCGTGCTGCGGCGGAACCGCACCCGCATGCTGGTCTGGGTGCTCGTGATCGTGGGGCTGTTCGCCTACGTGGCCGCCTACTACCGCACGATCTTCGACACCCAACGGGCCCTCGACGACTTCGCTCGCCTCAGCGACACCCCGGCCATCCGGGGCCTGACCGGCCTGGCCGCCGCGCCGAGCACCCTGGGCGGCGCCGTCTGGACGAAGATCTGGATGACCAGCGCGCTCGCCCTGGCGTTCGGCGTGGTGTTCCTCGTGACGCGCAGCGGGCGAGCGGACGAGGAGCTCGGGCGTACCGAGCTGCTGCGCGCCCGCGTGCTGGGGGTCCACGCGTACTCCGCCGCCGCGTGGGCTGCGGCGGCCGGCCTGTGCCTGGTCTGCGGCACCGGCGTCGCCGTGTCCTCGATCCTCTTCGGGCTCGACCCCTCGGACGCCGGCGTGACCGGGTCGCTGGTCATCGGCGCGTCGGTCGCGGGGGTGGGTGCCGTCGCCGTCGGGGTGGCGGCGGTCGCGGGGCAGGTGGCGACCACCGCCCGCGGCGCCAACACGATCGGCTCCGTCGTCCTCGCCGCCTTCTACGCCCTGCGCATGGTCGGTGACCTCGGCGACGGACACCTCACCTGGGCCTCGCCACTGGGCTGGGGCCAGGAGATGCAGCCGTGGGGAGCCAACCGGTGGTGGGTCCTCGCCCTGCTGCTGGCGGTGGCGGCCGGGCTGCTGGCGGTCGCCCTGGTGCTCGAGGGTCGGCGTGACCTCGGGGCGGGCCTCGTCGCCGAGCGCTCCGGAGCCGCCGCCGCGCCCACCTGGTACGCCTCCCCCCTGGGACTCGCTCTGCGGTTGCAGAGGGGGCCGGTCATCGGCTGGGGTATCGCCGTCGTGGTGTGGGCGTTGCTGGTCGGGTCGATGGTCGACGCCATGACGAACCTGCTCGACGACGCGGGCGCCCGCACCCGAGCACTCGTCGGTGGCGGCGGCGTCACGCCCCTGCTGGCCCTCCTCGTCGAGATGATCGCTCTGGTCGTCACCGTCTTCGCCGTCCAGTCGGCGGTGACCCTGCGCAGCGACGAGGCCGCCGGGATGGCGCAGGTGCAGCTAGCGGGGTCGGTCTCGCGCCTGCGCTGGGTCGCCGGCCGCCTGGTGATCCCGGTCGTCGGTTCGGCAGTGCTGCTGCCGCTCGGTGGCGCGCTCGTCGGGTGGTCGTACGAGATGTCGTCGGACGAGGGCGGGCAGGTGCGGGCGCTCGCGCTCGCGGCCCTGACCTACTGGCCCGCGGTCATGGTCCTGGTCGGCGTCGCGGTCGGGCTGTTCGGCTGGCTGCCCCAGAGCGCGGTGGTGACGCCATGGGCGGTGCTGGGCGCCATGTGGGTCGTGGCCGTCGCGGCCGACGCCCTTCACCTGCCCGCCTGGCTGCTGGACGCTCTACCGTTCTCGGCCACGCCCTACCAGCCGGCCGAGCCCTTCCGGTGGGCACCCGTCGTCGTCCTGACGCTGGTGGCAGCCGCCCTGGTGATCGGTGGCGTCGCCCGGTTCGTGCGTCGAGACGTCGAGCTCGCCTGACGGGGAATTCTGACCGTCGCACGCTAGTTGAGTCGAGTGTACTCAAGTTTGGCTCGCTCGATTTGACACGCCAGAGCGACGCTGGAGAAACTTGAGCCGAACGGACTCAACATGGTCACCGCTCAGCCGTCCGGCGTCGAGCCACGGTGACCGCTACAACGGAGGAGACACCTCATGGCACGTGCGGTCGGGATCGACCTGGGCACCACCAACTCGGTGGTCGCCGTCCTCGAGGGCGGAGAGCCTACGGTCATCGCGAACGCCGAGGGCGGGCGCACGACGCCGTCCGTCGTCGCGTTCGCCAAGAACGGTGAGGTCCTGGTGGGCGAGATCGCCAAGCGCCAGGCCGTCACGAACGTCGACCGGACCATCCGGTCGGTCAAGCGCCACATGGGCAAGGACTGGTCGATCGACATCGACGGCAAGACCTACACGCCCCAGGAGATCAGCGCGCGCATCCTCGGCAAGCTGAAGCGGGACGCCGAGAGCTACCTCGGCGAGGACGTCACGGACGCGGTCATCACCGTGCCGGCGTACTTCAACGACGCGGAGCGGCAGGCGACCAAGGAGGCCGGGGAGATCGCCGGCCTCAACGTCCTGCGCATCATCAACGAACCCACGGCGGCCGCTCTGGCCTACGGCTTGGAGAAGGGCAAGGAGGACGAGCTCATCCTCGTGTTCGACCTCGGTGGTGGCACGTTCGACGTGTCGCTGCTCGAGGTGGGCAAGGACGAGGACGACTTCTCGACCATCCAGGTGCGCGCCACGCACGGTCACAACGACCTCGGCGGTGACGACTGGGACCAGCGGATCGTCGACCACCTGCTCAAGCAGGTCAAGAACGGCTACGGCATCGACCTGGGCAAGGACAAGATCGCCATGCAGCGCCTCCGGGAGGCGGCGGAGCAGGCGAAGAAGGAGCTGTCGAGCTCGCTGAGCACGAACATCTCCCTCCAGTACCTGTCGATGACGGAGAACGGCCCGATCCACCTCGAGGAGACGCTCACCCGTGCGCAGTTCGAGCAGATGACCGCCGACCTCCTCGAGCGCACCAAGGGCCCGTTCAACCAGGTCATCAGCGACGCGGGCATCAAGGTCAGCGAGATCGACCACATCGTGCTCGTCGGTGGGTCCACCCGGATGCCGGCGGTCACCGAGGTCGTGAAGCAGCTCACCGGCGGCAAGGAGCCCAACAAGGGCGTCAACCCCGACGAGGTGGTCGCCGTCGGCGCCAGCCTCCAGGCGGGCGTGCTCAAGGGCGAGCGCAAGGACGTGCTGCTGATCGACGTGACGCCGCTGTCGCTCGGCATCGAGACGCAGGGCGGGCTGATGACCAAGCTCATCGAGCGCAACACGGCCATCCCGACCAAGCGCAGCGAGGTCTTCACGACGGCGGCTGACAACCAGCCGAGCGTCACGATCCAGGTGTTCCAGGGCGAGCGCGAGATGACCAGCGACAACAAGGCGCTGGGCACGTTCGACCTGACCGGCATCGCTCCGGCGCCCCGTGGCGTGCCGCAGATCGAGGTCACGTTCGACATCGACGCGAACGGCATCGTCCACGTGTCCGCCAAGGACCGTGGCACCGGCAAGGAGCAGTCGATGACGATCTCCGGTGGCAGTGCGCTGCCGAAGGAGGAGATCGACCGGATGATCGCCGACGCCGAGAAGCACGCCCAGGAGGACCGCAAGCGGCGTGAGGTCGCCGAGGTCCGCAACCAGGCCGAGCAGCTCGTCTACTCGACCGAGAAGTTCGTCGCCGACAACGCTGACAAGGTGCCGGCCGAGTCGAAGACGGAGGTCGAGACCGCGATCTCCGACCTCAAGGCGGCGCTGGCGTCCGAGAGCACGTCGACCGACGAGCTCAAGCGCAAGACCGAGGCGCTCTCGCAGGCCAGCCAGAAGGTCGGCCAGGCGATGTACGCCGCTGCCGAGAGCCAGGACGCGCCGTCCGGTGACGGCGGCGCCACGACCGGGGCCGGCGGCAACGCGGCCGGGGACGACGACGTCGTCGACGCCGAGGTCGTGGACGAGGACTCCGACCCGAAGGCGTCCTGATGACGGACGCTCATCGGCAGGACGACGGTCGTCCGGCCCAGGGCACGGACGGCGGGAGCGAGCCTCCCGTCGTCCGTGACCGGCGACGGATCGACCCCATCACGGGCGAGGTGCGCGACCACCCGGCCGAGCCTCCCGCCGCCGTGGACAGCGTCACCGAGGAGGCCGAGAACGAGGCAGCCGAGAGCGCGATGGCGTCCGAGCTGCTGGCCGACCTTCAGCGTCTGCAGGCGGAGTACGTCAACTACCGCAAGCGGGTGGAGCGTGACCGTGACGTCGCCCGCGACCTCGCGGTGGCCGGCGTGCTCGAATCTCTGATGCCGGTCCTCGACGACATCCAGCTCGCGCGAGAGCACGGCGATCTGGACGACGGGCCGTTCGCTGCGATCGCCGACAAGCTCGAGGGCACGTTGGCGCGGTTCGGCATGCAGCGGTTCGGCGCGCCGGGCGAGGCGTTCGACCCGACGGTCCACGAGGCACTCATGCACACTCAGGGTGAGCTCGGCGAGGGCGTCGACGTCACGACCGTCACCCAGGTGATGCAGCCGGGCTACAAGGCCGGTGAGCGGGTGCTGAGGGCAGCCCGGGTGGCGGTGGCCGACCCTGCCTGACCCACGAGCAGGACGCCGTCGGCCGCGTCGGTCGCAGTGCGACGGGCGCGGCCGATGACGGCGATGGACGAACGGCAGGCGCGTCGGGAGCGCAGCAGGACGAGAGGAGGTGCCGGTGGCCGGCCAGGACTGGTTCGAGAAGGACTTCTACGCGACGCTCGGCGTGGCGCAGGACGCTGACGGCGCGGCGATCAAGAAGGCCTACCGCAAGCTCGCTCGCACGCTGCACCCCGACGCGAACCCGGGCGACGCGGAGGCGGAGCGCCGTTTCAAGGAGGTCGGCGAGGCCTACTCGGTGCTCTCCGACCCGGAGCAGCGACAGCAGTACGACGCGATCCGCACGATGTCGCGCGGTGGAGCCCGGTTCGCTCCCGGGGGCGCCGGCAGTGCCGGCGGGTTCGAGGACCTGCTCGGCGGCCTGTTCGGCGGGGCGGGGGGCGGTGGTGGCGGTGGGCGCGGTCAGCGCGTCCGCTTCAGCACCGGTGGTCAGGGTGGGCCCGACCTCGAGGACCTGCTAGGTGGCATGTTCGGCGGCGGGGGCGGCGGGTTCAGCGGCTACGGCGCCACCCGCGGTCCTCGCAAGGGCCAGGACGTCAACGCCACGACCACGCTCGGTTTCCGCGAGGCGGTGGCTGGTGCCACGGTCACGCTGCGCAAGCCCGATGGCGGCACCATCACGACCCGGGTCCCGGCCGGTGTCAAGGACGGGCAGAAGATCCGGCTGCGCGGCAAGGGTGGTGCAGGTGACGAGGGCGCCCCCGCGGGCGACCTCTACATCACCGTGACCGTCACGCCCGACCCGGTCTTCGGGCGCAAGGGCGACGACCTGACCGTGACGGTGCCGGTCACCTTCGACGAGGCGACGCTCGGCGCGCAGATCGACGTCCCCACGCTCGACGGAACGGTGCGGGTGAAGGTTCCGGCGGGCACGCCGTCCGGCCGCACCCTGCGCGTCAAGGGCAAGGGCATCAAGAACGGCAAGGCGACCGGTGACCTCCGCGTCACGGTGCAGATCGCAGTGCCGCAGAAGCTGAACGACGAGGCGAAGGCGGCCGTCGAGGCGTACGCCTCCGCAACGAAGGGCGAGGACCCACGGGCGGACCTGATGGCCCGCGCCCGGTCCCGCAGCTGAGAGACCGCGACTCGCCGTCCCGCACGGGGTGTCGCAGTCGGAGCCGGTGAGTGGACGGGTGAACGCGAGCAGGGTGCTGGAGGTGACGGCAGTGGCGCAACGCGACGAGTCCCCGCCCGAGCGGTCCCGGGGCCAGGGCCCCGCGCCGCTCGACCTGGACGACGAAGCACCGGTGTTCGTCATCTCCGTGGCGGCCCGGCTGGCGGGCATGCACCCGCAGACGCTGCGCCAGTACGACCGGATCGGCCTCGTCTCACCAGGACGCACCCCGGGGCGCGGCCGCCGCTACTCGGCGCGGGACGTCGCGGCGCTGCGCGAGGTCCAGCAGCTGTCGCAGGCCGGCGTGAGCCTCGAAGGCATCCGCCGCATCCTCGAGCTGCAGGACCACGTGTCCGCGCTGCGCTCTCGCGTCCGCGAGCTGAGCGCCGAGCTCGATCGCGCCCACGCCGTCGCGGGGGTCACCCGCCGGGTGTTCGCTGCCAGCCCGGGCGGGGACGTCGTCCCCCTGCTCCCTGGCCGACGTCCGGCCCGCGCACCGGGCAACGCCCTGGTGCTCTACCGCGCCCGCTGACCCGCCCACAGCGGAACTTGGTCAACCTTGTGTACGCCATGCGGCCGTTTGGCGTACACAAGGGCAACCAAGTTCCGGGGCTCGGACTGCACCTGTGACGGACGCACCTCGCCAGTAGGGTCGGCAGGGTGAGCGACGTCCGCGGTGCCGACCTGGTCGAGGCGCTACGCCGCGCCGGGGTGAACGGCGTCGACGACAGCCAGCTCGCCCGTTCCCTGTACGCCTCGGACGCCTCGCTCTACCGTGTCGCGCCGCGCGTCGTCGCCGTCCCCCGGCACCGTGACGAGCTCGCCGCCGTGCTGCAGGTGTGCCGAGAGCTGAAGACGCCGCTCACCATGCGGGGCGCCGGCACGTCCATCGCGGGCAACGCGGTCGGTACTGGCGTCGTCGTCGACACGAGCCGGCACCTCACCACGGTGCTCGAGCTCGACCCCGAGCGCGGCACCGCCCTGGTGGAGCCCGGCGTCGTGGAGTCGGTGCTGCAGCAGGCCGCCGCGCCCCACGGCTGGCGTTTCGGCCCGGACCCGTCGACCCACAACCGCTGCACCATCGGCGGCATGATCGGCAACAACTCCTGCGGCTCACGCGCCCTGGGCTACGGAACCACCAGCGACAACGTGCTGGGCCTCGACCTCATCACCGGCACCGGTGAGGAGCTGCGCCTGGGGTCGTTGAGCTCCGGCGCCAGCCATCCGCACCCGCCGATCCTGTCGGAGCTCCAGGGCATCGCGGCCGACGGGCTCGGCGTCATCCGCACCGAGTTCGGTCGCTTCCGGCGCCAGGTCTCCGGCTACGCCCTCCAGCACCTGCTGCCCGAGAACGGGTTCGACGTCACGCGAGCACTGGTCGGCACGGAGGGCACACTCGGCGTCGTGCGCACGGCTCAGCTGCAGCTGGTGCGCGACCCGAAGCACCGCGTGCTCGTGATGCTCGGCTACCCGTCGACGGGCGACGCGGCCGACGACGTGCCCGCCCTGCTGCCGCACGACCCCGTGGCGCTGGAGGGGCTCGACGGGCGCATCGTGGACGTGGTGCGCGACCGGCGCGGACCGTCGGCCGTCCCGGACCTGCCGCGCGGGTCCGGCTGGCTCATGGTCGAGCTCGCCGGCGACGACGAGGGCGACCTGCGGTCCCGCGCCGACCAGGTGGTCCACGACGCCGACGCGCTGGACTCGATGGTCGTCAGCGACAAGCAGCAGATGGCCGCGCTCTGGCGCATCCGCGAGGACGGCGCCGGGCTGTCGGCGCGCACCCTCGGCGGTGAGCCCGCGTGGTCGGGCTGGGAGGACGCCGCGGTTCCCCCCGACCAGCTCGGGCGGTACTGGCGTGAGTTCGCGCAGCTCCTGGACGACAGCGGCTACACGGGGATCCCGTACGGGCACTTCGGCGACGGCTGCGTCCACATCCGTATCGACTTCCCGCTCAGCAGCCGGGGCGGCACGCAGGACTACCGGGACTTCGTCTTCGCGGCGGCCCGCCTCGTCGCCGACCACGGGGGATCGTTCTCGGGCGAGCACGGCGACGGCCGGGCGCGTGGCGAGCTGCTGCCGATCATGTACTCGTCGTCCGCCATCGAGCTGTTCTCGCGCGTGAAGCGCCTCTTCGACCCGGACGACGTCCTCAACCCCGGGATCATCGTGCAGCCGAGGCCGGTCCAGGCCGACATCCGGCTGGCCGACGTCCGTCCGGTGCGCCACGGCCTGGGCTTCTCGTACCGCCACGACAAGGGCGACGTGAGCATGGCCGTCCACCGGTGCATCGGCGTAGGCAAGTGCCGCGCCGACACGACGGCTTCCGGCGGCGTCATGTGCCCGTCGTACCTCGCGACCCGGGACGAGAAGGACACCACGCGCGGGCGCGCACGGGTGCTTCAGGACGTCGTGTCGGGGGCGTTGGGGCCGCAGGGCTGGCGCTCGCAGGCCGTGCACGACGCGCTCGACCTCTGCCTCGCCTGCAAGGGCTGCTCGTCGGACTGCCCGACCGGTGTCGACATGGCGTCGTACAAGGCGGAGGCGCTGTACCAGAAGTACCGCCGCCGTCCCCGGCCGCGCTCGCACTACTCGCTGGGCTGGCTGCCCCGGTGGTCGCGGCTGGCGTCGCGGGCGCCGCGCGCGGTGAACGCGGTGCTGAGCAGTCGCTGGCTGCACCCGCTCATCACCTGGGCCGGTGGCGTCGACCGCCGCCGGGGCCTGCCGCGGTTCGCGCCCACCACCTTCCGCGCCTGGTTCGCGGCTCAGCAGCCCTCTGCCGCAACGGCTTCCAGGCGCTCGGGCGACGTCGTCCTGTTCGTCGACACCTTCACCGACGGGTTCTCCCCGGAGGTGGGCCAAGCCGCGGTGCGGGTGCTCGAGCACGCCGGCTACCGCGTCCACCTGACCGCGCAGCCGGTCTGCTGCGGGCTGACGTGGATCTCGACCGGCCAGCTCGACGGCGCGCGTCGCCGCGTGCGCTCCACCGTGCAGGCGCTGCTTCCGCACGTGCAGGCCGGTGCGACCGTCGTCGGGCTGGAGCCGTCGTGCACCGGGGTGCTCCGGTCCGACGCCCTGGAGCTGCTGGACGGCGACGAGCTGCAGGCGGCCGAGCAGGTCGCGTCAGCCACCAAGACGTTGGCCGAGCTGCTCAGCGCGACCGACGGGTGGGAGCCGCCGGACCTGAGTGGCACGTCCGTGGTGGCCCAGCCGCACTGCCACCACCACGCCGTGATGGGCTGGTCCACCGACGCCGCCCTGCTCGACAAGGCCGGCGCCGACGTCCAACGCCTCGGCGGCTGCTGCGGTCTCGCGGGCAACTTCGGGGTGGAGCGCGGGCACTACGACGTCTCGGTCAAGGTCGCGGAGCACCAGCTGCTGCCCGCGGTCCGGGATGCGGCGCAGGACGCCGTCGTGCTGGCGGACGGGTTCAGCTGCCGCACCCAGCTGGACGACCTCGCGTCGCGGTCCGGCGTCCACCTCGCGCAGCTCCTCGCCGCCCACCTGCCGAGCTGACGGCCCGACGCGTCAGAGGCTGCTGAGCGCGGAGAACAGGACGCGGTCGATGTCGCGCGGGTCCTTCGCGACGGTGGCGGTGCCGTGTGTCGCCGCGGCGATCGCCTTCAACGCGTCGACGTCGACGTCGGCGCCGTACCCGACCGTGATGACGTGCACCGGCCGAGCCGGGTCGTACTCCGCCCGCAACGTCGACAGCAGCGTCGTGCGGCTGATCGAGCCGTCGTCGTCGTTGCGTCCGTCGGTCAGGACGACCACCGCATTCAGTCGTCCCTCGCGGTACGAGCGCTGCATGCTGCGGAACGCGGCGAGCGTCGTGTCGTAGAGGCCGGTGTCACCGTGCGGCCGCACCTGGACCGAGGCCAGGGCGTTGTCGAGCGTCTCGCGCCGCGTGGCGCCGCGCAGGGGCCCGGACAGCGTGCCGACCGGCACCAGCTCGGTGTAGTCCTGGGAACCCCTCAGCCGGGTCGAGAAGGTCCACAGCCCGAGGTCGGAGTCGGGTGCGAACGACGCCAGCGCGCGGCGGGACGCCGCGACGGCCAGCTGGAGCTTGGTGGCGGCCGGGTGCGTACCCGGCACCTTCTGTGCCATCGAGCCCGAGACGTCGAGGACGGCGAGCACGCGGCCGCGCCGGCCGGCCCCCTGCCACTGCCGCAGCACCGTCGACACGAGGGCGGGGGTGAGTGCACGCGGTGCCGCGGTCGGCTCGAGCGTGGGCAGCTGGGTGGTGGCCGTGCCGGTCGGCATGCGTCCGGTCGAGTCGCGCAGGTGCGCGCGCTCGAGCAGCACGCGCGCCTCGCTGGACGTGAACCACCGCGTCACGATCGTGCGCGCGGCCGTGCGGAAGGCCACCGAGACCGGGGTGCGGGGGTCGCGTTCCGGGAGGCCCTCGCCGGCGCCCGGCGTCCCGACCGGGAGCACCTGGAACTGCGCCGCTGGGACGTCCCGGCCCGCCTGCACCGCCACCAGCTTCGTGCCGGACGCGGCCGAGGCCAGCACGTCCGCCTCGGTGGCGCTCACGGCGTCGAGCCGACCGGCGAGCACGTCGCGGATGCCGCTCTGGTCGTCGGACGGCACGACGAGCCTCCGGCTGAGCGCCGCCAGGGCGGTGACTGCCTGGGCCGTGCCGGATCCGGAGCCCTTCGCCGACTGCTCCAGCCCGAGCAGCGTCAGCAAGCCCGCGGTGCTGCGGGAGGGGTCGACGAGGGCGAGCTGCCGCTGGTCGGCGGACGCGGCGGTGCTGACGCCGAGCGTGCCCTGCCACCCGCCGCCGAGGGCCGCCAGGTTGGACGTCGACAGGGCGGCCATCACGACAGGACTGACGGCGAAGACCGGTCCGTCGTCGGGCAGGAGGGAGGCGCCCGTCGGTGTCGAGCGGGCCAGGCTGACCCAGGCGGGGGACGCCGACAACCAGAGGTCGGGCCGCATCGGGGAGGCCGACGTCGTCGCGGACAGCTCGGCGGCGGCCAGGGGCGAGGACTGCTCGCGCACGATCAGCGTGATGCACGCGCCCGCCAGCTCCTTCTGCGGCACCGCCAGCCGGTCAGCCGCCACCTGCGAGAGCAGGTGCATGGCGGGGTCGCTGCTCAGGACCACCGGGACGGAGCTGGGGCAGGGCGGGTGGTGCACGGACGGCAGTGGCGCGGCCGCGGTGGTCGCCGCGACGCTCCCGGCGGTGCCCGAGTCCTGGGCGGACGCCGGACGGTTGAGCCAGTGGTAGCCGCTGCCGACGAGGAGCCCGGCGACGGCTGCGCCCGTCAGGACGAGGGCGGTGCGCCGACGACCGTGGGGGCGCGGAGTCCTGCGGTCACGTCGGCGGATCGGCTGGGGGCGCCGGGGGGCGGGGATGCCGCCCGGCTGGGACAGGTGCTGCCGGTGCTGCTCGACCGAGTGTCGGGCGCGGGCGACACCCGGGGGATCGGCCTGGGTGGGGGGCAACGATCCCGTCTGGGCGGGCGGTGTCGGCGACCGGCGGGGCGGCGGGTGCTGCTGGTCGGACCCTGGCGGTGCGGGGGGGCTCGTGGACGAGTCGCCGGCTCGCCGACGTCCAGGCTGCCGGCGTCCCATCAGCGGCAGGTGGCACGGTCAGCGGGTCGCACGATGCCTGAGTGTGCGGGTGGTCGTCACGCACTGTCAAGGTTGAGCCCACCGCGCACACCGGTCTGGCGTCACGTCGTCACTCTCCGTAAAGATGTGGCGCCTCGGATCAATGCCGCATCCCTGGACGAAGCGGGCGCCGCACATCGCGCACTGACCGCCGCGGGAGTAAGTTGAGCGGAACAGACTCAACCTTGACGACGTTGACCTGCATGAGACCGCGAGCAGAGTGCTGGCGGCCCCCCACGTCACAACCCTTGCAGGAGCACGCATGGACCTGAAGCTCACCACGAAGTCGCAGGAGGCGCTGTCCGCGGCGGTCCTGGCGGCCTCGTCCTCCGGCCACCCCCAGGTCGAGCCGGCACACCTGTTGCAGGCGCTCGTCGAGCAGACCGACGGCGTCGCCGCCGCGCTGCTGCAGGCGGTGGGCGCGTCGCCCAGCACCGTCGCGGAGCGGGTTCGCGGGCTGATCTCGGTCCTCCCGACCACCTCCGGGGCCACGGTGGCGCAGCCCTCGCTGTCGCGCGCCGCCTCGATCGTCCTGCAGCACGCGAATGAGGAGATGACGTCGCTCGGCGACTCGTTCGTCTCCACCGAGCACCTGCTGCTCGGGCTGGCGGCCGGCACGGACCCGACCGGTGACCTGCTGCGGTCGCTGGGGGCCGGGCGTGACGCGCTGCTCGAGGCGCTTCCGCGCGTCCGCGGTGCCGCGAAGGTGACGAGCCCCGACCCCGAAGGCACCTACGACGCCCTCGGCAAGTACGGCGTCGACCTCACCGCCGCCGCCCGTGAGGGACGCCTCGACCCGGTCATCGGCCGCGACTCCGAGATCCGACGCGTCGTCCAGGTGCTGTCCCGCCGCACCAAGAACAATCCCGTGCTCATCGGCGAGCCCGGTGTCGGCAAGACCGCCGTCGTCGAGGGGCTCGCTCAGCGCATCGTGGCCGGCGACGTCCCGGAGTCGTTGCGAGACAAGCGACTCATCTCGCTCGACCTCGGCGCCATGGTCGCCGGCGCCAAGTACCGCGGTGAGTTCGAGGAGCGGCTGAAGGCCGTGCTCGAGGAGATCAAGGCATCCGAGGGCGAGGTCGTCACGTTCATCGACGAGCTGCACACCGTCGTCGGCGCCGGCGCGACCGGCGAGGGCGCCATGGACGCCGGCAACATGCTCAAGCCCATGCTCGCGCGCGGCGAGCTGCGGCTCGTGGGTGCCACGACGCTCGACGAGTACCGCGAGCGGATCGAGAAGGACCCGGCGCTGGAGCGCCGGTTCCAGCAGGTCTTCGTGGGCGAGCCGAGCGTGCCCGACACCATCGGCATCCTGCGCGGGCTCAAGGAGCGGTACGAGGCGCACCACAAGGTCGCCATCTCGGACGCCGCCCTGGTGGCCGCCGCGACCCTGTCCGACCGCTACATCAGCGGCCGCCAGCTGCCCGACAAGGCCATCGACCTCGTCGACGAGGCAGCGTCGCGGCTGCGCATGGAGATCGACTCGTCCCCCGTCGAGATCGACGAGCTACGTCGCAGCGTCGACCGCCTCAAGATGGAGGAGCTCGCGCTCGAGCGTGAGGACGACGAGGCGTCGCGGGCACGGCTGGAGGCGCTGCGTGCCGACCTGGCCGACCGGTCCGAGCAGCTCGCCGCGCTCAACGCGCGCTGGGAGACCGAGAAGGCGGGCCTCAACCGCGTCGGCGAGCTCAAGCAGCAGCTCGACGACGCCCGCGGCCAGGCCGAGCGCCTGCAGCGGGAGGGCGACCTCGGCGCCGCCTCGGCGGTCCTCTACGGGCAGATCCCGCAGATCGAGGACGAGCTCGCCAAGGCCCAGGAGGCTGAGGAGGGCCAGTCCGCCACGGACCTCATGGTCAAGGACGAGGTCGGCCCGGACGACGTCGCCGACGTCGTCGCGGCCTGGACGGGGATCCCGGCCGGGCGCCTGATGGAGGGCGAGACCGAGAAGCTCCTCCGCATGGAGGAGGTGCTCGGCTCCCGGCTCATCGGGCAGCGCAAGGCCGTCGAGGCGGTCAGCGACGCGGTACGGCGCGCACGGGCCGGCATCAGCGACCCCGACCGCCCCACCGGCTCCTTCCTGTTCCTGGGCCCGACCGGTGTCGGCAAGACCGAGCTGGCGAAGGCGCTCGCGGACTTTCTGTTCGACGACGAGCGCGCCATGGTGCGCATCGACATGAGCGAGTACAGCGAGAAGCACTCGGTCTCGCGGCTCGTGGGCGCGCCTCCCGGCTACGTCGGCTACGACGAGGGTGGCCAGCTGACCGAGGCCGTGCGACGCCGTCCGTACTCGGTGGTGCTGCTCGACGAGGTCGAGAAGGCGCACCCCGAGGTCTTCGACATCCTGCTGCAGGTGCTGGACGACGGTCGCCTGACCGACGGCCAGGGCCGCACCGTGGACTTCCGCAACACGATCCTGGTCCTGACGTCCAACCTCGGCTCCGTGTACCTGGTCGACCCGGCGCTCGACGCGGAGGCCAAGCGGTCCGCGGTGATGGCGGCGGTCCAGGCGGCGTTCAAGCCGGAGTTCCTCAACCGGCTCGACGACATCGTGCTGTTCGACCCGCTGGGCATCGACGAGCTGTCGCGCATCGTCGACCTGCAGGTGGGGCGCCTGGCCCAGCGGCTCACCGACCGGCGGCTCACGCTCGACGTCACGCCGGCGGCACGCGAGTGGCTGGCGCTCACCGGGTTCGACCCCGCGTACGGCGCGCGCCCGCTGCGTCGTCTGGTCCAGAAGGAGATCGGCGACCGGCTGGCCCGGGCTCTGCTCTCCGGGGACGTGCGTGACGGCGACACCGTGCTCGTCGACCGCGCGCCCGGCGAAGGCGACGGGCTCGTCGTCCGCTCGGCGACCCACGAGGGTGTTCCTCTGGCGAAGGTGTGACCCACTCACCCGCCGTACCCCTCCCTGCGCCCGGCTCGGACGACCGCTCCGAGCGGCGCAGGGCCGTGGTCAGCCCTGCAGGCCGCACTCGTACGCGTAGATCACGGCCTGGACCCGGTCGCGGAGCCCGAGCTTCAGCAGCACCCGGCTGACGTGCGTCTTCACGGTCGACTCGCTCAGCACCAGGTCGGCCGCGATCTCGGCGTTCGACAGGCCCCGTCCGAGGTAGCGCAGGATCTCCAGCTCGCGAGGGGTGAGGGCGGGTGACGGCTCGGTGTGCGATGACGGTCGTGAGGCCGCGAACTCCTCGATCACCCGCCTCGTCACGGCCGGGGACAGCACGGCGTCGCCGCGCGAGATCAGCCGCACGGCGTTCAGCAGCTCCTCGGCCGGTGCGTCCTTCAGCAGGAAGCCGCTCGCGCCGGACCGCAGGGCCTCGAAGACGTACTCGTCCAGGTCGAACGTCGTCAGCACCAGCACCCGCGTCCTGACCTGGTCGGCCACCAGCTGGCGGGTCGCCGACAAGCCGTCCAGCTCCGGCATGCGGATGTCCATCAGGACGACGTCGGGGTCCGTCCGCGCGACGACGGCGACCGCTTGCGCGCCGTCCGCGGCTTCGCCCACCACGGTGACGTCCGGGTCGCCCTCGAGCAGCGAGATCAGTCCCGAGCGGACCATCCCTTGGTCGTCGGCCACCACCACGGTCGTCATGCCCGCTCCTCGTCGTCAGCTCCGACGTCCGACGCCCTGCTCATGAGCGCTCGATGGGCAGCCGGACGTCGACGCGGAAGCCTCGACCGTCGAGCGGGCCGGTGCGCAGCTGGCCCCCGTAGAAGCTCACCCGTTCCGCCATCCCGATCAAGCCGTGACCCTGGCCGGGGCTGGCGGCGGCGACGACCCCGTCCGCGTGGCCGCGTCCGTCGTCTTCCACCGTGAGTCGCAGCTCGCCGGGCGCGAACCCGAGGGCGACGCTGGCCGTGCGGGCGGACGCGTGCTTGAGCGTGTTCGTCAGCGCCTCCTGCACCACGCGGTACGCGGTGAGGTCCAGTCCCGCCGGTAGCTGGACCGGCGTGCCCGACGTGGTGACCTCCACGTGCAGACCGGCCTTGGTCGCCCGTTCGACGAGAGCCGGGAGCTGGTCGAGGCCCGGTTGCGGCGCGAGAGGCAGCGCCTCGCCGTCCGCGCGCAGCACCCCCAGCAGCCGTCGCATCTCCACCATCGCCTGGCGGGCCGTCGACTCCACCGCGCGCAGGTCGTCCACCTCCTTCTCGTGGCCGGGCCCGAGCCTGCGTGCGACCGCCTGCGCCTGGATCGCGATCACGCTGATCGAGTGCGAGACGACGTCGTGCAGCTCACGGGCGATGCGGGCCCGCTCCCGCGCTACGGCCTCGCGTGCCTGCTCTTCGCGCGCCCGCTCCAGGTCGAGCGCCTCCTTCTCCAGATGACCGACCCGCTCGGTGCGGGACCGGACGGTCCAGCCCACGGCCGCCACCCCGGCCAGCAGCACCGCGGCCCAGGCGAAGCTGCCCAGCTCCTGGTGCTGGCTGGCGCTCTGGGTCGCGATGGCCGCGAGCATCAGGCCACCACCGGCCACGGCTCGGTGCGCGGTGGCGTGGACGAACAGGGAGTACGCGGCGATGGCGCTCGCGATGATCGGGTTCAGCGGGCTCTGCAGCGGCACGCCGGCGAGCGCCTCCGCGGTGCTGGCGACCGCGACGACGACGACCGTCGTCGTCGGCGCCACCCGTCGGAAGGCGAGCACGGCACCGAGCACCAGCTCGCACACCGCTGCGGCCGGCCGAGGCTGGACGTCGTCCCGCAGCCACACCTCGGACTGGCCGAGCGCCGTGACGGCGAGGGCCAGCGCGAGGTCACCCCACGAGGGCCGGCGGAACGTGATCACGGACCCGACGGTAGGGCCATCGGCCGCGCAGCGGCGTCCCCCTGCGGAATGACGTCGCGGGGGGTTCCGGTCGGTCGCGAGACCGACGTGAAGATCAGGCGCGCGCGGGACGACCGCGCAGCCGCGTCGCTCCTAGCGTCGGGCCGTCCCCACCACTGAAGCGAAAGGCAACCACGATGTCCCTCACCAAGGTCGTCGGCTCCCGGGTCGAACCGGTCCTGGCGGCGCTGCTGTTCGCCGTCTCCTACATGGTCGGCATCTTCGCGCTCACGATGCCGCAGCTGGCGGCGCCGGACGCCGCCTGGATGGCCTTCTGGGCCGACCGGTCGCACCGGATGACCGAGATCGTCGCGGCGTACGCGCTGCTGGTCAGCGGCGCGGCGCTCGTCTGGTTCGCCACCGTCCTCGGCCGTCGCCTGGGCAGCCGGCTGCTCGTGCCGAGCGCCTGGGCCGCGGCGGTGATGCTGTGGGTCGGCGGGGTGCTGCTGTCCGCGGTGCCCGCGGCCATGTCGATCGCCGGCGCCCCGGCGTTCAGCGCGGAGACGTCTCGGATCACCCTCGACATGGGCGCCGCGGCGGTCTCGATCTACGCGGCACCGGCGACCGCGTTCCTGCTGGGCGCGGCGGCCATCGCGGCCCGCCGCTCGCGGGCGCTGCCGACGTGGCTCGTCGTGGCGGCCTGGGCGGTGGCCGTGCTGCTCGTCGGGCTCGGCACCGGCTTCTTCGTGCTGCCGCTGCTGCCGCTGTGGGCCATCGCGGCCGGCGCGGTGCTCTCCGCGCGGGGCCGCGCGGTGAGCGACGTCCTGCCTGCGCAGGCTCCAGCACTCGCCTGACGGCTGCGTCGCTCAGGCCGCTCCCGGCGGGGGGAGGAGCGGCCTGCAGCGGCGTACCTGCCCCGGGTGCTGCGTCGAGGCGGACCAGCGTCCGGTCAGTCGAGCTCGACGACGACCGGTGCGTGGTCGCTCGCGCCCTTGCCCTTGCGCTCCTGCCGGTCGATCATCGCGCCGGTCACGCGCTTCGCCAGCGCCGGTGACGCCAGCACGAAGTCGATGCGCATGCCTTGCTTCTTGGGGAAGCGCAGCTGGGTGTAGTCCCAGTACGTGAACTCGCCCGGCGTGTACGGGCGCACGACGTCGCCGAAACCCGCGTCGACGATCGCCTGGAACGCCGCGCGCTCGGGCGGCGAGACGTGGGTGGAGTGCGCGAAGACCTCCATGTCCCACACGTCCTCGTCCTGCGGTGCGACGTTCCAGTCGCCGACCAGCGCCACCTGCGCCATCGGGTCGTCGGAGAGCCAGCCCTCGCCGGCGTCGCGCAGCCGGGCGAGCCAGTCGAGCTTGTAGGCCAGGTGCGGGTCGCCGAGCTGGCGGCCGTTCGGAACGTAGAGACTCCAGACGCGCACGCCGGCGCACGTGGCGGCGATGGCCCGAGCCTCGGCCGCCGGGGGGTCGCCCCAGGTCGGCTGCTCCGGGAAGCCGCACGCCACGTCGTCCAGCCCCACCCGCGAGACGATCGCGACGCCGTTCCACTGCGAGTGGCCGTGGTGCGCGACCTCGTAGCCCAGGGCGGTGAAGCGCTCGGTGGGGAACTGGTCGTCCTTGCACTTCGTCTCCTGCAGCGCCAGGACGTCCACGTCGCTGCGCTCGAGCCAGGCGACGATGCGGTCGATCCGCGCGCGAGCGGAGTTCACGTTCCAGGTAGCCAGTCGCACAGGTCGAACCTACCTGGCGGTCCCGACAGGCTCGTACGGCCGCGCGGTGCCGACGTCCGACCGCTGCGGCTCCTCGACCGTCGACTCGCCGCTCGGTCACCGGACCGGTGGCGGATATCGTCACCGCATGACCACTGCGGACGCCCGAACCACGCCGGTCGCGCTGGTGACGGGTGCGACGGCTGGCATCGGCCTGACGTTCGCGCGCCGCTACGCGCGAGCCGGCCACGACCTCGTGCTGGTCGCCCGGGACGAGCAGCGCCTCGGCGAGGTCGCCGACGAGCTGCGGTCGACCCACGGTCGACAGGTCGAGGTGCTGCGCGCCGACCTGTCCGACCGCGCGCAGCTGCAGACGGTGGCCGACCGGCTGGCCGATCGCGACCGTCCGGTCGACGTGCTGGTGAACAACGCCGGGTTCGCGCTGAACCGCGGCTTCCTCTCGGCCGACGTCGCCGACGAGGAGCGGCTGCTCGACGTGCTCTGCCGCGCCGTGCTCGTGCTCTCGCACGCGGCCGGACTGGCCATGCGTGACCGTCGGCGCGGCACGATCATCAACGTCTCGTCCGTCTCGGGGTTCGTGGCCATGGGCACCTACTCGGCGGCCAAGGCGTGGGTGACGACGTTCAGCGAGGGGCTCTGGCGAGAGCTGCGGCCGCACGGCGTGCACGTCACCGCGCTCTGCCCCGGGTTCACGCACACCGAGTTCCACCAGCGCGCCTCGATCAACATGTCCAAGCTGCCGGAGATCGGGTGGCTGGACGTCGACGACGTCGTCGACGAGTGCCTGGCGGACGTGCGTCGCGGCAAGGTCGTCAGCGTGCCCAGCAAGCGCTACAAGTCGCTGGTCTTCGCGATCAAGCACGTGCCCCGCGGCATCGTGCGGGGCGGCTCCGCCTTCGTGTCGACCAGGCGCACCAGGCGCGGCTGAGCTGTGCGCCGTCCCTGAGCCCCGTTTCGCGCGAACTGGGGGATCGGCGGTCGCTGGCCTGCCGCGTTTCGCGCGAACTGGGAGCGGGGCCGGCCACCGGTCACCGGGCTTCCCGGCGGCGGGTGGCCCACACGTCGATCACGCCGGCCACGAGCGCCACGGCGACGATCACCACGGTGACGCGCAGGCCGTCGTTCAGCGCCGCGGCGGGGTCGTGGCTCGAGGCGAGCGTGCCGAAGAACACCGAGCCGATCAGGGCGATGCCAGCCGCTGTCGCCATGCGCTGACCGGTCTGCATGACCCCGCTCGCCGTCCCCGCCTGCGGGACGGGGACCTCCGAGACGGTGAGCGTGAGGTTGGGCGAGATGACCAGCCCGCTGCCCAGCCCGGCCACGCCGAGCGGGACGGCGAGCCACCAGCCGATGCGGTGCTCGTCGCCGTGCCAGCCCACGAGGACGTCCGCGGCAACCAGCCCGACGACCACCAGGACCAGCCCGAGCACCACCAGCGGTCGGCCGATCCGGGAGACGACGCGCCCCCCGACCAGCGCCGTCACCGCGGAGCCGACCGCGAACGGCGTGACGCTGAGCCCGGCCAGCAGCGCGCTGTACCTCATGCCGCTCTGCAGGTAGATCGTGACGATGAAGAAGATGCTGGTGAAGCCCGAGAAGTACAGGAAAGCGATGGCCGTGCCGGCGCTGTAGGTCTCGATGCTGAAGAGCCGCAGGTCCACCAGCGGGTGGCGCCCGTGGCGCAGCTGGCGGCGCTCCCACTGCACGAACGCGCCCAACAGCAGCGCGCCGAGCAGCAGCAGCCACCACTTCCCAGGCCCCGACCACTGGCGCTGCTGCACCAGCGGCAGCAGCACGCTGAACACCCCGGCGCCCAGCAGGAGCACGCCTACGAGGTCGAGGTCCTCGTGCCGCCGTCCGCCGACGTGCTCGGGCACCCAGCGCAGGGCCAGCGCGATGCACACGATGCCGATCGGCACGTTGACGAAGAAGATCCAGCGCCAGCCGTGCTCCTCGCCGAGGAGGTCGATGATGACACCGCCCAGCAGCGGTCCGACGGCCGTCGAGATGCCGATGGTCGCGGCGAGCATCCCGAACGCCTTGCCCCGCTCAGCGCCCCTGAACTCCTCCTGGATCAGCCCGGACACCTGCGGGTTGAGCAGCCCGCCCCCGACACCTTGCGCCAGGCGAGCGATCACCAGCACGAGGGACGTCGGAGCCAGCCCGGCGCCGACGCTGCTGAGGGTGAACACCGCGACGCCGATCGCGAACATCAGCCGGCGCGACCGCACGTCTCCGAGGCGTCCGGCCGGCACGAGCACGAGGCCGAACGTCAACGCGTAGCCGGAGACGATCCACTGGAGGTCGCTCGTGCTGGCGTTCGTGCCCTCCTCGATCGCGGGCAGCGCCACGTTCACGATGCTGATGTCGAGCAGCGTCATGAAGCCCGCCACCAGGCACACGGCCAGTGCACGCCACCGCTGGGGGTCCGGGCCGCCGTCCGCGCCTGCGTGGGTGCTCACCGGCCTGACGGTATGCCGCCGGTGCCGCTCTCGGCGCCCGGGAGGACTGCGCGCCGTGCGGGGGCCGGCGGTCCTTGCCGTCTCCGGTGACCGGGTCAGGGCGGGCGATCCGTCGCTAGACTCGCCGTCCGTGACCGACGCGCGCGCCGCCCTGCTCGACCAGATCACCGCCAAGGCCGTGGTGCACGGGCGGGTGACGCTGGCCAGCGGCGCGAAGGCCGACTACTACGTCGACCTCCGGCGCATCACGCTCGACGGCGAGGCCGCGCCGCTGGTCGGCGAGGTCATGCTCGACCTCGTCGACGACCTGGAATTCGACGCGGTCGGTGGCCTGACGCTGGGCGCTGACCCGGTCGCCGTCGCCATGCTGCACGCGTCGGCTGCCCGCGGCCGCACGCTCGACGCGTTCGTCGTCCGCAAGCAGGGCAAGGCGCACGGTCTGCAGCGGCAGATCGAGGGGCCGGAGGTCGCCGGCCGCCGCGTGCTGGCCGTCGAGGACACCTCGACCACGGGCGGTTCCGTCCTCACCGCCGTCGAGGCGCTGCGTGCCGCGGGAGCCGACGTGGTCGCCGTCGCCGTCATCGTCGACCGCGACACCGGTGCCGCCGACCGGGTGCGCGAGGCCGGACTGGAGTACCGCTCCGCCTACGGCAAGGCCGAGCTCGGCCTCGGCTGAGGGGAACCGCCACCGGGGTTCTCCACGCGGAGGGTCGGCCGCATGGCGCACGGTCTGCGCGGGCGAGTCGTCGTCGGTCCACGGGCGCGGTGCCGGTCGCGTGCGGCAGGCTGGGCGCCGTGGACCTCGCGGACGTCGCCCAAGAGCTGTACGCGTTGCTGCCCGGCGACTTCACGGCCGAACGCAACGCGCGAGCCAAGGATCTCAAGGACGAGGACCCCCAGCTGGCCACCCGTGTGAAGGCGTTGCCGAAGCCGACGACGGCCGGCTGGCTCGTCAACCAGCTCGTGCGTCGCCACGGCGACGAGGTCGAGCAGGTCGCGGCCATCGGCTCGGCCCTGCGTGAGGCGCAGGCCGGCCTCGAGAAGGACGAGCTGCTGCAGCTCAACAGGCAGCGGCAAGGGGTGCTGCGCGCGGTGACCCAGCAGGCTCGGGCACTCGCAAAGGAGCTCGGCAACCCCGTCAGCGGGGCGATCGCCGACGAGGTCGAGCACACGTTGCGTGCTGTGATGAGCGACCCCGACGCTGCCGACGCCGTCCGCACCGGGACACTGCTGCGGTCCTTGTCCAGCACGGGTTTCCGGCCGGTGGACCTGGCTGACGCGGTGGCCGTGCCGGAGGCGCAACCGGGTGGCGGACGTCGTCCCGCGTCTGCGCGCGCCGCCGACCCGAGCGGTGCTGGAGCTCGGTCGTCGAGAAGCGGTGCGGGGCCTGGGAAGGGCTCGTCGAGCAGGGCCGCGTCGAAGGACCGGGGCGCCAAGGACGAGCTCGCGGAGCGTCGGCGCCAGCACGAGCGTGAGCAGCGAGAGCGCGAGCGCGCCGAGAAGGCGCTCGCCGAGGCTCGCCAGCAGGCCGAGGTGGCGGACGCCGCGGCAGCGGAGGCGGACGACGCGCTGGACGAGGCCCAGGCGTCGGTCGACGACCTCGAGGGCCGCCAGGCGCGGCTCGAGCAACGGCTGCACGACCTCGAGCAGGAGGTCCGGGACGCGCAGAGCCAGCTGACCGCCGTCCAGCGAGAGAGGCGCACCGCCGAGCGCGAGCGCGACCAGGCGCGCCACGAGTCCGAGGTCGCGCATCGCGCTGCTGACCGGGCACGCACGCGGGTCGAGCGCCTCAGCTGAACCGCTGAGTGATGCAGACTCGCCGATCCGTACGGCGTGTCCCGCCAGACTGCATCACTCAGCAGGGGCTCGGTGTGCGGCGGCTGCCCAACCAAGCAGTACCTGGCGGCGGTGCGTCCGAAGGGAGACGTGCTGACGCTCGAGACCATGGTCGTCGCCGACGAGGTGCGGGACCCGTCGTCCGAGCTGGACCAGCTGCCCCTGGAGGCGCACGCGATCCTGCTCGAGCCGTCGGCCGGTCGACGCGACCAGTGATGCAGGCTCGCCGAAGCTGCCGGCGTGTTTCGCGACACTGCATCACTGGGCGGTGGCAGGTCGCGCGGTCAGGCCCCGCTGCCCGCTCTCCCGGATAGGATCAGCGGCACCTGCCCGGGAAGGGGACTGCTGTGGGCACTGGCCTCATCGTGCTGATCGTCGTCGTCGTGCTGGTGGTGATCCTGCTCGCCGCCGGCGTCGCCATGTACAACGGCCTGATCCGCCTGCGCAACGTGGTGCAGGAGTCGTGGCGCCAGATCGACGTCGAGCTGAACCGCCGGCACGACCTCATCCCGAACCTCGTGGAGACGGTGAAGGGCTACGCCGCGCACGAGCGCGAGACGCTCGACGCCGTCACCCGGGCTCGTGCTGCTGCGGCGGCCCCTGGTTCCACGCCGGCTCAGCAGGCCCAGCAGGAGAACGTGCTCACGCAGGCACTCGGCCGGCTGTTCGCGGTCGCGGAGGCCTACCCGGACCTCAAGGCCAACCAGAACTTCCTCGAGCTGCAGCGGGAGCTGACCGAGACGGAGGACCGCATCGCCGCGTCCCGGCGCTTCTACAACGCGAACGTGCGGTCGCTCAACACGAAGGTCGAGACGGTGCCCTCCAACATCGTGGCGGGCATGTTCCACATCGAACGGGCCGAGTACTTCGAGGCCGAGGAGCCGGAGGTGCGCGCCGCGCCCAGCGTGTCGTTCGACCGGGGCACGGGCGGTACGAGCGGGCCGGGGACCACGTCGGCGTCCTGACCTGGTCCCGCGTCAGCGCTCGGCGTCCACCGCGGGGCGGTCCCGTCGCCGGCGGGCAACGAACGGGCCCACCGCGAACGTCAGCACCGACAGGGCCGCCACGGCGTAGGCGGCGTGGCGCACCCACGGCACGGAGTACGCCACGTGACCGAGCACGACGAGTCCCGTCGCCCACAGCAACGCCCCTGCGACGTTGGCCGCGAGGAAGCTCGGGTACCGCATGCGGGACACGCCCGCGAGGATCGGGGTGAACGTGCGCACCCACGGGATGAACCGGGCCACCACCACCGCCCCGACGCCCCAACGGGCGTAGAACCGCTCTGCGGTGGGCAGGTGCCGTGCGGCGCGACCGGCTCGGCGTTCCACCCAGGGGCGGCCGAAGCGACGACCCGTCCAGTACCCGACGGCGTCGCCGAGGACAGCGCAGGTGCCTGCACCGAGGGCGAGGACCTCGAGCGACAGGGCCGAGCCCGGGCGCGCCGACAGGAGTCCCGCCGCGAAGAGCACCGTGTCACCGGGGAGGAAGAAGCCGACCAGCAGACCCGACTCCACGAAGATCAGGACGAAGAGGACGGCGTACGCGGCGCTCGCCGACAGGGTCGCGAGGTCGGGGTGCAGCAGCTGCGCCAGCCAGTCCGCCATGCCCCCATCCTCCACGGTCGCGGACGTCGTCCCGGCGCGCCGTCCGGGACGCCCGGCCCGCGACGAGCGCGGACCCGGCACGCGACGTCCAGCGAGTGCCCCGACGCGCGCGGGACGCGGTGAGCGCGGGACCTGTGACTCAGTCGTCGCTGACGAGCGGGGCCGTCGCCCAGAAGAAGCTGACGCTCCGCGCATCGTCGGGGTGGTCGTCGGGCGTGCGCTTGCCGCCCAGCTCGTCGACGGCGTCGAGCACGAGCTGGTCGAGGCGCTGCAGCTCGGTGGCCGTCAGGTAGACGCGGCCGCGGCTCAGGTTGCCGAGTTCGGCCCACTCGCCCTTCTCCCGCCGTACCTGGGTGCGCCACGCGGCGAAGTCCCGGCGCAGCTGGTCGAGGTAGAGCGCGGTGACGGCGTCCGACGTGCTGTCCGACCCGCCGCTTCCCTTGAAGGACAGGCGTTTCGCCGACCTCTTCCACGGGCGCTCCCGCCCGTCGGCCACCGGCTCGGCACGCCTGACGATGCCCCATTTCTCCAGCGCGCGCAGGTGGTAGCTCATGGCACTGGGCGTGAGGCCCGTGCGCTTGGCCAGCTCGCTCGCGGTGCGCTGCCTGCCGCCGTAGAGCTCGTCGATGACAGCGGTGCGGGCCGGGTGAGCGAGCGCCCGGAACGCCAGCGGGTCGGTCAGCTCGAGCAGCTCGGGGTCGTCGTCCTTCGCCTGGCGTGCCATAGGAGGCACCATATCTGAAAGGACTGTTGCACATCTTGAGTCTGAAGGGGTACCTTCACAAATATGAAGCGACCCCTTCAGAGATTCCACCGGTCCGTGTGGCGTCACCGTGACCTGCGTGTCGTGGGGCCAGCCCGCGCGCTGAGCGTCCTGGGCGACGAGATGGCGCTCGTGGCGCTGCTCCTCGCGGTCCACGACAGTGGCGGAGGAGCTCGCGGGATCAGCCTGCTCCTCGCGTCCGCCGCGATCCCCACGGTGCTGCTGGCGCCCTGGGCCGGCCGGCTGGCGGACCGTTGGGACTCGCGCGTGCTCACCACGGTCTCCGCGCTCGCCCAAGGCCTCGTCTGCGCGGCGCTGGCACTCGCGATCGCCGGCGAGGTGCCCGCACACCCCTGGCTGCTCTACGTGCTGGTGGCTCTGCTGCACGCCGGCCAGGCCGTGGCCAACCCCACCTGGGGTGCGCTGGTGCCGAAGATCGTGGGGGACGGCGAGGTCGGCCGCGCGCTCGGCGCGACGCAGGCGCTCACCACCGTCGCAGCCGTCGCGGGCCCCGCCCTCGGCGGCGTGCTGACCGGGCTCGGCGGCGCGCGCCTGCCCCTGCTGGCCGACACCGCGACGTTCGGGGCCCTGGCCGTCGCCGGCCTCGTCGTGCGCACCCGGCGCGGCGAGCGCGTGGTCCTGCGCGGCCGGCGCCGCCCGCGCAGGGCAGCGCAGTCTGCCGCGACCGGGGCCGCCGGCCCGGCGTCGCCCGTCGCGAAGCCGCGCGCGCTCGACGGCCTGCGGGTCGTGCGCCGCGATGTCGTGCTGTGGCCGCTGTTCACGAGTCTCATGGCCTTCGTGGTCGTGGGCGAGGCGACCAACGTGGTCGAGGTGTTCCTCGTGCGCGACTCGTTGCACGGCACCGACACGGCCTACGGGCTGATCGGGATGGCCGCGGCCGCGGGCATCGCGGTCGGCTCGCTGCTCGGTGGCCGCGACGCCACGACGAGACGCCGCCTGCGCTGGATCGTCCTGGCCGCCGGCGCGATGGCCACCTGCCTCGTGGTCGCCGGGCTCGCGCCGACGCTCCTCGTGATGGCCGCCGCCTGGTCGCTCCTCGGGATCGCGAACGGTGCCCTCAACACGTCGACGTCCACGCTGCTGCTGACCCGCGTTCCCGACGCCGCCCGGGGCCAGGTGATCGCGGCGATGATGGGCGCCTCGCGGGGCTTCTCGATCGGTGCGCTCGCGCTGGGTGGGCTGGCCGCCGCGGCGATCGGCCCGCGCGCCACCTTCGTGGTCTCGGGGGCTCTGGCGCTCGCCGTGACGGCCATGCTGGCGCTGCGCGTGCTGCGGGTGCGGGTCGACGCGCAGGTGCCGGACGGCGACGCGGTCGGCATGACTGTCGCCGCGTGAGCCCCCGTCGCCGCTGTGGGCGCGCTGTGGGTGAGCGTCTCGTCTCGCCCGAGTGACGGGACCGTCCGCGCCCGAGCGTCCTCCGCTCTCGCCTCGGCCCCCTTGTACGGTGACGGGATGGCGGACGGCGGCGACCACCCGATCGGGGGTGATCGCGGCAGCCGACCGCCCGACGCCCCGCCCGGTACCGGCGTCCGACCGCCGGGCAGCGGCAGGCCGAGGGCGACGTCCGACCGCTACGGCCACGAGCGGTACGCGGCCAACGCGCCGTCGCCGTCGTACGACAAGCGGTCCGGAGTGCCGCAGCACGCGCCGAGCGCAGGTCGGCTGCCGGCGCGCCGTCGCCGCCACCCCGGCCGCTGGATCGCGTTCCTCCTGCTGCTCGTGCTCGTCGTCTACCCGGCCACCGTGCTCGCGGTCGCCTGGACGTCACTGAACCGCGTCGACGCGGTCGGCGAGAGCACGCCGGGCACCCCCGGCCGCACGTACCTCGTGGTGGGCTCGGACTCGCGCCAAGGCCTGACGCCCGAGCAGCGCAAGCAGCTGCACACCGGTCGCGCCGGCGGCGGTCGCACGGACACCATCCTGCTGCTGCACGTGCCGGCCGGCCGAGGTCCGACCGTGCTGATGAGCGTGCCCCGGGACTCCTACGTGGCGATCCCGGGCCACGGGCACAACAAGATCAACGCGGCGTACGCGTTCGGCGGGCCGCGCCTGCTGGCCGACACGCTGGAGAAGGCGACCGGCGTGCAGATCGACGACTACGTCGAGATCGGGCTCGGCGGTTTTGCTGGCATGGTCGACGCGGTGGGCGGCGTGCAGATCTGCCCGACGTTCGACATGAGAGACTCCGACGCCGGGCTGAACGTGAAGAAGGGCTGCCAGCACGCCGACGGCGCCACGGCGCTCGCCTACGCGCGGGCCCGGCACTCCGACCCGCGTGGCGACCTCGGCCGCGTCGAGCGGCAGCGCGAGCTCCTGGCGGCGATCGTCACGAAGGCCACAAAACCGACGACGCTGGTCAACCCGTTCCGCACGTATCCTCTGGCTCACCGCGGGGCCGGAGCGCTCACCGTGGACGACGACACGGGGCCGTTCGCGCTGCTGCGCTTCGTGCTCGGCATGCGGTCGGCAGCCGGCTCCACGGGCCTCTCGCTGACCGTGCCGGTGTCGGGCACCAGCACGCGACCGGGCGTCGGCGCGATCGTGCTGTGGAACGACGCCCAGGCGCAGCAGGTGTTCGACGCGCTGCGCACGGACGACACCGAGCAGGTCCGGTCGATCGCCGACAAGCAGAAGGCGCTGCGCTGAGGATCAGCGTTGCTGGACGACGGTGCTCCGCCCCGACGCCTTCGCCTCGTACATCAGTCCGTCCGCAGTGGTCAGCAGCTCGTTGCACCCGATCGGCTTGTCCGTCGTGACGATGCCGATGCTCGCCGTGACGCCGTGCTGGCGCCCGGTCTGGACGACGCGGGCCTGGATGCGCGCGGCGATCTCTCCAGCGTGCGACGCGTCCGCGCCCGGCAGCAGCACCGCGAACTCGTCCCCTCCCAGCCGGCCGACGTGGTCGGTCTCGCGGGCGGCGCCAACCAGGGTCGAGGCGATCTGAACCAGCAGCTCGTCACCGGCGCCGTGGCCAGCAGTGTCGTTGACCCGTTTGAAACCGTCGAGGTCGATCAGGCAGAGCGAGACGGGGAACGAGGCCTGGGCCGCGTTGGCTGCGCGCGCGAGCCGGTCACGGAAGGCGCGCCGGTTGAGCAGCGCCGTGAGGGGGTCCGTGTCAGCCAGCGTCTCGAGGCGCTCACGGAGCAGCAGCTGCTGGTCGTTGACGTCCCAGTGGTTGCGAGACGCCCAAGCGGTGAACGCGGTGAACAGCACCAGCACCCCGGTGATGACCGCGTCGTTGGACTCGAACGGCGGGCTGGTGGCCGCGACGACGACGTAACCGCCGATCATGAGCGACCCGACGAGCGCGACGCCGAGCGGCGGGTACGTCAGGCCCGAGTAGGCGAGGGTGAGCACGAACAGCCACCGCAGCGGGCTGTCGCCGCCGCCGTCCACGACCGACACGACGGAGATGACGACGGTGACCGTGACGCTCCATGCGTAGAACACCAGGGCGCCGCGATGGTCGCGAGCCAGCCGGCTCATCGGCAGTGCGAGCAGCAGCGGGGTCAGCCCCATCATCGCCGTGCCCACCGTCAGGAGCAGAAACCGGTGCGGCCGCTCAGCCACGACCACGTACGCCAGCACCATGGCGGTGGTGAACTCCGTGAGCAGCACGCCGAGCTGCAGGTGGCGCGTCCAGAAGGCAGCACGGTGCTCGTCGCTCGCCAACGGCCTCGAGACCAGCCACAGCCGGTCGGACACGGCCGGCCGACGAGTCCGTGGCGTCGTGGGTCGGGCAGTGCTCATCCCGCTGGTATCGGCATGCCGGGGGCCACCTTGATCGGCCAGACGGGGTGAGCGGGTGGTCACGCCGCGCTGCGGCTCCGGTTTCGTCGTGCACGCAGCAGCTCGACGCCCATCGGGATCACCGAGACCAGCACGATGGCGATGAGCATCAGCTCGATGTGCCCGCGGATGAAGGGGATCGTGCCGAGGAAGTAGCCGAGCAGGGTGACGCCGACGGCCCAGAGCACGGCGCCGAGGGCGCTCCAGACGTAGAAGTGCCGCCGGTTCATGTGGCCGACGCCAGCGACCAGCGTGATGAAGGTGCGCACGATCGGCACGAAGCGTCCGAGCACGAGCGCCCGCGCGCCGTACCGGTCGAAGAACTCGTGCGTCTGCTCGATGTGCTTCTGCTTCACCAGCCGCGACCCCGGTCGGATGATGCGGGGACCGGCGGCGCGGCCGATCTCGTAGCCGGCGACGTTGCCCGCGAACGCCGCGGCGGTCAGCAGGACGCAGACCAGCCACAGTGAGTGGTGGATCGTGCCCTCCGCCACGAACAGTCCGACCGTGAAGAGCAGCGAGTCGCCCGGTAGCAGGAAGAAGAACAGGCCGCACTCGATGAAGACGACGAGCAGCGTTCCCCAGAGGGCCCACGGTCCGAACGTGTCGAGCAGCTGCTGCGGGTCGAGCCACGACGGGCCGAGGGCAGGCATCACACGCACCAGGGTAGGCGACGGTCTGGGTGCCGCGGATCGCGCACCTTCGCACGAGTGCCGCGTCGTAGGGTCGGCACGTGCCTGACGCCACGCCCCCGGAGCCGGACGTCGGTGTCGGTCCGTGGCAGGGCGAGTGGCCGGACGACGACCGCCTCGACCCCGAGCTGCTCACCCGCGGCGACCGGCGCAACGTCGTCGACAGGTACCGCTACTGGCGGCACGACGCGATCGTGGCGGACCTCGACACCAGCCGGCACGGCTTCCACGTGGCGATCGAGAACTGGCAGCACGACCTCAACATCGGCTCCGTGGTGCGCACCGCCAACGCCTTCAACGCGGCGGCCGTGCACATCGTGGGCCGACGCCGCTGGAACCGCCGTGGCGCGATGGTCACCGACCGCTACCAGCACGTGCTGCACCATCCTGACGTGGCGGGACTCCTGGCGTGGGCGGCGAGGCAGGAGCCGGTGTCGTCCGGCCATCGGGGTGGCACCGGCCGCTCTGGGCAGCACGGCCGCCCCGGTGGTGGCGGTCGGACGTCGGGCAGTGGGCTCCCGGTCATCGGGATCGACAACCTCCCAGGCGCCGTGCCGCTCGAGGGCTATGGCCTGCCGCGCGAGTGCGTGCTGCTGTTCGGCCAGGAAGGGCCAGGCCTGACGCGCGCGGCGCACGAGGGTTGCGACGTCGTGCTGTCCATCGCCCAGTTCGGCTCCACGCGGTCGCTCAACGCCGGCGCCGCGGCCGCCATCGCCATGCACACCTGGGTGGTCCAGTACGCGGTGTGAGTCGACGTCTCTCGGGGCGGCGGATCCGGCGAGAGCCCGCGGCCTGATACATATGGTGGCTATGCTGCTACTCACGGTGCCTGCCCGTGGTCACCAGACGGAGGCATCGATGTCCGGACGCGCTCGTGCGCTCGTGTCCACCCTGGCTGCCCTCGCGCTCGTGGGAGCGCCGGTCGCTATGGCGGTTCCGGCGTCGGCCGCGACGTCCGCGACGATCTACGTCGCGACGGACGGCGCCGACGACGTCAGCTGCGGTACGTCTGCCGCGCCGTGTCGCACCGTGACGCAGGGGGTGGCCCAGGCCCTCGCGTCGGGCGCGGACGACGCGACCGTGAGCATCGCCGCCGGCACCTACCCCGAGAACGTGGACACCCCGTCGTGGCCGGCAGGCCGTTCGCTGACCCTGCTGGGAGCCGGCGCGTCGTCCACCACGATCGACGGCCAGAGCGCCGGTGTGGTGCTTCGCGTCCCGGGCGGCTCCGTGGCGGTCGAGGCCCTCACGCTCACCGGCGGCCACAGCAGCGCCTCGGGCGGAGCCATCGACAGCGACGGCGACCTGACGGTCACGAGCTCGACGCTGACCGGGAACTCGACGACCCAGTACGGCGGTGCGATCTACGCCGACCACGGGACCGTCACGGTCACCGGCTCGACGTTCACGGACAACACGGCGAGCCAGGTAGGCGGCGCCATCAGCGTGCAGGGCTCGGCGACCCTGTCGCTCACGGCCTCGACGCTGTCGGGCAACTCCGCCGCCGTCGGGGGCGCGGTGTCCGCCGGCACGGCCACGACGACCGTCAGGAGCTCGACGCTGTCGGGCAACAGCGGCTACGGAACCGTCCTCGTGGAAGCCGGCATGCACGCATCGATCGTCGACTCGACCCTGTACACGCAGGCGAGCGAGCCACTGGTCAACGGCGGCGGAGCCACCTCCACCGTGACGCTGACTCGGTCTGTGCTCTCGGACGCCGGGCCCTTCGCGTGCAACGGCGCGACGTTCACCGATGGCGGCGCCAACGTCGCGTCGGACGACTCGTGCGGTTTCGGCGACAGCACGGGAAGCAAGGTCAGCAGCGCCGACGCGATCGGGTTGAAGCCCTTGGCGGCCAACGGTTCCAGCGGCCCGAGGACCATGGCGATCGGCCCGGCCAGCAGCGCCCACCTGGTGGTGCCCGCCGCGGACTGCGCGGCGACCGACGAGCGCGGAGAGCCACGACCCGGCGGAGGTCCGGGATCCGCGTACTGCGACGCCGGCGCCTACGAGCTGCAGCTGAGCGCGCTGGCAGACGTCTACGTCGACGGGTCGGGCACGGACTCCTCTGGTTGCGGCCCGGTGGCCGATCCGTGCCGGACGGTGCAGCAGGGCGTCGAGCAGGCGCGGCTGTCGACGTCCGCCGACGTCACCGTGCACATCGCCAAGGGCACCTACACCGAGACCGTGGCTGTCGGAGCATGGCCGGCTGGCAGAGCCCTGACCCTCCAGGGCGCCGGCGCCGCCTCCACCACGATCGACGCCAACGGAACCGGCACGACGTTGTCGGTCAGCGCTGGGAAGGTGACCGTGCGAAGGCTGCGGATCACCGGCGCGGACTCCACCGGGGTGCGCTCGGGCGGCGACGTCACCCTCGACCGGGTCGAGCTCGTCGACAACACCTCGGACGCCGGTGGCGGAGCCTTCGTCGGCAACGGGCGGTTCACCATCATGCGCTCCACGCTCGCTGGCAACACGGGTGAGCTGGCCGGTGGCGGTGCGCTCTTCGTCGCACCGGGCGCCGTGGCCACCATCGACCGCTCCACCCTGACGAGCAACCACGGCCCGGGAGCAGCGATCTTCAACGACGGTGGCGAGGTGACCGTCTCGAGCTCGACGCTGGCCGGTGACGGATCCGAGGCCGTCGTGCTGATCGGCGACGGGACGACGACGATCGAGAGCTCGATCCTCTCCGGCTCCGGCTGTGCGGTGCCGGTGACGGACGGCGGTCACAACGTCACGTCCGACGAGTCGTGCGGGTTCAGCACCTCCGGCGGCAGCGTCGTGGGCTCGGTCGACGAGATCGGTCTCGCGCCGCTCGGTGACTTCGGCGGCCCGACGCGCACGATGCCGCCGACGTCCTTCAGCCTGGCGGCCTTCCCGCCGAGCAACCGCGTGCCCGCCGGCGCCGCCGGGTGCCCGGCGTCCGGCTCGCCGGGCACCGACCAGCGCGGGGTGGCCCGGCCCAAGGACGGCGCGTGCGATGTCGGAGCGGTCGAGCTGGCCCCGACGTCACTGCAAGCGGCGCTGGTCGGCGGGCGGCTGGTCGCCACCGTGACCTCGGCCACCGGATCGCCAGCGAACCTGCCGGATCCCCGGGGCGCCGTGACCTTCGCCGAGCTCTACATGACGATGCCTGGCTGCGAGCAGGTGCCGGTGGACGCCTCGGGCCACATGTCGTGCACGCCGGACTACCCGCCGATGGGACCGCTGACGGCCACCTTCGAGTCGTCCAACGGTTTCGCGGTCAGCCGCGACACCGTGTCCGGGATCAGCTCCATCGTCCTGTCGCCCGCCTCGGCGAGCGTGGGCGTCGGCGAGGGCCGCACCTACACGGCGACCGGCTACGACGACGACGGCAACGCGGTCGCCGACCTCACGTCGTCCGCGACCTTCACCATCTCGCCCGACGGCAGCTGCGTCGCTGCGCGGTGCACGCCGGCGAAGCCGGGCAGGCACACGGTGACGGCGTCGTTCGGTGGCATCACCGGCACGGCCCTGCTGGTCGCGGAGGCGTCGCCGGGCAGCGGTCCGTCGACGTCTGGCGGCGGTGGGACGAGCGCCTCCTCCCTGCCGCGTACCGGCCCCACGAGTGACCTCGGCCTGATGGCCTGGCTGGGGGCGGCCCTGATCGCCGCGGGCGCGGCCTTCGCGGCGGCAGCCCGGCGGCGCCGGGCCTGACGCCGCCTAGCGCCAGACGCGCCGGTGCCGGTGGACGGCGGGGGGCTGGGTCTGCGTCCAGACGCGACGCCAGCGAGCGACGTCCGGCCCTGACGTCGAGGGGGTCTCACCGCGTGCGGCCCGGCGGGTGGCGTCCCACCACGTCGTGCTGTCCTCGTCGATGAGCGCGGCGACGGCCGACTCGATGCGTGCGCCCAGCTCGCGCGGGCCCTCCTGCGCGCCGGGGCGCAGCGGCTGCCCGTAGCGCACGGTGACCGGTGGCCGGCCCGGCACGGGCCAGCCCCGGCCGCGCGGCATCGCCGCGAACGAGCCGCGGATGCCGATCGGCACGACGGGGACCTTGTGCCTGGCCGCGAGAAAGGCCGCCCCGTGGCGGAACGTGCGCGTCCAGCCGTCCGGCGAGCGGGTGCCCTCGGGGAACACGACGATGCTCCAGCCGTCGTCGAGCAGGTCGCCGGGCGTCGAGGACAGCGAGCCGGTGCGCCGCTCGATCGGGAAGGTGTTGAACACCATGGCCGAGCTCGTGGCCCGCCACCAGGTGTCGAAGAAGTAGTCGGCCGCGGCCGCGACGGCCGTCGTGCGGCGCCATCGGTCCGGCAGGGAGCACAGGATCAGCGGGGTGTCGAGGTGAGAGGTGTGGTTGGCCACGAAGATGACGGGGCCGCCCAGCCGGTCGAGCACGTCGAGCCCGTGCACGACCGGCGCGACCTGTGACCGCAGCAGCGGCGCCAGCCCGAGCTTCTGGAGGCCCTCGCGCGCGACAGACGCGGCGGGAGTCCGTGCCCAGGCGGTCGGGAACGGCTCAGACGTGCGCGGGGGCTGGAAGGGCTCGGCCGACCGCGGCACCAGGGACCGCCGTCCCCAGCGCCAGCCCTTGGCGACGGCCCGCAGGTCCTGGCGGGCGCCCTTCAGCAGCGCGCCGCCGAGCACCTGGCGCGTGACGTGACCCACCGGACTCGTCATCGGGCCTCCACCTCGCCGCATGGGCTCTGCGTCCGGAGGCCCGCCCAGTGATGCATCTTGGCGCGACACGCTGGCGTGTTGCACGAGAGTGCATCACTCAGCTGCGGGGCGGGGCTGCTCATCGCACGTGCGCCAGGAGGTGCGGGGGGTTGTGCAGGTAGGTCATGGACGGGGAGCGGCCCACCGTCCCCGACACCATCTCGAGCGCGTCGGCCAGGGACGACGCCGCCCGGAACCCCATGCGCTCCACCGCCTTGCGGTTGGCGCCGACCCACACGATGTCTCCGCAGTGGTCCAGGGCGTGGGCGATCCAGTACCACATGTAGAACGGGTGGACGCCGTGGTAGGCGTGGGACGTGCGGTAGAGGTGGATGTACCAGGGGTCAGTGGCGTACTGCTGCTCGAACTTCGCCTCGATCACCGCCGGGTCGGTGGACGTCGTGAGGACCTCCTCGTAGAAGTCCACGTAGCTCGGGTGGATGAGCTGGCTGAAGTCCTCCTCCACCGGGTGGTAGAGGATGACGGCGCCGCCCTTGCGCACCACCGGCTGTCCCACGTAGCTGTTGAAGTAGTAGCCGAGTCCCATGCACGCCGCGAGGATCGGGTTCATCGGCGCGTTGACGTTGTAGGGCCCGAGGTACGGCACGCCGAGCACCATGACGTCGCTCTGGCCCTGCACCTCGACCATCTGCTGCTGGTGCACCTTGGCGACCGTGAGCTCGTGCACCGCCTCGGTCTCGCCCGCGTGGATGCCGGTGAGGCCGTAGGGCGCTCGGATCCCCTGGTAGATGTTGTGCCGCAAGCCCTTCGGCGCCAGGGCGAGGCCGCGACGAGCCGCCAGCATCGACGCCTGGTCACGCACCCCCCACTCCCACTCGCGCTTCATGAGGAACGAGTAGGTCGACGGGAAGACGTTGTTGTCCAGCGTCGTCTCGACCGTGAAGATCTTGAGGTGGTCAGCGAGCAAGCGGCCCATGCGCCAGGCGCTGTGGTGCATCGCCGACCTGGTGTGGTCCATGAACGACCGCGAGTGCACCATCGTGTGGCTGTTGTGGTGGTGCCGCAGGCTCTTGTACGACGCCAGCCCGATCGGGACGGACTTGTGGCCGCCGTCCATGGCCACGATGTTGATGTTCACGTAGACCAGCAGGTCGCTCTCGGCCGCCCGGCGGTTGATCTCCACGTCCTCACCACGGTCGGTCTGCCCGACCTGCAGCAGGTTCGAGTGGTCCTCGGCGTCGTGGTTGTAGAGAGCGCCCTGCGGGAAGAACGACCGGAACACCCGCTCGCCGACGATGTCCTTGAGCTCGGCCGCGGTCAGTCGACGGTGCAGCGCGTTCGCCGAGATGAGCTCGACGTCGTCCACGCCGGCGGCCGCCGCCATGGTGAGCACCTGCTCGATGATGCGCTGACGGATGTCGGGCTTCACCATCGGCGGCAGGGGCAGCGAGATGTCGTCGAACGCGATCGTGAGGCGCATGCCGGGGAACAGCAGCTCGGGGAGCGGCTCACGGCCGACCGGGTTGAGCAGCGCGCGGCGGATCGCGCCGTCGACGTCGCGGATCGAGGGCAGCGACTCCGGCGGGTACACGACGCGCGTGCCGCGGGGGAACTCCTCGAGACGGAAGCCCTCGCCCTCCTGCACGACGAGCGGCGGCGTCCGGTCGTCGACCTCCAGCACGAACCCGGGGCGGCTCACGGCAGTCTCCTCATGTCGTTCGGTCCAGCGATGGGGTGCGGCGTGCTGGTCTCGCCGGTCATGCTCGGCTCCGGACGTCGAAGCACACCTTCACGGTGCCGAGCCGGCCGGCGCTGTGCGCGTGGTCGAGGGCCTCGCGCCACCGGTGCAGCGCGTAGCGGCCGCCGACCACCCCGTCCAACGGTGCCTCTGCTGCCAGGTCGAGCGCCACCTCGAACGCGTCTCCGGTCGACGCGTACGTGCCGGCCACCTCGAGCTCGCGGAACCACGCCGGCGACAGGTCGGCGCTCGCCGGCATGCCCGACAGCACGACGCGGCCCCCCGCC
>DASSTJ010000181.1:0-14346 GCA_035707965.1 Actinomycetales bacterium
GGACGCGCACGTCCGATGATCGGACGGGCCACACGAAGGGCGGTTTCATGGCGTACTACCGCAGCGTCGGCCAGGTGCCTCCCAAGCGGCACACGCCGTACCGCCAGCCCGACGGGAGCCTCTACAGCGAAGAGCTGATGGGCGAGGAGGGCTTCTCCTCGGACTCGTCGCTGCTGTACCACCGCGGCATCCCGTCGGCGATCTCGGACGCGCGCGACTGGCAGCTGCCCGACAGCGCGACGCAGCCGAACCACCCCCTGCGCCCCTTCCACTTCCGGCTTCACGACCTGTTCACCGACGGTGATGCGGGCGACGGCGCCGTCTCGTGGCGCGGCAACGACGCCGTGCGGGGACGACGGCTCGTCCTGGGCAACGGAGACGTCCGCATCTCCTACGCGGTGAGCGACACCACGTCGCCCTACTACCGCAACGCGATCGGCGACGAGTGCGTCTACGTCGAGTCCGGCAGCGCGGTCGTCGAGACGGTCTTCGGCTCGCTCGAGGCGCGCCAGGGCGACTTCGTGCTGCTGCCCCGCACCACGGTGCACCGGTGGGTGCCTCGCGACGTGGACGACGCCGGCCCCTTGCGCACCTACGCGATCGAGGCGAACAGCCACATCGCGCCGCCCAAGCGGTACCTGTCCCGCTTCGGGCAGCTCCTGGAGCACAGCCCCTACTGCGAGCGTGACCTGCACGGCCCCACCGAGCCGCTCCTCGCTGAGGGCTCGGACGTCGAGGTGCTGACCAAGCACCGCGGCAACGGCCCGTCCGGCGTCGTCGGCAGCGTCGTCGTCCACACCACCCACCCGTTCGACGTCGTGGGCTGGGACGGCTGCCTCTACCCGTACACGTTCAACGTCAGCGACTTCGAGCCCATCACCGGTCGCGTGCACCAGCCGCCGCCGGTCCACCAGGTGTTCGAGGGCTTGGGCTTCGTGGTGTGCGCGTTCGTGCCGCGCAAGGTCGACTACCACCCGCTCGCCGTGCCGGTGCCCTACTACCACTCGAACGTCGACAGCGACGAGGTCATGTTCTACGTCGACGGCGACTACGAGGCCCGCAAGGGCAGCGGCATCAGCAAGGGGTCCATCTCGCTGCACCCCGGGGGCCACAGCCACGGCCCGCAGCCGGGCGCCGTCGAGAACGCTCTCGGCAAGGACTACTTCGACGAGCTCGCCGTGATGGTCGACACCTTCCGGCCGCTCGAGCTCGGCGAGGCCGCGCGGGCGTCGGACGACGGCAGGTACGCGTGGAGCTGGGCCGGTGGTCGCACGCCGTCCTGACCGGCTCGCGGGTGAGAGCCCAGCGGGCGGCACCCCCGGAGGAGTACCGCCCGCTGGGCAGCCGACGTCGCGACGTGACGCTAGGTGCGCGACCGCGTGGTGAAGCTGAGGATCAGGCCGACGACGAGCACGGCGATCCCGATCCAGATGAGCAGCTGCCCCACGCCGGCGAAGCCGATGATGGCCAAGATGACGCCGGCGATGATCAACAGCAACCAAAGAGACATGAGGGTCCTCCCGGATCCACGTGAACCGTCACCCGGAGAGGGTGCGGCCCCTCAGTCCTAGTGGTTCCCGCGGGAGTCCGCACGTCGAAACGGCGGCGGCCCCGTCTGGCGGCACCGCGCGTCACCCGCACGAACCACTTCGGCGTGCGGCCTGAGATGCGTTGTGCGACAGTTGATTTGGCGTGCGCCTCGTGGACTCCTTCGCGGTCAGGGACGGACGACCGGCTCCCCGACGAGGCCGATCCCGTTGTCCGCGAGCTGGTGCAAGGCCTTCGCCGTCGTCTCGGGGGCCACGCCGGCCGTCAGGTCGAGCAGCACCCGTGTCGTGAAGCCCTCCCGCGCGGCGTCCAGGGCCGTGGCCCGCACGCAGTGGTCCGTGGCGATGCCCACGACGTCGACCGCCGTGACGCCGCGCTCACGCAGCCACGAGGCCAGGGGGACCCGGGTGTCGTCGTCGCCCTCGGTCGTCCCCTCGAACCCCGAGTAGGCGGCGGCGTACTCGCCCTTGCGGAACACGGCTTCGATCCGGTCGGACGCTGCCGCCTCGGCCAGCGCGGGGTGCAGCTGCGCGCCGTCGGTGCCGACGCGGCAGTGAGCCGGCCAGGTCGCGACGAAGTCGGGACTGTCACTGAAGTGCGCGCCCGGGTCGACGTGCCAGTCGGCGGTGGCGACGACGTGCGCGTAGCCCGGTGCGCCGTTCGCGATGAGGTAGCCGATCGCGGCTGCGACGTCGTTGCCGCCGGTCACGCCGAGCGAGCCGCCTTCGCAGAAGTCCAGCTGCACGTCGACCACGATCAGGGCACGTGCCTCGTCGTCGGCGGTCACGGCCTCCTCCGTCGCTCGCGTGCGCTCCTCAGGCTGGTCGCTCACGGGTCCTCCTGCTCGTAGACGGTCGGGATCGCGGGCTCTCCGCGGGACAGCTGGGTAGCGCTCAGGGGCAGCTCAGCCAGGGACGACGTGTGCCGCCGGCGCGCCTCGTCGAGACTCTCGCGGCCGACGACCTCACCGTCGCGCACCAGGTCCACCAGGAGCGAACGGCCGGAGCCTGGGGGCACCTCCCGCTCGCGAGGGACGTCTCGCGGCACGTGCCCGATACCGATCACCTCGGCCTGGGCGACGCCGTCTCGCCCTCGCCGCCGCAGCGCCCACTTGCGACCGGCGATGCTCAGCTTGTCCTTGCTGCGCTTCGCGACCCCGACGAGCTCACCGTCCCGGCCCTCACGCGCCACCAGCTTGTAGACGAGCCCGGCCGTCGGTGCCCCCGAGCCGGTCACGAGGTTGGTGCCCACGCCGTACCCGTCCACCGGTGCCGCCGCGAGAGCGGCGATCGCGTGCTCGTCCAGGTCGCTCGTCACGATGATGTGCGTGTCGCGGTTGCCCAGCTCGTCGAGCTGCTGGCGCACCGCGATGGCTTGCGCCAGGAGGTCTCCGGAGTCCAGGCGGACGGCGCCCAGTCCAGGCCCGGCGACCTCGACGCCGACGCGCACCGCCTCGGCCACGTCGTACGTGTCGACCAGCAGGGTCGTGCCGGCGCCGAGGCTCGCCACCTGCGCGGTGAACGCCTCGCGCTCGTCGTCGTGCAGCAGCGTGAACGCGTGCGCGCTCGTGCCGCCGGTGGGCACGCCGTACCGACGTCCGGCCTCGAGGTTGCTCGTGCTCGCGAACCCCGCCACGTAGGCGGCTCGTGCGGCCGCCACGGCGGCCCACTCGTGCGTGCGCCGCGATCCCATCTCGATGCACGGCCGGTCGCCCGCAGCCGAGGTCATGCGACTTGCCGCCGAGGCGATCGCGGAGTCGTGGTTGAGGATGCTCAGCACGATCGTCTCCAGGACGACCGCCTCGGCGAAGGAACCCTCGACGACGAGCAGCGGCGAGCCCGGGAAGTAGCACTCGCCCTCGGCGTAGCCGTGCACGGATCCGGTGAACCGGTAGGTGCTCAGGAAGTCCAGGGTGGCCTCGTCGACGACGCGGCGGTCGGCCAGGTCGTCGAGGACCGGTGCGTCGAAACGGAACGCCTCCACCGCGTCCAGCAGCCGCCCCGTGCCGCCCACGACGCCGTAGCGACGGCCCTCCGGCAGTCGACGCGCGAACACCTCGAAGACGCACCGACGTTGGGCCGCGCCGCTGGCCAGCGCGGCCTGCAGCATCGTCAGCTCGTAGTGGTCGGTCAGCAGCGCCGTGCTCGTCGAGGGCAAGGCCGCGGACGACGTCGCCGTCCCGCCGTCGACAGCGGAGCGCGGGGCAGCAGCAGCGTCAGGCACGTCCCGACCCTATTCTGGTGGGCGTGTCCACGTCGCCGGTCGAGCTCGACGAACCGCGGTCGCAGGAGACCGTGGAGGCCGCCAAGCCGTGGGTGACGCTGGTCTGGAACGACCCGGTCAACCTCATGTCGTACGTGCGCTACGTCTTCCAGAGCTACTTCGGCTACCCGCGCCCGAAGGCAGAGAAGCTCATGCTCGACGTGCACCACAAGGGACGGGCGGCGGTCTCGCACGGGACCCGTGAGGAGATGGAGAGGGACGTCGAGGCGCTGCAGGGCTATGGCCTGTGGGCCACGCTGCAGCAGGACGACTGACCGGGTGCCGACCCGGGGCGGGGACCAGAGCTAGAGGGGACAGCACGTGGCACGAGGATTCCGGCGCACGCGGCACGGCCTGCGGGCCAAGCTCGACGGCCAGGAGCGGGCGGTCCTCGCGCACCTGTTCGTCGAGGTGTACGAGCTGCTGGACGACGGCACGCCGGCCGAGACGGACCCGCTGGCCGCCCTCGTCGGCATCGGCACGTCGGTCGACCTCCCGGACGACCCTGCCCTGGCGCGGCTGCTGCCCGACGCGCACGC
Organism: Actinomycetales bacterium; assembly: GCA_035707965.1. GTDB lineage: Bacteria > Actinomycetota > Actinomycetes > Actinomycetales > Angustibacteraceae > DASSTJ01. The sequence continues at coordinate 4,350 of DASSTJ010000181.1, forward strand.
CTTAGACGCCGAGGCGTCGTCGGAGTTCCGCCGCTACACCGAGCAGGGGCTGCGCGACCGCAAGCGCGCCTGCCTCGAGACCGCGCGGCTCAGCCTGGGCCGCGACGGCGCCCTCACGTTGGACGACGACGAGGGCCAGGCCTGGCTCGTCGCCCTCACCGACGTCCGACTCGTGCTCGCTGAGCGCATGGGCCTGCGCACCGAGGAGGACCACGAGCGCCTCATGCGCCAGGTGGGCATGCTGCTCGAGGGTGACCTGGACGAGCTCGAGGCGGACGTCGAGCCGGAGCACGGCGCGGCGCCAGAGCACGACGACGGGCCGGATGGTGGCCGGTCCGGCGTGCCGGGCGCCGGAGAGCTGCTCGGCCAGGGGGTCGACGAGTCGTTCGGCGTCGACGCCGAGGGCGAGCAGGGTCCCGAGGTGGACGACGTCAGGTCCGGCGCGGCCGCCGGCTCGGGTGCGACGTCCGACGTCGGCGACGAGGCGGACGACGACCACCTCGACGAGGCCCGGCGCCTGCAGCTCGCCACCATGCTGAGCCTCTACGACTTCCTCACCTGGCTGCAGGAGACGCTCGTGCAGGCCGTCTGCGAGGACTGAGGCTCCTGGCGCGCCAGTCGGGCAGGAGGCCAAGGTCGGTGGTGCAACGGCTCATCACTGGTGATGAGCCGTTGCACCACTGACGTCGTGAGGGGCTCAGTCCGACGCGGCGCAGGCCGGTCCGCAGGTGCGCACCGCGCCGGGCCAGCCGCGCGTGCGCAGCACGCCAGCCACCTGTCGTGCGGTCGCGCACGGCGCCCCCGCCACGGCGCGCCAGTCGTAGCGCAGGACGACGTCGCCGCTGAGGACGGCTGCGTTGTCCCGCGCCGCGTCGCGCCACCGGTCCTCGCCTGCGTGCCAGCGCAGGCCCTCCAGCTCGACCCTCAACCGGTACGCCCGGTACCGGACGTCCGCGTACCAGTGTCGGCCCTCGACGGTGACGCGCTCGCCTCGTGACGCGCGGGGGAGGCCGTGCGACCGCTCGACGTCCCGGTGGTACCGGCTCTCCAACGGTGAGGCGACGCCGCTCACCACGTCAGCAAGGGCGTCGCGGACCAGCGGGCGGTGCCTGAGCCGCTGGCGCCCGGCGAGGGCCGACTGCAGCCGCGTGGGCGTCGTCAAGCCGCGCTGGCAGGCGCGAGTGAGCCACCCGACCACGTCGTCGTCGCGCATGCAGAGCTCGACCAGATCGAGCACTGTCTCCTCGACGCGCGTCTGAGGGAGGGACCGCGCCGGCTGCCGACGGGCGCTCAGGTGACGGCTCGACCGGACGACGAGGCCGGGCTGCGCAGTCACACGATGGCCCCACGGCACGAGAAGCTCGACCACGTCCGGGTCGGTGTCGACGAGCCGCTGCAGCCTGCCCGCGCTGCGGTGGCTGGCGACAGCACCGGCGCCGGCGTGCAGGAGTCCCGCCCACAGGCGCCCACGCCAGGTCACCTCGCCGGTGAAGGCGGCGTAGACCCCCGGGTGCAGGCGTCGCCACCGGCCGCGGCGGCAGTGCGTCTCGATCTGACCGGTGGTCCAGCCGACGCCGAGCGCCTGCTGCCGACTCACCACGCCGTCCTGCTCGACGACCAGTGCCGCCCACGCCTCCCGTGCCCCCGCAGCGAGTTCCACGCCGAGAGTGTGGCGGCTGGCCACGGGTCGCCTCGTCGGCTGTCCACAGGCACGTCTGGCGGGCGTCAGCGGTGCAACGGCTCATCACTGGTGATGAGCCGTTGCACCAGTGACTGGCACGCGCGGGGGCGGCGGCTCAGAGCTCGTACGTGTCCCCGGGACGCGCGACGTCCAGCTCGCCCTGCCACGTGGTGCGGGCCTGCTCGAGGCAGAGCTTGATGTCGTTCCACGGCGGCAGGTGAGTCAGCACCAGGCGACCCACGCCTCCCGCTGCGGTCATGGCAGCCCCGGCGCGAGCGGCGGTCAGGTGCACGCCTCGCGCCGAGTCCCTGCCCTCCATGAACGCGCTGTCGGCCAGCACGAGGTCGGCGCCCGTGCACAACGGCGTCAGCGCGTCGCAAGTGTCGGTGTCGCCCGTGTACCCGAGGACGCCGCCGGTCGTGGTGTCTTCGATGCGCACGCCGTAGGCCAGCACAGGATGGTTGACGCGGAAGGGCGTCACGGCCAACGGCCCGAACCGCACTGGTTCGCGCTCGCGCCACGGCTGGAAGTCCAGCTGGTTGCGCATACCGGGCTCGGGCGGCAGGTCATAGGCACGGGCCATCCGAGCCGCGGTGCCCGAGGGCCCCCAGACCTGCGGCTTGACCGGCCCGTCCGGCGAAGTCCGGCGCGGTCGGGGCGGGTACTTCAGCATCACGTAGAGGCCGCAGAGGTCGAGGCAGTGGTCCGGGTGCAGGTGCGACAGGAGCACGGCGTCGACGTCGAGCGGGTCGGCGTAGCGGTGCAGCCCGCCGAGCGCCCCGCTGCCCAGGTCGAGCAGCACTCGCCAGGTGCGCTCGCCGTCGGACGCCTCCACGAGATAGCAGGACGCGGAGGAGTCGGGGCCGGGGACGCTGCCGGAGCAGCCGACGACGGTCACCCTCATCCGACGCTCCGGGCGGCGTCCTGGCCATCGCGTGGGGACGCCGAGTGGCTCACCGAGAGCTCGGGCTCGACCAGCGAGGCGTCCCAGCCGGCGGACTCGGCCAGCGCGATCTCCGGACCGAGGAAGCGACGTCCGAGACTGGAGAACACCGTCGGGTCACCGGTGGTCAGGAACCGGTGGGTCGGCGGCGGAAGGCTGGGGTCGCGCAGCAGGTCGCGCACGACGAGCTGCCGGTAGACGTCCTTGGCGGTCTCCTCGGCGCTGCTCACGAGCGTCACGAGGTCGCCCATGACGTACGAGATCACGCCCGTCAGCAGCGGGTAGTGCGTGCAGCCGAGGATCAGCGTGTCGACGCCGGCGCCGACGACCGGCTGCAGGTACTCGCGGGCCACGTCGAGCAGCTCGGGCCCCGAGGTCACACCCGCCTCGACGAACTCGACGAACCGCGGGCAGGCCTGCGTCGTCACCTTGATGTGCGGCGCGGCAGCGAAGGCGTCGACGTACGCGCCGGACGCCTTGGTGGCCTCCGTGCAGACGACCCCGACGTGGCCCGTGCGGCTGGCGGCGGCGGCCCTGCGGACCGCCGGCCTGATGACCTCGACGACAGGGACGTCGTAGCGCTCGCGGGCGTCGCCGAGCACCGCCGCGCTCGCCGAGTTGCACGCGATGACGAGCGCCTTGACCCCGCGGTCGACCAGCTCGTCGAGACACTCGAGCGCGAACTCGCGCACCTGGGCGATCGGCCGCGGGCCGTAGGGCTGGCGCGCGGTGTCGCCCATGTAGAGCACCGGCTCGTGCGGCAGCTGGTCGAGCACCGCACGCGCGACGGTGAGACCGCCGTAGCCGGAGTCGAAGATGCCGATGGGTGCGTCTGCCACATGCGGAGCCTACGGTCGAGTAGGGGGCTGGCACACACGACGAGGGCGTGAGCCTGGCCACGGTGCCGGCTTCGTCACGCCGGGCGGCTACCACGGTGAAGACGGTCGCGGGTTGGACAACCTGCACCTGCGGTGACGTGAACCGCGCACGCCGTGGACGTCCGATCCGCCGTGCTGGCGCCGAGGAGCAAGGCCCTAGCCTGGGCGGCATGACGCGAGATGACGGCCGAGCGGCCGACGAGCTGCGCCCTGTCCGGATCACCCGCGGGTGGCTCGACCAGGCGGAGGGCAGCGTGCTGGTGGAGTTCGGACGCACGCGCGTGCTCTGCGCCGCCTCGTTCACGGCCGGTGTGCCGCGGTGGCGCAAGGGCAGCGGTGAAGGGTGGGTCACGGCCGAGTACGCCATGCTGCCCCGCTCGACGAACACCCGCAGCGATCGCGAGTCCGTGAAGGGACGCATCGGTGGGCGCACGCACGAGATCAGCCGGTTGATCGGTCGCAGCCTGCGGGCCGTGATCGACACGAAGGCTTTGGGTGAGAACACGATCGTCCTCGACTGCGACGTGCTTCAGGCGGACGGCGGCACGCGCACGGCCGCCATCACCGGGGCCTACGTGGCACTGGCCGACGCCATCGAGACGGCGCGCGGCCTGAAGCTGATCGCGGCAGGCGCCACCCCATTGACCGGTTCGGTGGCGGCCGTGAGCGTCGGCGTGGTGAAGGGCGCGCCGGTGCTGGACCTCTGCTACACCGAGGACGTCGGCGCTGACACCGACATGAACATCGTGATGACCGGCGACGGGCGGTTCGTCGAGGTGCAGGGCACGGCGGAGGGCGAGGCGTTCGACCGCGCGCTGCTCGACCGGCTGCTCGACCTCGGTGCTGTGGGGTGCGACCGGCTGACCCAGCTGCAGAGCGACGCCCTGGCAGCCTCGCGGTGACGGCGCGCTTTACGCCGCCGGACGGTGCCCGGCTCGTCCTCGCCACGCGCAACGAGCACAAGGTCGTCGAGCTGCGCGAGCTGCTGTCGGACCTCGCCCAGGCCCGTGGCGTGGACGTCGACCTCGGCACGGCCGTCGTCGGCGCCGACGCGTTCGACGGGCTCGAGGACGTCGTGGAGAACGGTGACTCGTTCACCGCCAACGCGCTGCTGAAGGCGCACGCGGTCTGCGACGCCACCGGGCTGCCCGCGCTGGCCGACGACTCCGGGCTGGCCGTCGACATCCTCGGAGGCGCGCCGGGCATCTTCTCGGCGCGCTGGTGCGGCCGACCGGAGCTGCCGCGTGCCGAGAAGGACCGGGCGAACCTCGAGCTGCTGCTGAACCAGCTCTCCGACGTCCTCGACGAGCACCGAGCGGCCGGTTTCGTGTGCGCGGCTGCGCTGGTCACGCCGTCCGGCGACGAGCACGTGGAGCTCGGCCACGTGCGAGGCGTGCTGGCAAGGGAGCCGTTGGGGCACAACGGGTTCGGCTACGACCCGATCCTCCGGCTGCCGGACGGCCGCACGCTGGCCCAGCTGACCAACGACGAGAAGAACGCGATCAGCCACCGAGGCAACGCGATGCGCGCCATCGCGCCACGGCTGGTGAGGTTGCTGGAGGTCTGACCGGTCGCCCGCCCTGCCTCGGTCGAGATGGACGGTGGGTTGCGCCACGGTCGGCATCCCCACCCCCACCAACCGCAGGCCGACCCGGCGCGAGCGTCAGGCGGATGCCGCCGCACCCGCTGGGCTCTGTGAGGACGACGGCGCATGCTGGTGACCATGGATGGCGTAAGGGCGCCGCGGTCCGGTCAGGTCCGCGCGGGTCTCGCGGGCGTCGTGGCGTGCGCGCTCACCATCGCGATCGCGGAGCTGCTGGCGGCGCTGCTGGTCCGCACCGGCCGCGCGGGTGGCACGCCGGCACCTCTGCTGGCCGTAGGGAACGCCTTCGTCGACCGCACGCCGCGGTGGCTCAAGGACTGGGCCGTCGCCAGCTTCGGCACGCACGACAAGGACGCGTTGTTCGTCGGCATGGCGCTGGTCCTGGTGCTCGCGGCGGTCGGCGTCGGACTGCTGGGGTGGGTGCGCCGTCGCCTCGGCCTCGCCGCCCTGGTGCTGCTGCTGGCACTGGGGCTGGCCGCCGTGCTCGGCCGCCCGCACGCCGGGCTCGCCGACGCGCTGCCACTCCTTCTCGCCGGTGCTCTCGGACTCGCGGTACTCAGCACCCTGCTCGAGCGTGACGCGCAGGCGGCCTCGACAGGTCAGGAGGTCGATCGCCGAGCCTTCCTCCGTCTCACGACGATGACGGCGGCCGCTGCCGTGGTCGGCGCGGGCCTGTCATCCGTGGTCGGCCGTGGTGCCCGGGCGGTGGCGGCGAGCCGAGCGATGCTGCGCCTGCCGATGGCGACCGCGTCGTACGACGCGAGCACCGCATCGCTGGACGTGCCGGGCATCACGCCGTTCCTCACTCCGCCGGACGACTTCTTTCGCATCGACACGGCCCTCGTCGTGCCTCAGGTGTCGACGGCCGACTGGAGGCTGCGCGTCCACGGGCTCGTCGACCACCCGTTCGAGCTGACGTTCGACCAGCTGCTGGCGCTCCCCATGGTCGAGACGCTGCTGACCCTCACCTGCGTGTCGAACGAGGTGGGCGGCGACCTGGTCGGCAACCAGCGGTGGCTGGGGCACCCGCTGCGCGACCTGCTGGCCCGGGCCGCCCCGCACCCGGGCGCGGACATGGTGCTGTCGACGAGCGCCGACGGGTGGACGGCGGGCACACCGCTCGACGCCCTGACCGACCCGGGGCGTGACGCGCTGCTGGCGGTGGGTATGGGGGGCGGCCCGCTGCCCGTGGAGCACGGCTTCCCGGCGCGCCTGGTGGTGCCCGGCCTCTACGGCTACGTCTCGGCGACGAAGTGGGTCGTCGACCTCGAGGTCACGCGCTTCGACCGCGCCGAGGGCTACTGGACGCCGCGGGGCTGGTCAGCGAGGGGTCCGATCAAGACGGAGTCGCGCATCGACGTCCCCCGGCCAGGCGACACAGTGCGTGCCGGCACGGTCGTGGTCGCGGGTGTGGCCTGGGCCCAGCACCGGGGCGTGCGCGAGGTCGAGGTGAGGGTGGACGAGGGGCCGTGGCAGCCGGCGAGCCTCGGCCCGGGCGGCGACGAGGACACGTGGCGGCAGTGGGTCTGGCAGTGGCAGGCCACGCGCGGCGCGCACACGATCCAGGTGCGCGCGACCGACGGGACGGGCGCCGTCCAGACCTCCACCGAGGCGCCGCCCGCACCGAACGGGGCGTCCGGCTGGCACACGCGGTACCTCACCGTGCAGTGACCGGTCGGCGTCGCCTGGAAAGCCTCGCCACGCGTCGACCGGTGGAAGGGCCGCGTGCGGGAGAAGGGACTCGAACCCTCACGCCCGAAGGCACAGGAACCTAAATCCTGCGTGGCTGCCAGTTACACCACTCCCGCGTACGGCGAAAGCGTAGCCGCGGACCGCAGCCCCTCGTCGCGGCGCTCAGCTCACTGCCACTCCGAGCGCCTTCGTCAGGGCCGCGACGTGGCCCGTGGCCTTGACGTTGTACCGCGCCAGCTCGACCGTGCCGTCCGGCGCGACCACGACGGTGGAGCGGATCACCCCCGTCACGGTCTTGCCGTAGAGCTTCTTCTCGCCGTACGCGCCCCACGCCGTCATGACCGACCGGTCCGTGTCGCACAGCAGCGGGTAGGTGAGCCCGTGGGCGTCGACGAACTTCGCCTGCTTCTCCGGCTTGTCGGGGCTGATGCCCACCACCTCGTAGCCCGCGGCCTGCAGCGGCGCCAGGCTGTCGCGGAAGTCGCACGCCTCCTTCGTGCACCCCGGGGTCATGGCGGCGGGGTAGAAGAAGACGACCAGGTGCTTGCCTCGGTAGTCCGACAGGGACACCGGTGCGCCCGTGCTGTCCGGCAGCGTGAAGTCGGGTGCGGGCTGGCCTTCGATGAGCTTGGGCATAGGTCCTCCGGGGGTCCGTCGACGGCGCTGGTGACGCCGTGGTGGTGACGAGGTCGCAGCCGATCGTAGGCGGCGTCACCGTCACCCCCGGCGTCGCACCGGACCCGGATCGACGTCCGCGATGCCGGGTGATCGCCGGGCCGGTAGCGTCAGTGCGTGGGCGCCCGCGTCGCCCGTCCGCTGGCCGACCGAGGTGTGAGGAGCGTGCGTGAGCCAGTCCGAGAGCGTCCCCGGCGGCGTCGTCCCGCAGGCCGCGGCCTCGACGTCCCCGCCGGCCGGTACGTCTGAGGTCGCCACCGGCGTCGTCCCCAGCCCCGAGCGCGCGTTGCCGACGGACCCGAAGGAGCTCGAGGCGCAGATCGAGCAGACGCGCGCCCACCTGGTCGGCACGGTCGACGAGCTGGCGATGCGACTGCAACCCAAGGAGATCGCTCGGCGCGGCAGGGCCGACCTCAAGGCGAGGGTGGATGCCGCGATCCGGACGCCGGACGGCTCGCTCCGGGTCGAGCGCGTGGTGGCTCTCGGCGCGGCTGTCGCCTCCCTGGTCTCCCTGGTCGTCTGGAACCGGCGCCGGCTGAAGCGACGGTCTCGCCGCTGACCCGACCGCTGCCGGTCACGTCCCTCTCCGGCGGTAGCGTGGCACTGTGAGCACCACCGCAGCCGGTACCGCGGCGTCCGGCGCCAGCACACGCTCCGGGCGCGACGCACGCCTGCCCATCCGCATGCTGCACGACCGGGTGCTGGTGTCCACCGACCGCGAGGGCGGCGAGCGGCGCTCCGGCGGCGGCATCGTCATCCCGGCGACGGCGGCGGTGGGCAAGCGGCTCGCCTGGGCCCGCGTCGTCGCGGTCGGGCCGCACGTGCGCCAGGTGCAGCTCGGCGACCGCGTGCTCTTCGACCCGGAGGACCGGGCCGAGGTCGAGCTGCAGGGTGACGAGTACGTGCTGCTGCGCGAGCGAGACCTCCACGCGATCGCCGCGCCTCGGGCGGACGACGACCGGACGGGCCTGTACCTCTGACACGGCGAAGGCCCCGGTCGCACAGGGTGCGGCCGGGGCCTTCGCGCGTGGTGCGCCATCAGGGACTCGAACCCCGAACCCGCTGATTAAGAGTCAGCTGCTCTGCCAATTGAGCTAATGGCGCAACGGCACTAGAGGTTAGCAGCCCTCGCGCCCGTCGAAGAAATCGACCTCAGGGCTGTGCCCACCACGCCTCCTCCGGGGCGCCTTCGGTCGTGAGGATGTCGCGCGAGTCGGGTCCGGCCGGCTCCACCAGGTCCATGAGCAGCGAGAGGGGTACGTGCTCCTCCAGCAGCTCCATGACGTGCTCGGCTGGAGCGACATCGGGGGTCGCGTGGTCGGGGCGGACGTCGTCGTGCGGCGTCGGCTTGTCGTCGTCCTGCAGTCGGCTGGTGCTGGTGGCAACCACGGCCGGCCCTCCTTGTGTGGTGCGTCGCTGCGCTTGTCATCGGGTGCTGCGCTGTCATCGGGTTGTGGCGTTCAACGCGGGTCCTGTCACTGGACATATCGGCACCGATGGTGGACGGCTGCACGCCCGGACGAGTGAACGCGCCTCAGTCCGCCTCGGTCCACGGCCTCGGTGGAGCTCCGCGGGGCTGCTCCGAGAACTCGGTGAGCGCCCAGCCGCGCAGCCGGGCGAGCTCGTCCGAGATGCCGGGCACGAGGAGGTCGCCGGCGCGCGCGTGCGCGTCGACCTCGTCGAAGAGTCCCTGCCACCACTTCATCAGCGGCACGGCGTCCTCGGACCAGGAGTACTCGAGGTCGACGGTCTCCTCGCCCCGGGCCTCCGCGGCGACACGTCGGGGGTCGGGGCGGGCGAAGTGCGCGAGCTCGGTGGGATAGCGCTCCGCCAGCGCGGTGGCCAGCTCGACGAGGTTCTCGGGCAGCTGCTGAGCGCCGCTGCGCCGGGGAGCCGCCAGCAGCTGGCACTCGCGCACCACCGCGTCGTAGTGCTCCTGCAGGGCGAGACCCAGCTTCACCGGGTAGCCGAGCAGCGACACGATGGTGCTGCCGTGCTCCGGCTCCAGGGGACCACCGAGGTCCTGGTGGGTCAGCTCCCAGGTGTCGAGCACATCCTGGATGTCGGGGAAGGCGGCGTGCGCCCTGCCCTCCACGAGCTCGCACCACACCGTCTTGCCCCGGTGGTCGTGGCGTTCGACGCCCCAGGCGTCGGCGATCGCGATCACCATCGCCAGGCCCCGCCCCGTCGAAGCGGTGCGGGTGTGACGCTCGAGCGTGGGCAGGTCGCTGGACTGGTCACGGACCGCGAGGCGCACGCGCTGGCGCGCCAGGGTGACGCTGAGCTCGACGTCCGTGGACGCGTGCAGGATCGCGTTCGTGACGAGCTCGGACACGCAGAGCTCTGCCGTGTCCAGTGCCTCCGGCTCGAGCTCGCCGTCGAGCAGCTGGCGCACGACCCCGCGAGCCAGCGGGGTGCTCTCGGGCACCGGGCGGAGGTAGGTGACCACTGTGCGTGCCGGCCGTGACGTCACGGGTGCGTTCCCTCCCTTCGCGACGGTCAGGCCCCTGTTGATCAATTCGTCA
>DASSTJ010000182.1:0-23619 GCA_035707965.1 Actinomycetales bacterium
ACTGAACTGGCTGATGGACCGCACGCCCGGGCTGCGCAAGCTGGAGGCGGACCCGGCCGCGATCCAGAAGCGCTTCGGCATCTTCGGCGAGACGCTCTTCCTGGGGCTCGTCATCGGCCTGCTCCTCGGCCTCGCCGGCTACGGGTTCGACGACCCGCGCGCCGACTCCATCAGCATCCTCACGCTGGGCATCAACGTCGCCGCGATCATGGTGATCCTGCCGCGCATGGTGGCGATCCTCATGGAGGGTCTGATCCCGGTCTCGGAGGCCGCGCGCGACTTCGTCCAGCGCCGCTTCCCGGGTCGCAAGTTCTACATCGGGCTGGACTCCGCCATCGCGATCGGCCAGCCAGCGGTCATCGCGACGTCGCTGATCCTCGTTCCGGTGACGCTGCTCGTCGCCATCGCCCTCGCGCCGGCAGGCAACCGGGTGCTGCCACTGGTCGACCTCGCCACGATCCCGTTCATCGTGGCCCTGATGGTCGCGATCTTCCGCGGCAACATCGTGCGGTCGGTCATCGGGGGCGCGATCGTGATCGGCGGCGGCCTGTTCATCGCCACGGCGCTCGCTCCCACCTTCACGCAGGTGGCCACGGCGTCCGGTTTCAAGAACACGAGCGGCTCCGCCGAGATCTCGTCGCTGGTCGACGGGGCGAACCCGCTCACCGGTCTGCTCGTCGGTGTCGGCAAGCTCGGTCCGGCGGCACTGGTCGTCCTGGCGGTCCTTGCCCTGGCCTTCGCGTTCGTCGTCCGGCAGATGGTGCGACGCCGCGACGACCTCGAGGGACCACCGCCCTCGGACGGCGACGCCGCAGCACGCGAGGACGCCACGCTCGAGGGTGCGGCCCGCCTGCAGCAGCAGGCCGGCGACCGCGAGATCGGCGGCGGCGACGTCGCCGGCGGGACGGCACCGTCACCGGCGGCCGGGTGACGGCGTGACCGAGGCCGATGTGGGCGCACCGGACGACGAGCCGCAGGTCGTCGCGGCTCTGTCCCTGGTGCGCCCACCGGTCTCGACCGCGACCGACGTGCTCGAGGCCGTGGCGGCGCTCGCCCTCGAGCGAGGGTTCGTGCGGCCGAGCTTCACGCAGGCGCTGGTCGACCGCGAGCGGGAGCACCCCACGGGTCTGCCGACGCCGGTGCCCGTGGCGATCCCGCACGCCGACACCGAGCACGTGCTGCGTCCGGCCCTGGCTGCGGTGCTGCTGGACCCGCCGGTGCCGTTCGGCGAGATGGGTGGCGCCGGCGGCGACGTCGCCGTGCGCCTGGCGGTGGTGCTCATGGTGACCGACCCCGCGCGGCAGGTCGGTCTGCTGTCGCGGCTCATCACGGCGCTGCGCCGACCCGACCTCGGCGAGGTGCTCGCGGACGTCGAGGACCCCGACGGCCTGGCGCGCGCCGTGACCTCACTCCTGCCTCCGCCGTGAGCAGGGAGAGAGCAACCAGGGCGAAAAATTGCCGCGCAGACCCTTGTCTGTGACCTCGATCTCACCTACGGTCGGGACGAACGTGCACACCTCGTGAACGGATGTGACGATGCCAGCGCCGCGCGACCCGGAGCTCCTGCTCGGTGTCGCGCGCCTGTACTACCTCGAGAACCAGTCGCAGCAGGAGATCGCGAGCACGCTCGGCATCAGCCGGTCCAACGTCAGCCGCATGCTGACCGCCGCGACCGACGCGGGCATCGTCGAGATCCGCATCCACGACCCGGCAGGCCGCGACCAGGCGCTCGAGGACCGGATGAAGAACACCTTCGGACTGCGCGAGGTGCGCGTGGCGGCCCACCGGCGCGCCGGCGGCCACACCGACCCCCTCGCCGCGGTGGGCACCCAGGCCGCCCAGGTGCTCCTGGAGAACATCGACGACCACATGACCGTCGCCCTCTCGTGGGGACGCACCCTGCAGTCCATGGTGTGGAGCACCCGCAGCGAGCGCGAGTACGCGATCGAGCTGGTGCAGCTCGTCGGCGGCCTGTCGTCGATCTCCAACGAGATCAGCGGCCAGGAGCTGGTGCGTGAGCTGGCCGCCCGCCTCGGCTCGCCCGGCTACCGCTACCTCCACGCCCCCGCCGCGCTGGGCAGCCGCGCCGCGCGGGACGCGCTCCTCGGCGAGGTGTCGATCGCGTCCACCCTCGACCTGGCCCGGGGGGCCGACCTCGCCTTCGTCGGCATCGGCACCCCGAGCCACGGGTCGTCGGCCGCCATCCTGCAGTCGCTCGACCTCAGCGCGCGAGAGCTCGCCCGGTTCTGGGACCAGAAGCCGGCCGGCGACGTCGCCGCCCGCTACTTCGACGCGCAGGGCCGACCCGTCACCGGCGCGGTCGAGGGCCGGGTGCTGGCCGTGAGCGTCGAGGATCTCGTGCGCATCCCGACGGTCGTCGGGGTCGCCGCCGGCAGGGCCAAGGCCGAAGGCGTCCTCGGGGCCTTGCGGGGCCACCTGCTCGACATGCTCGTCTGCGACGACAGCCTCGCCCGCGCCGTGCTCGCGGGCAACCAGAAGGAGCTCTCATGAACCCCGCCTACCTCCTCGTGGCCGTCGTTGCCGGCTGGATGGTGCAGGCCTTCTTCACCTACCGGCAGAGCCAGGCGTTCCGCCGGGCCGCCTACAGCCTCCGGGACGTCGGCACCGTGAGCGTGGGCGTCGGAGGACGTCGGTACCGCGGCGGACGCGCGTTCGTGGCGGTCGCGTTCGACGACACCGGCCGCGCGCGGGGTGCCCTCGTGCTGCGCGGCTTCACGACCTTCGCCCGGCCCGTCCCCCTGACGACCGTCCAGGGGATGCGCGCGGGGCGGCTGGCCGGCGACGACGACGTCGACGGCCTGCGGGCCAACGAGCGCGACGCGTGCCGCCAGGCGGCGCAGCTCTGGCGGCAGAGCCGCAAGCGCTCGACCTCGACCACGGCGGCCACCCCGCGGGGGCGCGAGCTCACGCGCCGGTCGCCGGCGGGCTCCCCGTCGTCCGCACCCTCAGGAGGCAGCGTCTGAGCGCAGGGCGCTGACGGCGGGTAGCCGCCCGCCGTCAGTGCCGGTGAATCGAGAACGAGCCGGGACGTGGCACGTGGGGTGCCCGTTCCTCGGAGGCTCACAGAGCACGCATCCACCCGTCACTCGATGGAGGCAATCATGCCATTCGTCACCGCTGTGCACGTCCTGGGGTCAGTGGCGACCCCGGACGTCCAGCCGCCTACCGGCGTCATGGGCGCCCTCGCGAAGGCGGCGCAGGCGTTCATCTCCACGTTCCAGGAGGGCGCCACCTTCTTCACCGGTCTGCTCGTCGGCATCGTCCCCTTGCTGATCGTCCTGCTCACCGCCGTCAACGCCCTCGTGCGGCTCATCGGCCAGGAGCGCGTCGAGAAGCTCGGGATCGCGGCCAGCCGGCCCGGGATCATCTGGTACCCGGTGCGGTACCTGGTGCTGCCGTTCGTCGCCGTGTTCCTGTTCACCAACCCGATGGCCTACACCGTCGGCATGTTCCTGCCGGAGCGCTTCAAGCCGGCCTTCTACGACTCGGCCGTCAGCTTCGTGCACCCGATCACCGGCCTGTTCCCCCACGCCAACTCCGGCGAGCTCTTCGTCTACCTCGGTGTCGCCGCCGGCATCAGCAAGCTCGGGCTCCCGCTCGGCGACCTGGCCGTCCGTTACCTGCTGGTCGGCCTGGTCGTCATCCTCATCCGCGGCATCGTCACGGAGTTCATCACCAAGGCCCTGATGGCCCGGCGAACCCGTAGCGACGAGGCAGAGGCGGTGGCGGCATGAGCGCCGAGTTCACCGCGAGCCCCGAGAGCCCGGCCACGGCACCCCAGGAGGAGAAGCGCGGAGCGTTCGACAGCTTCAACGACATGCTCGTCCGGATCGGGCGCGCAGTCGGCGGGGTCGTCGGCATCCTCTACCAGGCCGGCCGCGACTCCATCGAGACGATCATCCGCAACATCCTGCCGTTCATGGCCTTCATCTCGGTCATCGTCGGCATCATCAACAAGACCGGGGCCGGTGACGCGCTCGCGCACGTCATCACGCCGCTGGCGTCCAGCCTTCCCGGCCTGCTCGGCATCTCGATCTTCTGCGCCATCCCGGTGCTGTCGCCGATCCTCGGCCCCGGCGCCGTGATCGCCCAGATCATCGGCGTGCTCCTGGGCACCCGGATCGCCGCCGGCGACATCCACCCCCAGTACGCGCTGCCGGCACTGTTCGCGATCGACCCCCAGGTCGGCTGCGACTTCATCCCCGTCGGCCTCGCCCTCGGAGAGGCCGAGCCGGAGACCGTCGAGATCGGCGTCCCCGCCGTGCTGTTCTCCCGGCTCCTCACGGGACCGCTGTCCGTGGTGCTCGCCTGGCTCGCCAGCTTCGGCCTCTACCAGTCGAGCTGATCCACCCGTCCACCGCACGAACACGACGAAGGGACATGACGTGAGCGACTACCGGTCCGTCACCGTGACGAAGGGCAAGGGGGGATGGGGAGGTCCTCTCACCATCACCCCCACCGCAGAGCGACCGCTCATCTACTCGGTGACGGGAGGCGGCATCCACCCCGTCGCCGCGAGGATCGCCGAGCTCACGGGAGGTGAGCCGTTCGACGGGTTCAAGAGCTCGGCGCCGTTCGACAAGATCGCCGTCGCCGTCATCGACTGCGGCGGCACGGCCCGCATCGGCGTGTACCCGATGAAGAAGGTCCTCACCATCGACGTGCACGCCACGAGCCCCGCCGGACCGCTGGCCGGCTTCATCACCGACAAGCTGTTCGTGTCGGGGGTCAAGCCGGAGGACGTGACCGAGGCATGACGTCGTCACGCTCGGCCGCCTCGCTGCCCTCGGGCAGCGGGGCGGCCGGCGACCAGCTGCGGTACGCCACCGAGGTGGTGGCCGTCGGCGACCTGGTCCCCCAGTTCCTCGAGCAGGGAGTGCTCGTGCTGTTCGGCGAGCAGGCACCCGAGGAGCTGCACGAGTTCTCGGTGCTCCACCGCCCCGGCTCCGCCCTGAGCGGCCCCGAGCCGGGCGACGTCCTCGTCATCGGCACGACCGAGCTGCCCGTGCTCGCCGTGGGTGACGTCGTCGCCGAGAACCTGCTGCAGCTGGGGCACCTGGACATCAAGGCGGACGGCCGCGACGAGGCGGCCATGCCGGGGGACCTGTGCGTCCCTCAGGTGGCCCTCCCCCGGGTCGCACCCGGAGACCAGATCCGCATCCTGCGAGGACGAGCGGCGAGAGCCGCTCGTGAAGGAGATCGAGCATGAGCTACGTGGACAGGCTGAGGGATCGGGAGCGGACGGTCGGACGACCGGTGCGTGTCGGCCTCGTGGGCGCCGGCCAGATGGGTCGCGGCTTCGCCGCCCAGCTCGGGCGGACGCCTGGCGTGACGGTGTCGGCCGTGGCCGACGTCCAGCTGGACCGCGCCCGGGAGGCGCTGGAGGGCATCGGGTTCAAAGCCGTGGACGCCGGTTCGCCCGACGAGCGGACACGGGCCGTCGACGACGGCCGGTCGGTGGCGGTCGACGACGCGGCCGAGCTGCTCGAGCTGCCGCTCGACGTCGTCGTGGAGGCGACCGGGGTGCCCGACATCGGCGCCCGCATCATGGTCTCGGCCCTGCTCGCCGGCAAGGACGTGGCCACGCTCAACGTCGAGTGCGACGTCACGGTCGGCACGCTCCTGCACCGGCTGTCGGCCAGCACCGGCAACGTGTACTCGGTGTGCCGCGGCGACGAGCCCGTCGAGGCCAAGATCCTCGTCGACTTCGCGCGCGACCTCGGGTTCGAGGTCGTCGCCGCCGGCAAGGGCAAGAACAACCCGCTCGACCCCCAGGCCACGCCGTCCGGCCTCGCCGCCGAGGCGGAGCGCCGCCAGATGAACCCGAAGATGCTGTGCAGCTTCGTCGACGGCTCCAAGGCGATGATCGAGATGGCGGCGCTCGCCAACACCACCGGGCTGTCGGTGAGCAAGCGCGGTATGCACGGCCCCGCCAGCACCGTGCCCACGCTGCACCAGACCTTCGCGCTGCGCGAGGACGGCGGCGTGCTGGACCGACCGGGGGTCGTGGACTACTGCACCGGGCCGGTCGCGCCCGGCGTGTTCGTCGTCGTCCGCACGGACGACCCGTACGTCAACCACGAGCTGACCTACCTGAAGCTGGGCGACGGTCCGTACTTCTCGCTCTACCGGCCGTACCACCTGGCGAGCATCGAGGCGCCGCTGACCGTGTTCCAGATGGTGCTCGACCGCACCCCCAGCATGGTCGCGGAGACCTGGCACGCCGAGGTCGCGGCCTGGAGCAAGCGGGACCTCAAGGCCGGAGAGGTCGTCGAGGGCATCGGCGGCTCCATGGTGGCCGGCGTCATCGACGACAGCAGCACCTTCGCGTCCGACAACCTCGTGCCGCTCGGTGTCGTCGCCGGCGCCCGGCTGACCAAGGACGTCCCGGCGGGCAGCCTGCTCACCTACGACGACGTCGAGCTGGACGAGACGTCGACGATCGTCTCGCTGCGCCGGCTGCAGGACACGCTCCTGACCGGCACCGCGCCGTCCGCGGCGGCCGTCGCCAGGCTCCTCGGGCGGTCGTGACCTGTTCGACCACCTGTCGGCTCACCGCCCCTGCGCAGCGTCGGGACGTCACGGAGGTTAGTGTCCCGTCGTGGAACCAGCGCAGGGGCGTGCCCATCCCGCGGGGAGCCGGCGGTCGGCGCCCGGTGTGGCGCTGGTGCTGCTCGCGGCCGGCAACGGCTCCCGCGTCGGTCGCGAGATCAACAAGGTCTTCCTGCCGCTGGCCGGACGCCGGGTGCTCACCTGGTCGCTCGACTCCACCCGGCGGCTGGCGGGCCTCGTCACGACCGTCGTGGTGCTCCAGGACCACGACCGCGGGCACGCGCACGAGGTCCTCCGTCGAGAGTCGGACGACCAGCGACCGGTCGAGCTCGTCCAGGGCGGCAGCACCCGGCACGAGTCGGAGCTCCACGGCCTGCGTGCCCTCGCCCCGCGCATCGAGCAGGGCGAGATCGACGTCGTCGTCATCCACGACGCCGCCCGACCCCTGGCTGCGCCGTCACTGTTCACCGAGGTGGTCGACTTCGCCGCCCGGCTGGGCGGCGCGCTGCCGGTGCTGGCCAAGCAGGGTCTCGTGTTCTCCGACGGCACCCCCGTGGACGGGAGGCTGATGACCGTGCAGACGCCGCAGGCGTTCGTCGCCCTGCCGCTGCTACGCGCGTACGAGGCCGCGGCCCGCGAGGGGTTCGTCGGCAGCGACACCGCCTCCTGCGTCGAGCGGTTCAGCGAGCTCGAGATCCACGGCGTCCCCGGCGACGCCGGCAACATCAAGATCACGTTTCCGGAGGACCTGTTCCTCGCGGAGCGGCTCCTCGAGCGGTCCGGTTGGAGGCTGAGGTGAACAGCGAACGCGCGCACCTGACCTGCAGCGAGTGCGGGCACGTGGCGGAGCACGAGCTGCGGTACGCCGGCCGCCTCCTGCACTCCACCCGGTGCACCGAGTGCGGGCACGTCGTCCGGCACGAGCAGCGCGACCTCTACAGCGCCTACCTGCGCGACCTGGAGCAGCGGCTCGTGACCAAGCCGCGCCGGCTGGCCCGCAAGGCGGCGCGCGAGCCGCGCACGTTCGTCACCGGGCTGCCGCGGGCGGTGCTGCGCCAGCCGGTCAAGCTCGCCGGCGAGCTCTGGACCCTCCTGCGCCGCTGAGGCCCCAGGCCGACGCGCTCACCGGGGCCGGCGACCGCCGTCCGTCACCGACTCGAGCACGGAGACGCTCGACACGTCGTCGACGCGCCAGGCCAGGCTCGGCGCCGGCACCCAGTGCACCGCGGCTCCGGCGGACCGCGCGAGGAGCACGAGGTCCTCGACGTCGACGCAGGCGCGCAGCGCGGGCTCGTCCGAGAGCGGTGCCAGCACGTCGACGGGCACGACCAGCGGTGAGGTCAGCACCACGAGCCGGTCCCGGTCCACGGTCGCCCGGACGACGCCGTCCACCACCGACTTCACGGTGTCCGTCATGGGCCGCGTCGCCACGGTCACGTCGTACGGCCGGGCAGTCGCACGGTCGACGACCTCACGCAGGAACGCCGCGGGCACGAGCGGGCAGCGCGGGTCGTGCACCACCAGCAGCTGAGGCCGCCCCTCCGACGAGACGTCGGCGAGCACCCGCTGCAGGCAGGCACCCAGGGAGCCCCCTCCCTCCACGACGCGCGCCCCGGTGTCGCCCAGCGCCGCGCTGACCGCCGACCCCGCGCCCACCGGTGCCGTGACCAGCACGTCCCGCCCAGCGGCCTCGTGCACCGTGCTGACGGCGTGCGCGAAGAGCGGCCGCCCGTGCAGGTGCGTGGTGGCGAGCGGGCTGCCGGCGGCCTCGTCCTCGTACGGCAGGACCGGGACGACGTAGCGAACGGTGGCGGCTCGCACCACCGACTCACGCGTCCACGTCACCTGCCCACCTCCCTCGACGGCACCTGAAGGCTACGCGCCGATCGCGGCCGCGGTCGCGCCCGGGTGAGGGTGCGGGCGGGGCTGATGACAGGCTGGCCCGGACGACCGACGAGGAGGTTCCAGCAGCGTGCCGTACTTCGAACGACTCGGCCCCAGCTCGTTCCGGCCGACCGAGCACGTCGGCGGAGCCTGGGACACGAGCGAGCAGCACATCGCACCCGCGCTCGGCCTGCTCGCGCACGTGGTGGACGTCGACCGTGACAGCCGCCGCAGCGACGGCCTGCGCCTGACCCGGCTGTCCTACGACATCTGGGGCACGGTGCCGATCGAGCCGGTCGAGACGAGCGTGCGCCTGCTGCGACCGGGGCGGACCATCGAGCTGGCCGAGGCGGCGCTGACCCACGGCGGTCGTCGCGTGGCCACGCTGCGGGCCTGGTCCATGCAGCCGCGCGACACGTCGGCGCTCGAGGGCACGGCGCTGCCGCCGATCCCCTCGCCCGATGACACCCCGGCCTGGGAGCCGGACGACGTGTGGCCCGGCGGGTTCATCGCCGCGGCGCACGTCCGGCGACGGCACTGCGGACCCGGGCGCGCCTCGTTCTGGGTGCGTTCGGACGAGGCCCTGGTCGACGGCGAGCCGGTGAGCCCGACGGCGCACGCGGCACGGCTGCTGGACATCGCCAACGGCATGGCCGTGCGGGTGGACCCCCGTGAGGTCGCCTTCCCGAACGTCGACCTCACCGCCCACCTCTACCGGGAGCCGCACGGCGAGTGGCTGGGGTTCGACACCACCGTGTCGTTCGGCGCCGACGGCCTCGGCGTGACCAGCACGGTGCTGCACGACGCCGGCGGCCCGCTGGGCACCATGGCCCAGATGCTCACCGTGCGGCCCCTGCCGCCGTCCGCCTGACCTCAGGCCCCGGCCGGCACGGGCGGTCCCTTGGGCGGCTGCGGCCGCGCGAACACCATGCGACCGTTCGCCGTCGTCAGCACGCTGGTCACCACCACGCTCACCTCGTGGCCGACCCGCTCTCGGGAGCGCTCCACGACGACCATCGTGCCGTCGTCGAGGTAGCCCACGGCCTGACCCGGCTCCTTGCCGGCCTTGAGCAGCAGCACCGACGCGACGTCACCCGCGCTGACCGGTGGCCGCAGGGACAGGGCGAGCGCGTGCAGGTTCATGACGTGCACACCGGCGATGGCGGCGACCTTGGCCAGGTTGGTGTCGAGCGTCAGCAACCGGCAGTGCCGGTCGAGGCAGAGCCGCACGAGCTTCGCGTCGACCTCCGGGACCTCCCGGGCCGGGTCGCCCACGACCTCGACGTCCACGTCCCGCTGTCGGCGGAGCGTCTCGAGCGTCTCGAGCCCCCGACGCCCCTTGGCCCGTCGCGTGTCGTCGCCCGCGTCGGCCAGGCCCTGCAGCTCGTCGAGCACCGGCTGCGGCACCACGAACGTGCCGTGCAGGAAGCCCGCCCCCACGACGTCCACGATGCGTCCGTCGATCGCGATCGAGGTGTCCATGACGAGCTGGAGGGACGACGGCGGCGCGGACGCGGACGCCAGACCGGTCTGCGCACCGAACATGCCGAGCAGCGCGTGCCGGCGCGACAGGCCGAGGCGGTACCCCAGCAGCGCGACGGTGGCGACCACGAACACGAAGATCGGCAGCACCACGACGGTCGGCCCGATGAGCAGGAGCGGCCAGGTGATGCCGGCCGCGATCACCACGCCCAGGGCGGCGCCGATCATGCCGGCCAGCACCTGCTCGGCCGAGCGGTCGCGCAGCGAGGCCTCGGTGGCCTCCACCGTGCGCACGGTCAGCCGGGCCGTGACGCCCCCGACCACGTAGCCCACCGCCGCGCCCAGCAGGACCCCGAGACCGACGCCGTCGATCGGCCCGAAGGCCACGCTCTCGCCGTCCAGGCTGGACGACACCTCGTAGCCGATGCCGGCGAAGAACGCCACCACGCACAGACGCAGCAGCTCGACGACCCCACGGGGCAACCGCAGATCGCGCGGGCTCACGCGGACCTCAGCTCGTGCTCAGCAGTGCGACGTCAGGATGTGATGACCCCGGAGGGCTCAGGAGGCGAGGACCTCGTCGAGCAGCGCCTCTGCCTTGTCCTCGTTGGTGTGCTCGGCGAGCGCCAGCTCGCTCACGAGGATCTGCCGGGCCTTCGCCAGCATGCGCTTCTCGCCGGCCGACAGGCCGCGGTCCTTCTCCCGGCGCCACAGGTCGCGGACCACCTCGGACACCTTGATGACGTCACCGGACGCCAGCTTCTCGAGGTTCGCCTTGTAGCGCCGCGACCAGTTGGTCGGCTCCTCGGTGTGCGGGGTGCGCAGCACCTCGAACACGCGCTCCAGACCGTCCTGCCCCACGACGTCGCGAACACCCACCAGATCGCAGTTCTCGGCCGGCACCTCGATGGTCAGGTCGCCCTGCGCCACCTTCAGGACGAGGTAGAGCTTGTCCTCACCCTTGATCGTCCGGGTCTTCATCTCTTCGATCAGCGCCGCACCGTGGTGCGGGTAGACGACCGTCTCACCGACAGTAAAGGTCATGTGCGCTATTCCCCTTTCCCGCACCAAGGATAGCACGCTGTGATCGCCGGCTGAAGGCGCCGAGATGACGTTTGCGCAGGTCAGAGGCCCTGTCCTCCCCGAGACGGGGGTTGACAGAGGGTGAATTCCGTGCTGGTCGAGGCGCCCGGAATGATCGTCTTCCGGTCGGGCTCACCCGACGGGAGCAGCCCCTCACGCGTCCGCTCCGACCCTGGGCCGCTAGGGTGACGGCGTGCCTGCCATGACACTGAACCGCCGGGTCCGACGCCGGCTCGTCGCCGCCGCCGCGGTCGCTGCGCTGCCCCTGCTGTCGGCCTGCGCCACGTTCTCCCCTGCCACCACGCTGGTCCCCTACGACGCCAGCGACGGGATCGGCCTGCAGCTGGGTCAGATCGAGGCGGCGAACCTGCTGGTCGTCGGCTCGGCGAAGGGCGGCGACGGCGTGCTCTCCGGCGCCCTCGTCAACAAGGGCACCGACGCCGTCACGGTGGCCATCTCGACCGAGGGCGCGCCCACGCCGGTCACCATCGACGTGCCGGGCCAGACCATGGTCAGGCTGACCGCCGACGGCACGGCCACGACCGCCGGGTCGGTCGGCTCCGCGGCCACCGTGCTGGTGCCCTCGCTCGCTGCGCCGCCCGGGGCCGTCGTGACGGTGCAGCTCGCCACGCGCGCCGCCGGGCAGGCGCGGGTCCAGGTGCCGGTCCTCCCACCGCAGCACGAGTACGCCACGATCACGCCGCCGCCCACCACACCGCCGGCCACGCAGTCGCCGACCGGCCAGCCGGCGCCCGGCGCCGACGAGAGCGCCCAGCCCACCACCTCGCCGTCCTGATCCGAGGCGGGGGCCGCCCTCGTCACGCGTCCAGCTTGTAGCCGAGGCCTCGCACCGTGACGATCAGCCGCGGCTGGGCCGGTTCGGCCTCGATCTTCGAGCGCAGCCGCTTGACGTGCACGTCGAGCGTCTTCGTGTCACCGACGTAGTCCCCACCCCAGACCCGGTCGATCAGCTGCGCCCGGGTAAGCACCCGGCCCGCGTTGCGGAGCAGCATCTCGAGAAGCTCGAACTCCTTGAGCGGCAACGCCACCGGCTCGCCGGACACGGTGACGACGTGCCGGTCGACGTCCATCCGCACCTGACCGGCCTGAAGGGCCGAGTCGTCCGGCTCCGCCGACTGCCCCGCCCGCCGCAGCAGCGCCCGCACCCGCGCGAGCAGCTCGCGGCTCGAGTACGGCTTCGTCACGTAGTCGTCGGCCCCCAGCTCGAGGCCCACGACCTTGTCGATCTCGGTGTCCCTCGCGGTGAGCATGATGACCGGCACGCTGCTCGTCGCGCGGATGCGACGGCAGACCTCCGTGCCCGGCAGCCCGGGCAGCATGAGGTCGAGCAGCACCAGATCGGTGCTCCGGCGCTCGAGGAAGGCCAGGGCGTCCGGCCCGGTGGGCACGACGTCCACCTCGTAGCCCTCCTTGCCGAGGAGGTACGACAGGGGGTCGCTGAACGACTCCTCGTCCTCCACGACCAGCACGTGCGTCACGAGGCGCTGCCGGCGGCCATCGACGTGGGCTCAGCCGTGGACCCAGGTGCGGGCCCAGACGTGGACCCAGACACGGACCGAGACGGGGGCTCAGCCATCTGAGGAGTCGGCGGGGTGGTCGGCGCGGTCGGCTCGCAGCGCGGGACAGCTGTCGCCGGCTCGGACCCGCGCTCCGGCGTCGCCTGCTCGGGCATGCGCTCGGAGGTCACCAGCTCGGACCCGCGCTCCGGCATCGCATGCTCGGGCGTGCGCTCGGACGTCGCCGGCTCGGACCCGCGCTCGGGCGCCGGATGGCCAGCGGCAGGCACCAGCGGCAGCCGGACGGTGAAGGTCGAGCCGACGCCGGGCTCGCTGCGCACGACGACCTCGCCGCCGTGGTTGGCGCACCCGTGCTTGACCACGGCGAGGCCGAGCCCGGTGCCGCCCGTGCTGCGGGACCGGGCGGGGTCGACCCGGTAGAAGCGCTCGAAGATGCGCGACTGCTCGGCCTGCGGGATGCCGACGCCCCGGTCGGTCACGGCCACGGACACGAGCCCGCGGTCGACGCTCGTGCGGACCGCGACAGGGCTGCCCACCGACGAGTAGGCGAGGGCGTTGTCCACCAGGTTGGTGACGGCCGTGACGAGCAGGTCGACGTCCCCGTAGACCCGAGCCGCATCCGCGCCGAACCCGGTCTCGACGGTGAGCTCTGCCTGCTGAGCGGTGGCCCGCACCCGGCAGCGGTCGACCGCCTCGGCGACGACCGGGCCGACGTCCACGAGCTGTGGCGCCTTCAGCGTGTCGGCCACCTGCAGCCGGGAGAGGTCGACGATGTCCTGGACCAGGCGGGTGAGCCGTTGCGACTCCACCTGCATCCGGCTCGCGAACCGGCGCACCGCCTCGGGGTCGTCGCTCGCCCCGAGCAGGGCCTCGGCCAGGAGCGAGAGCCCTCCCACCGGCGTCTTGAGCTCGTGACTGACGTTCTCGAGGAAGTCCCTGCGCACCTCCTCGACGCGGCGGGCCTCCGTGTGGTCCTCGACGAGCAGCAGCACCAGCTCGGAGCCGAGCGGCGCCACCCGCGCGCGCACCACCAGCGTGCCGCGGCCCAGCGGTCCACGGGCCAGCTCGAGCTCGGCCTCGCGGATCACGCCGTCCCGGCCCACCTGCCGGGCCAGGTGCCGCAGCTCGGGGTGGCTGACGCGGCCCTCGGCGACGATCCCGTAGGCGTGGGCGGCCGGGCTCGCCTTCAGCACGTGCTCGTCGCGGTCGACGAGGACGGCGCTCGACCGCAGCACCGCCAGGACGTCGGCGGCGCCCGGCGGCAGCACCGGTCGCGGCGCCGGCGTCTCGACGCCACGCAGCCGGTCCGAGAGGTTCGTGGCGCCGACGGCCACGGCGACGAGCACCAGGACGCCGGTGCCGCCCAGCACCGCGGCGAGGGCAGGGTCCACGAGCATCAGCGTAGGCGACCTGACGCCCCCGCCCCACCGCGCACCTTCGCACGAGGATGCCGCGTCAGGGCCCCCCGCGAGCGCACCTTCGCACGGCAGCGCCGCGGGCTCACCCGAACCGGCCCGCGATGTAGTCGGCCGTCGCCTGCTGGGCGGGGTTGCTGAAGATCCGGCGCGTGTTGTCCACCTCGACCAGACGCCCCGGCTGCCCGGTCGCGGCCAGGCTGAAGAACGCCGTCCGGTCAGAGATGCGCGCCGCCTGCTGCATGTTGTGCGTGACGATGACGATCGTGAACTCGTCCCTCAGGCTCGCGATGAGCCGCTCGATCGCCAGGGTCGAGCCCGGGTCGAGCGCTGAGCAGGGCTCGTCCATGAGCAGCACCTGCGGCTTCACGGCGATGGCACGCGCGATGCACAGCCGCTGCTGCTGGCCCCCGGAGAGCGCCGCGCCGGGCTTGCCCAGGCGGTCCTTCACCTCGTCCCACAGGTGCGCTTCCCGCAGCGACGTCTCGACGGCGTCCGCCAGCACCTTCTTGTCACGTGTCCCCGTCAGCCGCAGGCCGGACGCCACGTTGTCGAACACCGACATGGTCGGGAACGGGTTGGGGCGCTGGAACACCATGCCGACCGTCCGGCGCACGGCCACCGGGTCGACGGCACCTGAGTAGAGCTCGTGACCGCCGACGGTGACCGAGCCCTCGACCCGGCCCCCGGGGCTCACCTCGTGCATGCGGTTGAGCGTGCGCAGCAGCGTGGACTTGCCGCAGCCCGAGGGCCCGATGAAGGCCGTGACCGATCGCGGCTCGATGCCCAACGTCACGTCCTCGACGGCCAGATGCGAGCCGTAGTAGGCGTCCAGGCCGGTCACCTGCACGTGCGACATCTCTCTCCTCACAGGCTCTTCATGGCGGCCGGACGGCGACCCGCCGGCTCGGTGGTCGGTGCTGGTTGGGTCACCCGTCGGGTGCAGCCGTGGGTGCGGCGACCGGGCTGCGATCGCAACCGTGCGGACCGCACCCATCCCTGCACGGCCTGAGCAGTGATGGGTGCCGGCCGGGCGGTCGTGATCGCAGCCGTGCGGACCGCACCCACGGCCGCACAGCCCCTCGGACGCCCGCCCGCGCTCACGTCGCCACCCGGTGACGGCGGCTGACGAGCCGTCCGACGACGTTCAGCACCAGGACCAGCAGCACCAGTGTCAGCGCGGCCGCCCAGACGCGGTCGACCGCCGGCTGCAGCGCCTCGGTGCGGTCCTGGTTGATCATCGTCGGCAGGGTCGCCATGGGACCGCCGAACAGGTCGGTCGCCAGCTGCTTGGTGTAGGGACCCAGGATGAGCAGCGGCGCGGTCTCGCCCATCACGCGGGCAAGACCGAGCAGCGCACCCGTGATGATGCCGCTCAGCGCGGTCGGCAGGACGACGCTGACGACCGTGCGCCACCGCGGCACTCCCAGCGCGTCGGACGCCTCGCGCAGGTCCATCGGTACCAGCCGCAGCATCTCCTCGGTGGAGCGCACGACCACCGGAACCATGAGCAGCACCAGCGACAGCGACACCGCGAACGCCACGCGCTGCAGGCCGAACGTCGTGACCCACAGCGCGTAGACGAACAGCGCGGCCACGATCGACGGCACCCCCGTGAGGATGTCGACCATGAAGCTGACGGCGCGCGACACCCGGGTGCGCGGGTACTCCACCAGGTAGACAGCGGTCAGGACCCCCAGCGGCAGCGAGATCGCCGCGGTCACCGCCGCCTGCAGCAGCGTGCCGGTGATCGCGTGCAGCGCACCACCGCCGACGCGGCGCGACGTGATGCCGCGTTGCGTCTCGCTCCACCAGTCCTGCTGCAGCAGCAGGTGACCGCCCTTGGCGATCACCGTGCCGAGGATCCACACGAGCGGAGCAAGGGCCACGGCGAACGCGAGCACCATCGCGACGCGGGCCAGCCGGTCCACGACCCGCCGGCGCAGCGACGTGGCGACCAGCAGCGACGGGCCGGGGTCCGGCGTCAGCAGGCGCTCGACGTCCGTCCTGGTCAGCCGGCCGGACGTCGGACCGGCCATGGGGTTCTCGACGGTCATGCCGTTCCTCTCCTGGCCTGGCGCTCGACGACGAGCCTCGCGATCGCGTTGACCACGAAGGTCAGGACGAACAGCACGAGGCCGGCGGCGATGAAGGCGCCCGTCTTCTCCGGGCTGTCGAACTCGGCAGCGTTGTTCGCGATACGGGACGCGAACGTCTCGCCGCCGTTGAGCAACGAGAAGGACCACGCCGCTCCCGGCGCAAGGGTGCTGAGCACGATCATCACCGCCACCGTCTCGCCCAGAGCCCGGCCCAGCCCGAGCATCGACGCGGCCACCACACCGCCGCGCCCGAACGGCAGCACCGTCGTCCGCACCGTCTCCCAGCGCGTCGCTCCCAGTGCCAGCGCCGCCTCCCGGTGCGCCCGGGGCGTCCGCGCGAACACCTCGCGGGACAGCGCCGTGATGATCGGCAGGATCATGATCGCGAGCACGATCGACACCAGCAGCACCGTGCCCGAGCTGATGCCGACGTCGCTGAACAACGGGATCCAGCCGAGTGCTCGCGACAGCGGGTCCTGCACGTCGTCGCGCACGTAGGGCATGAGCACCTTGACCGCCCACAGCCCGTAGACGATCGAGGGCACGGCGGCGAGCAGGTCGATCACGGCCGCGGCCGGACCGGCCAGCCGCGGCGGGGCGTACTGCGTGAGGAAGAGCGCCACCCCCACCGCCAGCGGCACGGCGATCGTCAGGGCCAGCACCGACGACACGAGCGTCGTCCAGAGCAGGTCGGCGATGCCGAACCGCAACGTGCCGCCGTCCACCTCGAACACCCGGGAGGTGAGGAAGTTCGCGTGGTTCTGCGCCAGCGCGGGCACCGCCCGGACGACGAGGAACGCGCCGACGAGGCAGACGACGGCCACGACGACGAGACCGGCGCCGGTGGCCGTGCCACGGAACAACCGGTCGGCCCAGCGGTCGCGGCCGCGCCCGTGGAAGGTCTCCACGGGCGCGGCCCCCGCCGACGGCGTCACGGTGGTCGTCATCAGCTGATCGCGGCGATGGCCGTCTCGACCTTGGCCGTCACGTCGGCCGGCAGCGGGGCGTATCCGATCTCCTCGAGGCCCTTCTGCACGTCGGTGCTGGCGAAGTGGGAGAGGAACGCCTTCTCCAGGGCGGTCTTCTCGGCGTCCAGACCCTTCGAGCAGACGATCTCGTAGGTGACCAGGACGATCGGGTAGGTGCCCGGAGCCTTCGTCGCGTAGTCGAGCTTCAGGCGCAGGTCGTTGCCCTCGCCCGCGACCTTGGCCACCGAGACCGCTTCACCCGCGGACCGACCGGTGAGCTCGACCGGGCCCGCGCCGTTGTCCACCTTGGCGACGCCCAGCTTGTTGTCCTTGGCGTAGGACCACTCGACGTAGGTCACGGACCCGGCCGTCTGCTTCACGCCGTCCGCCACGCCGGAGGACTTCTCGCGGCCCTCGCCGGTGCCGGTCCACTTCTTGGCGGGCTCGGCCGTCCAGGTCTGCGGCGCCGCGGCCTGCAGGTACTTCGTGAAGTTCTCCGTCGTCCCGGACTCGTCGGACCGGAAGAACACCGTGATCTTGTCGCTCGGCAGCGTCACGCCCGGGTTGATCTCGGCGATGGCCGGGTCGTCCCAGGTGGTGACCTTGCCGCTGAAGATCTGGGCGGCCACCTGGGGCGTCACGACGAGCGAGTCCACACCGGGCAGGTTGTACGCGATCGCGATGGGCCCGGCGACCATCGGCAGGTTCCACGCCGGAGCACCGCACCGCTGCTGGGCGGCGTCGACCTCGCCCTTGTCGGGGTTGAGGGCCGAGTCGGAACCGGCGAAGTCCACCTGTCCGGCCGTGAACTGCTTGATGCCCGCGCCGGAGCCGGTCGGGTTGTAGCTGATGTCCGCGTCGAGGCAGCTCTCGCCGAAGGACGCGATGGCCTCCTCGATGGCGTTCTTCTGCGCCGAGGAGCCCTCGGCGTTCAGCGTGCCGGCGGGGCAGCTGCCGTCGCCCGTCGAGTTCGACGAGGTGCTCGCCGTGCCGGCCGAGCTTCCGCAGGCGGCGAGGACGCCGACGAGGCCGACAGTCGCAAGGGTCGCGCCGAGGCGCTTCCCGCGCAGGTTCGTCACTGCAGTGTCTCCCCAGGTCGTGGTGGCGCGGCGGTTGCCGCGACGTCCCTGACGCTAGGCAGCCGTGATGACCGCAGGTCCACACCAAGGTGAACGCAGGGTGAACTCCGGACGACGTCTAGGCCCGCCCGCAGGTTCAGTGATGCAGCCTGACCAGACACGCCGGCGCGCCGCCCCAGAACGCATCACTGAGCAGGACTGGGCCGACAGGGGCCAGGCCCTGGCTCCCGTTCAGTGATGCAACCTGACCAGACACGCCGGCGCGCCGCCCAAGCACGCATCACTGAGCAGGGCGGGCAGAGCGATGGGGTGGGCAGAGCGATGGGTGGGCAGAGCAGGCTGGACGGGGGCGGGGTGAGCGGTGAGTGCCCTCAGCGACCCTGGTTGGCGACGGCCTCGGCTGCTGCGGCGGCGGCGTCCGGGTCGAGGTACTCGCCGCCCGTGACGATCGGCGCCAGGTCGTTGTCGAGCCGGTACACCAGCGGGATCCCGGTCGGGATGTTGAGGCCGGCGATCGCCTCGTCGCTGATGCCGTCCAGGTGCTTGACCAGCGCCCGCAGCGAGTTGCCGTGCGCGGCGAGCAGCACCACCTTGCCGTCACGCAGGTCAGGCACGACCGCGGACTCCCAGTAGGGCAGCAGGCGCGCGACGACGTCCTTGAGGCACTCGGTGCGCGGCGCGGCGGGGCCGAGGTCGGCGTAGCGGACGTCGCCGGCCTGCGAGAACTCGCTGTCGTCGTCCAGCGGGGGCGGCGGCGTGTCGTAGGAGCGGCGCCAGAGCATGAACTGCTCCTCGCCGAACTCGTCGGCGACCTGCTTCTTGTTCTTGCCCTGCAGGCCGCCGTAGTGCCGCTCGTTGAGACGCCAGCTGCGACGGACGGCGATCCAGTGCCGGTCGGCCACGTCGAGGGCCAGGTTCGCGGTCGTGATCGCGCGGCGCAGCAGCGAGGTGTGCACCACGTCCGGCAGGTGCCCGGAGTCCGCGAGCATGCGACCGCCGGCGAGCGCCTCCTCCCGACCCTTCTCCGACAGGGCCACGTCGACCCACCCCGTGAAGAGGTTCTGGGCGTTCCACTCGCTCTCGCCGTGGCGCAGCAGGACGAGGGTGTACGGCGCGTCGCTCATGGTTCGCACCCTATCGAGGCCGCGCCGAGTCCGGTGCGGCGATGGGTGCTGGCCACCCGGTCACGATCGCGACCACCCCGGTGGCACCCATCCCCCCACCCATCGCGGCACGGCGCGTGCGGCGATGGGTGCCGGCCACCCGGTCACGATCGCGACCACCCCGGCGGCACCGATCGCCGCACTCAGGCGGGGGGCGGGTCCTCGAGGAGGTGACGGAACGCCTCGAGGTTGCGCGTCGACTCGCCGCGGGACGTGCGCCACGCCCACTCACGCTTCATCGACGTCAGGAATCCCATGGCGAGCACGGTGTCGAACGACCCGTCGGCCGTGGAGAGGATGGCACCGAGCAGGCCGTCCAACGACTGCGGGGTCACGGCGTCGAGGGGCAGGCGCCCGACCAGGTACACGTCGCCGTCCGCGTCGACGGCGAACGCGATGCCCTGCAGGCGGGAGTTGCGGCGCAGCAGCCAGCGGTGCACCTCGGCGTGGTTCTCGTCCGGGTTGCGGACGACGAACGCGGACGCCGACAGCGAGTGCTCCCCCACGAGCAGCGACACCGTGGTGCGCAGCTTGTGCTCGCCGGGCAGGGTCGCGACGACCTCACCCGGGCGTCCCCCGCGCTCGTGCTCGATCTCGGCGTCCGCCAGGTGGTCGAGCACCAGCTGCTCCACGTCCGCCCGGCTCGTCATGGCCGGCCCCCCGCGCCGGCGCCGCCGTGCCCGCGTTTCGCGCGAACTGGGGCACCAAGGTGCGCGCACGTGCCCCGATTCGCGCGAGACGCTGAGCCCGGACGACGCGTCACTGAGCCAGCCTGAGGGTCGGCTCACCGTGGGACGCCCAGCGCGCCTCGCGGTAGACCTCGAGCAGCTGGTCGACCGTGCGGTCCCACCCGAACGTCGCGGCGTGCTCGACCGCGCCCTTCGACAGCAGCGCGCGACGTTCACGGTCGTCGAGCAGCGCCGCGATCTCGCGACCCCACTGTGCCGGGTCGTGACCGTCCACGAGGACGCCGCTCACGCCGTCCGCCACCGCCTCGCGCAGGCCCCCGACGGAGGCTGCGACGACGGGTGCGCCGCACGCCTGCGCCTCGAGCGCGACGAGCCCGAACGACTCGCTGTACGAGGGGACGGCGACGAGGTCGGCACTGCGGTACCACGCGGCCAGGCGGTCAGGGGGCTGCGGTCGTTCGAAGCGCACGACGTCCGCGATGTGCAGCCGCTTCGCCAGGCGCTGCAACGCCTCCGGCTTGCGCAGTCCCGAACCGCTGGGGCCGCCGACGACCGCGACGACGAGCTGGGACCGCAGCTCGGGACGCGCGTCGAGCAGCCCCGCGACCGCGCGGAGCAGGACGTCCGGCGCCTTGAGCGGCTGGATGCGTCCGACGAAGAGGAGCAGGTGCGCGTCCGGCGCGATGCCGAGCTCGGCGCGTTCGCGCTCACGCTGGCCAGGCGCCGGCGGCCGGAACTGCCGCAGGTCGACGCCCGGGTTCACGACGGACACCTTGTCGAGCGGCGCACCGTAGAGGTCGACGAGCTGCTGGGCCTCTTCGTGCGTGTTGGCCACGAGACGATCGGCCGCCTCGACGACCTGGACCTCGCCGATCTCACGGCCTGCCGGCTCGGGGGTGTCCCCGTCGGCGAGCGAGAGGTTCTTGACCCGAGCCATCGTGTGCATGGTGTGGACGAGCGGCACCTGCCACCGGTCGGCGGCCAGCCAGCCGACCTGCCCGCTCAGCCAGTAGTGAGAGTGCAGGAGGTCGTAGTAGCCGGGCGGACGCGTCGCCTCCGCGCGCATGACGCCGGCCGCGAACGCGCACAGCTGACCGGGCAGGTCCTCCTTGCTGAGGCCCTCAAAGGGTCCGGCCGCCACGTGCCGCACCAGCACGCCAGGTGCGAGGCCGACGACGGGGTCCAGGGCGCTGCTGGTCGCCCGAGTGAACACCTCGACCTCGACGCCGCGCTCGGCGAGCCTGCGCGCCGTCTCGACGACGTACACGTTGAGGCCACCTGCGTCCCCCGTGCCGGGCTGCTCGAGCGGGCTGGTGTGCACCGCGAGCATCGCCACGCGTCGCGGCTGCGTCATCCGTGCTCCTTCGTCGTCCGGTCCACCTTGCTCGAACCGTTCTCCAGCCTGCCCTGTTCCCGTACGGCCCGCGATCGCGGGTCACAGCGCGGACGCCGCCGGCCGTCCCGAAGCGGCCAGCGACCGCGGCTCGCTGGCCGGGGCGTCTCGCGCGGACAGCCTCACCCACCCCGGCTCAGGGCGTCGCCAGGCCCAGCTTGGGCACCGCCAGCAGGGCGGCCCGCAGCGCCTCGCCCTGAGCGTCACCCTTGCGGTACAGCACGACCGGCTGGCCGAGTGGCGCCGGGATCGTCACGCTGACCGGCGCCGGCGGAGGCGTCTCGTCCGGCCCTCCACCCGGCGGCGGCGGTGGCTGCACGCCACGGTCGACCTTGCCCTGGTCCTCGTCCTCGTCGGCCGGACCGCCGCTGGGCGTGGGGGTCGGGTACGGCGTCGGACCGGAGTAGGTGCGTCCCGTGAACAGCTCGACCCAGTCCCCCGCGGGCAAGATCGCCTGCACCTGACGCTGGGCCGGGTGCAGCACCGGCACGACGAGCAGCGAGTCGCCGAAGAAGAACTCATCGCTCGTGGCGGACTGGCGCGCGTCGGGGAACTCGATCCAGAACGGCCGGACGACGGGCAGCCCGGTCCGCGAGGCCGTCTCCATGACCTGGCGCCGGTAGGCTGCCGTCGCCGCGAACAGCTGCGTGGCGTGCGCGAAGGCAGCCAAGCGGGCAGGGGAGTCCCAGACCTGCGGCATCGAGGCGGGCGCGTCGCCGTCCTCCGTGCGCAGCACCGAGCCGAAGGCCTCGAGCTCGGCCCAGCGCGCCAGCAGCTCGTCGGTGCGCTTCGGGTCGGGCCACAGCCGGACGTTCGGCGACGACCACCCGCCGACGCCGGAGCTCACCATCGCCATGCCGGACAGCCCCGCCGAGAGCTTGCCGCGCAGCACACTGACGAGCCCGTCCTGCTCGGACCAGTCGGTGACCTGGCGCCCCTGGTCGAACACGCCGGCGAACTGCGGCGTGCTCTCGGCCGCCGAGTCCTGCAGCACCAGGCAGTCCGGCCGGTCCGCGCGCTCGCACGCGAGCTTGGTCAGCTGCGCCCAGCGAGTGGGCCAGGAGTTGTGCGAGTCGCTGGCGTTGCCCTTGGCCAGGCGCGCATCCATCGGGAGGTCGTCGCCACCTTCGGCCAGGAGGCCGGACAGCCCGTCGTCGCGCATGCGGGCGGCGAGCACGTTCGCGTACCAGCTGAACGCCTGGCCGTTGGTGAGGTCGACGAGATCGGTGGGCCGGCCGTCGACGTGGTGCACCAGGTAGCCGAAGCTCTCGGCGCGCGCCAGCAGCGCAGGGTCGGTGATCGTCGGGCTGGCCGCGGCCATGGTGCGCACGCCCTGTCCGCGCAGGTCGATGACGAGCTGGTCCCAGTCGGGGTACCGGGTGCGGTCGCCGCCGTCCCGCACCAGCACCGCCGAGATCCGCGCTCCGGCCTGGATGAGGCTGCTGACCGCGTGCCGGATGCGCGCCGAGCTGCCACGCACGCCCACGATCGCGCCCTGCGTGGCCCAGTCCGGCGCCGGCCGCATCCGGCCGGCGTCCGCGGAGTGCGCCGCCACGAGGTACCCCGGGTCGTCGCCGTCGTACAGCCGGGCCTGGAGCCGCGGTGCCCACACCGACACGTCGACCCGGCCCCCGTGCGACATGTCCACCACCGAGTAGGCGGTGGTGTCGAGAGCGAGGCCCGTCATCGTGCTCGCCAGGTAGAACGGCATGGGCGCGCTCGTCGTCGCGAGATCGCCTCCCCGCGCCGTCCCACCGATGTCGCCGCCCGGCGCCAGGTCCTCCCACCAGGTCAGCGGCCGCTCGCCGCGACCGGTGCCGGGGGAGCGCGTGACGATCGGCCATCGTCCGTCGCGCAGCACCGCCGGCGCCAGCTGCTCGCCGAGCCCTCGGTAGGTGTAACCGGCGTAC
Organism: Actinomycetales bacterium; assembly: GCA_035707965.1. GTDB lineage: Bacteria > Actinomycetota > Actinomycetes > Actinomycetales > Angustibacteraceae > DASSTJ01. The sequence continues at coordinate 23,277 of DASSTJ010000182.1, forward strand.
CGGAACTCGTGGATCGCCACGACCGCCGCGCCCGGCACCTCGACGTCCAGCAGCACCCGGCCGTCGCTCGTGCGGCGACTCACCGTGATGGTCAGCGGGCGGGACCGCGCGTCGTTCGCGTCGCCGTCGAAGATCCGGCCCGAGTACCGCACGGAGGTGCCGTGGTACTCCCGCTTGTCGATGCGCAGGTTGCCGAGTCGCTGCTCGACGACCTCGCGCGCCCGCAGCACACCGCCGGGGGCGTCGTCCCCCCGCCACTCGAGGTGGCCCAGTCCCGCGGTCACCGCCGAACCGCGGTCGACGCTGCGCCACACCAGCCGGTTCCAGCGGGTGATACGCAGTC
>DASSTJ010000183.1:0-74443 GCA_035707965.1 Actinomycetales bacterium
CGAGGACGGCCGCGGCAGCAGCCACCGCCGCCGCCGTGGTCTGAGAGCCGGGGGAGCGGGTCAGGCGGGGACGCTCGCCACGCCCGGCGCCAGGAACCGCTCGCCGGTGACCTTCTCGGAGACACCGGTGCGGTCGAGGTACGGCGTGATGCCGCCCAGGTGGAACGGCCAGCCGGCACCGAGCAGCATGCACAGGTCGATGTCCTGAGCCTCGGCGACGACCCCCTCGTCGAGCATGAGCCGGGCTTCCTGGGCCAGCGCCCCGAGCGCACGTTCGCGCACCTGCTCGGCGGTCAGTGGCGAGTCGCCGAGCTGCATGAGCGCGGTCGTCTCGTCGTCCAGGTAGGGCTGGCCCTTGTCGTTCCAGGACCAGACGCCGGGCTTGCCGGCCTCGACGAGGCGGCGCAGGTTCTCCGAGACGCCGAAACGGTCGGGGAACGCCTGGTGCATCGTCTCGGCGACGTGCAGCGCGACCGCGGAACCGACGAGCTGCAGCAGCACGAAGGGGGTCATGGGCAGACCCAGCGGGCCCAGCGCCTTGTCCGCGACCTCGACCGGCGTGCCTTGGTCCACGGCGGTCGTCACCTCGCCGAGGAACCGCGTGAGCAGGCGGTTCACGACGAACGCGGGCGCGTCCTTGACCAGCACGCAGGACTTCTTCAGCGTCTTGCCGACGGCGAAGGCGGTGGCCAGCGACGCGTCGTCCGTCGCGTCGCCCCGCACCACCTCGAGCAGCGGCAGTACCGCGACGGGGTTGAAGAAGTGGAAGCCGACGACCCGCTCGGGGTGCCGCAGCCGCGACGCCATCTCGGTCACCGACAAGGACGAGGTGTTGGTGGCCAGCACGCACTCGGCCGAGACGACCGCCTCGACCTCCGCGAACACCTGCTGCTTGACCGACATCTCCTCGAAGACGGCCTCGATCACGAAGTCGGCGTCGGCGAAGCCCTCCTTGGACGTCGATCCGGTGACCAGCGCCTTGAGCCGGTTCGCCTTGTCCTGGCTGACTCTCCCCTTGGCGAGCAGCTTGTCGACCTCGTCGTGCACGTAGCCGACGCCCTTGGAGACACGCTCGGCATCGAGGTCGGTCATGACGACCGGCACCTCGAGCCGGCGCACGAACAGCAGCGCCAGCTGGCTGGCCATCAGGCCGGCGCCGACGACGCCCACCTTCGTGACCGGGCGAGCGAGGGACCGGTCAGGTGCGCCGACCGGACGCTTCGCCCGGCCCTGCACGAGGTTGAACGCGTAGACGCCGCTGCGGAACTCGTCGCTCATGATGAGATCGGCCAGGGCGTCGTCCTCCGCGGCGAAGCCGGTGTCGCGGTCGGACGTGCGCGCGGCCGCGACGAGGTCGAGGGCGACGTACGGGGCCGGCGTGGCTCCGCCCACCTTGGCGTCCGCGAACCCGCGGGCCTGCGCGACGGCGCCGTCCCAGGCCTGCTCGTCGCGGTCGACCTCGGCACGCTCGACCGCCGTCGCGCCGGTCAGCACCGAGGCGGCCCAGCGCAGCGACTGGACGAGGAAGTCGGCCGGCTCGAACATCGCGTCGGCGATGCCCAGCTCGAAGGCCTGCGGCCCGGAGAGCATCCGGTTCTGGCTCATCGCGTTCTCGATGATGACCTTGAGCGCCTTCTGCGGACCGACGAGGTTCGGCAGCAGGTAGGCACCGCCCCAGCCAGGCACGAGACCGAGGAAGACCTCCGGCAGCGCCAGTGCCGGGACACCGGACGAGATCGTGCGGTAGGTGCAGTGCAGCGCGATCTCGACGCCGCCGCCCATCGCAGCCCCGTTGACGAAGGCGAACGACGGGACCGGCAGCTCGCCGAGGCGCCGCAGCTGCGCGTGGCCCAGGCGTGCGACGGCGAGCGCGTGCTCGCGCTCCGCCAGCTGACCGACGTCCTTCAGGTCGGCACCGACGGCGAAGATGAACGGCTTGCCGGTGACCCCGACCGCCACGACCTCGCCGGCCTCGGCGCGGCGGGTCACCTCGTCGAGGGCGTCGCGCAGGTTCAGCAGGCCCTTCGGTCCGAAGGTCGTCGGCTTCGTGTGGTCGAAGCCGTTGTCCATCGTGATGAGCGCGAGGGTGCCGGCACCGTCCGGCAGCGTGACGTCCCGGACCGGGAAGCGGGTGACCCGCTCGTCGGTGCTGGCCGCGGCGAGCTGCTCGGCGACGTCGTCGGAGCCGCTCGCGCCGACGCCCGGGGTTGCGCTGGTTCCGGTGGTGGTCATCAGGCCGCAGCCTCCTTCGACGCGCTGGTCTCCTTGCCGTAGTCGGCGTGGTGCGGGTTCTCCCAGATCACGGCACCGCCCATGCCGATGCCGATGCACATGGCCGTGAGCCCGTAGCGGACCTCCGGGTGCTCAGAGAACTCGCGCGCGAGCTGCGTCATGAGCCGGACGCCGGACGACGCGAGCGGGTGCCCCACGGCGATGGCCCCGCCGTACGGGTTGACCCGTGGGTCGTCGTCCGCGATGCCGAAGTGGTCGAGGAACGCCAGCACCTGGACGGCGAACGCCTCGTTGAGCTCGTACAGGCCGATGTCGTCGATGCTGAGTCCGGCCTGCGTCAACGCCTTCTCGGTGGCCGGGATCGGCCCGACGCCCATGACTTCGGGGTCGACCCCCACGAACGCGTAGGACACCAGGCGCATGCGGGGCGTGAGCCCGAGCTCCTCGGCGGCGTCGGACGACGCCAGGATGCAGGCCGTCGCGCCGTCGTTGAGCCCTGCCGCGTTGCCGGCGGTCACCCGGCCGTGCGGCCGGAACGGCGTCTTGAGGCTCGCGAGGTCGTCCATCGTCGTGCCGGGGCGCGGTGGCTCGTCCTCGGTGGCCACGCCCCATCCCTTCTCGTCGTGGCGCGTCGCGACCGGCACCAGGTCGGGCTGGATCTTGCCGTCGGTGTAGGCCTGGGCGAGCTTGGCCTGGCTGGCGACCGCGAAGGCGTCCGAGCGCTCCTTGGTGATCTCGGGGAACCGGTCGTGCAGGTTCTCGGCGGTCGAGCCCATCACCAGCGCGGACGGGTCGACGAGCTTCTCGGCGATGATGCGAGGGTTGGGGTCCACGCCCTCGCCCATGGGGTGGTGGCCCATGTGCTCCACGCCGCCCGCGATGACGACGTCGTAGGCGCCGAAGGCGATGCCAGATGCCGTCGTCGTGACGGCCGTCATGGCACCGGCGCACATGCGGTCGATCGCGAAGCCCGGGACGGAGCGGGGCAGGCCCGACAGCAGCGCGGCCAGGCGGCCGATCGTCAGCCCCTGGTCCCCGGTCTGGGTCGTGGCGGCGATGGCCACGTCGTCCACCCGCTCCGGGGGCAGCTGGGGGTTGCGGCGCACGAGCTCGCGGATGCACGAGATCACCAGGTCGTCGGCCCTGGTCTGTGCGTACACCCCCTTCTCGCCCGCCTTGCCGAACGGGGTGCGGACGCCGTCGACGAAGACGACGTCACGGAGCTGACGGGGCACGGTGCCTCCTGCGTGTCGGATGCTCAGACCCTCGATGCTACTCGTCAGTAACCTTGCCCGACAGCAGGGGCGGGGTGTGAACCCTCACACTGCACTCCTACTCTTTCTCGCCATGACCCCGCCGTCGTCGTTCTCGCCCGGCAGCCACGGCGTGTCCGGCAGAGCCACGGAGCGTTCGGCGGACCTCGTCGTGCTGGGCGCCGGCCCCGCCGGCCTCGCCGCAGCGTGGCGAGCGGCGCTGCGGGGACTGTCTGTCGTGGTGCTGGAGAAGTCCGACCAGGTCGGTGGCCTCGCCGGCAGCTTCGAGGTGGACGGCATCCGGGTGGACTACGGCTCCCACCGGCTGAACCCCGCCACGGACCCGGCGATCCTCGATGACCTGCGCGGGCTCCTGGGCGACGACCTGCAGACCCGGCTGCGCAGCGACCGGCTGCGGATCGGCGGCAGCTGGGTGCGCTACCCGCTGAGAGGCCGGGAGGTGGCGTCCGCACTTCCGCCGGCGATGGTGCGGCGGGCCGCACGCGACGCGGTCTTCGCCCCGGTGCGCCGCAGCGACGACTCGTACGCGGGTGTCCTGCGCGCCAGGGTCGGACCGACCCTGTACGACGCGGTCTACGGCCCGTGGGCGCTCAAGCAGTGGGGCCTCGACGGCGACGCCATCGCGGCCGAGCAGGCGCGCCGCCGTGCCAGCGTCGACCGTCCCTGGCGATTCGCCGCTCAGCTTGTCGGGCGACGCCGGCGAGGCGGAGCCCCGGAGACGTTCCTGTACCCGCGTCGTGGCTTCGGGCAGCTCAGCGACGCCTTGGCCGACGCCGCCGTCGCGGCCGGGGCCAGCATGCTGACCGGCGCGGAGGTCACGCGCGTGCACGCGCGCACCGACGGCGTCCGCGTCGAGTGGGACTCCGGCGGGCTGCACGCCACCCAGGCCTTCAGCACCATGCCGATCACCACGCTGGGCCGGGTCGCGCGGCCGGCACCCTCGGTGCAGGCGGTGCAGGGAGCGGCCGGCCTGTTCTTCCGGGCCATGGTGCTCGTCTACCTGGTCCACGAAGGTGGTCGCTGGAGCCAGTTCGACGCGCACTACCTGCCGGACGCGCCCACGCCGGTCACCCGGGTGAGCGAGCCCACCAACTACCGCAGCAGCGCCGACGACCCCTCCGACCGCAGCGTCGTCTGCGCCGAGCTGCCCTGCCGCACCGGTGACGCCACCTGGGCGGCGGACGACGCCACGCTGGCCTCGATGGTTCAGGAGGGGCTGACCGCGGCCGGCCTCCCGCCGGTGCGGCTGCCGTCGTCCGGTGGTGTCGTCGTGCGCCGGCTGCCGCGCTTCTACCCGGTGTACCGGCAGGGCTACCTGGAGCGGCTCGCCGGTATCGAGTCCTGGGCCGATCGGCTCGCGCACGTCGCGTCCTTCGGACGGCTGGGGCTCTTCGTGCACCACAACAGCCACCAGGCCATGCGCGTCGCCTACGACGCCGTCGACTGCCTCGGGCCGGACGGGGTGCTCGACCACGTCTGCTGGGCTGCCGCCCGCGACGGCCGCACCGCGCTCTCACCGTCCGACTGATCCCGCGCATCGGCCACGGCGCTGTGCGTCAGCGCCTCCCGGATGACCGGAGCCACGATGTCGATCTGCCAGGGGCGCGCACCGTGGCCGGCGAGCACCTGCTCCAGGTCGGTGGCGGCCGGGGGCTGCCAGAGCGCCCGCCGCACGACGTCCGGTGTCATGAGGTTCTCGACCGGCACGTTGAGCTCGTCGGAGATCTCGGCCAGCCTGGCGCGCGCGACGGTGAGCCGCGCTGCCGCGTCCGGGTCGCGGTCGGCCCAGGCGCGTGGTGGCGGCGGGCCGTCGGACGGGAGCGAGTGCACCGGGAGCCGGTCGGCCGGCACCTGCAGGCCGCGCTGCACCGCCCCGAGCCACGTGCGTGCCTGCCGGCGAGCGGCCGGGCCGCGGAACTCCTTGAGGGCGGTCAGCTCCTCCGTGGTGCGCGGCTCGGCGGCGGCGGCGGCCACGATCGCGGCGTCCGGCAGCACCCGGCCGGGCGCGATGTCGCGCGTGCGCGCCACCTGGTCCCGCGTCTGCCACAGCTCCCGGACGATCGCGAGCTGGCGTCGGCTCCGCAGCTTGTGCATGCCGGACGTGCGTCGCCACGGGTCGGTGCGCGGCGACGGCGCGGGCGCGGCGGCGATGGCCGCGAACTCCTGCTCGGCCCAGCCGAGCTTGCCCTGTTCGGCGAGGACGCCGGCCAGTGCGTCCCTGACCTCGACGAGCACCTCCACGTCGAGCGCCGCGTAGCGCAGCCAGGGCTCGGGCAGCGGACGCGTCGACCAGTCGGCGGCCGAGTGCTCCTTCGCGAGCGAGAGGCCGAGCAGGTTCTCGACCACCGCTCCGAGGCCGACCCGAGGTAACCCGGCGAGGCGGGCGCCGAGCTCGGTGTCGAACAACAGGTCCGGGTGCATGCCGACGTCGGCGAGGCAGGGCAGGTCCTGGTTCGCGGCGTGGAGCACCCACTCGACGCCGCGGAGGCTGTCGTTGACCGGCGTGAGGTCGGGGCAGCCCAGCGGGTCGATGAGCCAGGTGCCGGCGCCCTGCCGGCGCAGCTGCACGAGGTAGGCGGCGTGGCCGTAGCGGTACCCCGACGCCCGCTCGGCGTCGACGGCGACCGGCCCGCTCCCGCAGGCCAGGGCGTCGGCAGCGCGCAACAGGTCACGCTCTTCCGTGACGACGTCCGGCACCCCTTCTCTGGGCGCGAGCAGGGGAGTTGGTTCGCGGTCGGTCACACCGTCACGGTACGCCGTTCGACAAGCAGCGCAGCGTGACCGCGCCGCGGCATGGGGCGTGCAGGTGGGTCAGCTGATGACGCCCGCGCGCAGCGCCAGCATCACCATCTCGGCGCGGTCGCCGGTGCCGAGCTTGCGCGCGATGCGGGCGAGGTGACTCTTCACGGTGAGAGCCGACAGGCCGAGCTGCGCACCGATCTCCTTGTTGGACCGGCCGTTCGCGACGTGCTGCAGCACCTCGATCTCACGCCCCGAGAGCTGGTCGGCGACGCCGTTGGCCACGGGCGACTGGATGCGCCCTGAGCCGCGGCCCGACACGAGGAAGCAGCGGACGCCCGCGGTCAGCGCTCCGCGCACGGTGTACGGGTCCTCCAGGCTCGACAGGGCCAGGGCGCGCTGCCAGCCGGCGGCGCGCAGGTCGCGGAGCAGCCCCAGGCCGGAGCCGTCCGGCAGGTTCACGTCCACGACGCACAGCTCGCGAGGTCCGAGCGCTGTGGCTCGCGCGCGAGCCTCGGCGACGCTGCCGGCCTGGACGACGTCCCGCGCACCCAGCGCCCGCATGGTGCGGCTGATGGACTCGCGCGGAGCCTGCTGGCCGACGACGACGAGCACCGTGAAGCGGCCGGCTCGCGGCATGGCGGCAACACCCATGCGTTCGGCGACTGCGGCCACGAGGTCTCCTCCGGTCTGGTCGACGGCGTCGTGGGCCCGGTGCCCGCGGTCCTTCCGTCTGCCTCTCTGCATCGGCAGCGGTGGCCGGGATCTTGACCGGAAACCCGAGAACGTCCGATCCGGGCGAGGGAGCTCGTTCACCCAGGCGGGCGCGTCCCCCTCGGCGCGCCGTCACCGACGGTGACAACGCCGACATCCCGGGCAGCGGCGTCCGGCGCGCGGGACGGGTCCAGGGGCGCTCGTGCCGACATCCCACGACGTGCCCGCGTGGGCCCTGTCCCGGCTTGCGAGCTCGCGGGTCAGCGTCGCCGGGCGCGCAGTGCCGTGACCCCGTCCGGCAGGGGTGGCAGACCGGCGACCGTGCACAGCAGGTCCGTCCAGGCCAGCAGGTGCACGCCGAGATCCGGGCCGCTGCTTCGGGACCCGTCGCGCGGGCCGTGCGGCGTCCAGGACGCGCGAAGCTCGATCTCCACGCTGGCCGGGCGGTCGGCGAGCGCCGCGAAACTCTGCGACAGCACCCGGGTGACCGTGCCGCCCTCGTGGCTGAACGGCGCTTCGCGGCCCGCGAGCGCGTCCACCAGCCACGACCACCCGACGTCCGCCAGCAGGGGGTCGGACCCCAGCTCTGGCTCGAGCTCGGCGCGCACGAACGTGACGGCACGGAAGGTGCCGCCCCAGGGCTCCGGCGCCGAAGGGTCGTGCAGCAGCACGAACCGCCCGGTCGCCAGCTCGTCGCGGTCGTCGTCGGGATCGGCGTCCCCGCTCAAGGGCGCCAGGACGTCGGCCGTCAGTGCGACCGCGTACGGCGCGATCCGCTGCGGCGCGGGCGCCTCGTCGATCACGACCTCCGCCCGCACGCGCGCCGCGCGCAGGGAGTCGAGCGCCCGCTGGAAGTCTTCCGGGACGTCGTCGGGCACGAGGTGCGCGGCCATGTCGGCAGCGTACGTCCGGGTCGCCGGGAGAGGCCGCCGGACGCGCCGGCCGCGACGGCCGCGACACGTCCGGACGAGTCCCCACCGACCGGACCAACCGGCGCGAAGCGTGTCCAGGACGCCGAACCGGGTCCTCGATCCTGCGGCCGGACCCGGGCGGCAGCGCGCCCGCGGACGGACCGACCACCGGGTGAGCGGCGCGGCGGCGGACGTCGGCGCTCACCTAGAGTGCGCCCCGTGGCCGTCCTCCTCGCCCTCAGCTCGAGCGTCATGTGGGGAGGCGCGGACTTTCTCGGGGGGCTGCTCTCGCGGTCTCGCCGCGCCGTGGCGGTCGTCGCCGGCTCGCAGGCGTGCGGTCTGGTGGCGGTCGCCCTGGTCGCGCTCGTCACGGGCGGGTGGCACGGCTCGACGGGCTGGTTCGGCTGGTCCGTCCTGGCCGGTCTCGTGGGTGCTTCCGGTCTGGTCGCGTTCTACAGCGCTCTCGGCTGCGGGACCATGGGTGTCGTCTCGCCGATCGCCGCGCTCGGTGCGGTCGTGCCCGTGCTGCTCGGGCTGGTGCAGGGCGAGAGCCCGAGCAGCATCGTCCTGGTCGGGCTGGTCCTGGCCCTGGTCGGAGTGGTGACGGCCAGCGGGCCCGAGCTCGCCGGTGGCGCCGGCGCCCGGCCGGTGGTCCTCGCGTCGGTGGCCGGCGTCTGCTTCGGCCTCGCCCTCGTCTTCATCGAGCGCGGCGCCCAGACGAACGCGGTCATGACGATGACCGGTATGCGTGCCACCAGCGTCGGGATGTTCCTGGTGGCGGCCGTGGTGCTGCGCACGAACGGCGCGCTCGTCGTGCGCGACGCCCCTGCCCTCGCGGCCGTCGGTGTCGCAGACGTCGGCGCGAACCTGCTGTTCGCCCTGGCCACCCAGCGCGGGCTGCTGAGCGTCACGGCCGTGCTCGGTTCGCTGTACCCGGTCGTCACCGTGCTGCTGGCGCGCGTCGTCCTGCACGAGCGGCTCCGGGTGGTGCAGCAGGTGGGCGTCGTGGCGGCGCTGACCGGCGTCGTCCTCGTCAGCGCCGGTTGAGCACCCTCCGCCGGGCGTCGTGGGTTGCACTGGGGCGGCGGCGTCGACGGAGGCGGGCGCCGGTGCCCTCCGGTCCGTGGGCAGCGCCTCGAGTCACCGATGGGACGATGATCCGGTGACGACCGCCGACGCCAGCCTCCCGACGCCTGACGACCGCACGGCGACCTCGCCGTTCCTACAGGCCTGCTGGGCCGCCCGGACGGGCCTGCGCCCGCAGCGCACACCCGTCTGGTTCATGCGGCAGGCGGGACGCTCGCTGCCGGAGTACAAGCGGGTGCGTCAGGGCATCGGCATGCTCGAGTCCTGCGCGCGTCCCGACCTCGTCGCCGAGATCACGCTGCAGCCGGTGCGGCGCTACGGCGTCGACGCGGCCATCTTCTTCAGCGACATCGTCGTGCCGCTCAAGGCGATCGGGCTCGACCTCGACATCGTGCCCGGTGTCGGCCCGGTGGTCGCCGAACCGATCCGGAGCCGTCGCGACCTCGACCGGCTGCCGGCCCTCAGCATCGCCGACGTGCCCTACGTCGACGACGCGGTGCGCCTTCTCGTGGCGGAGCTCGGCCCGACCCCGCTGATCGGCTTCGCCGGTGCGCCGTTCACCCTCGCCTCCTACCTCGTGGAGGGTGGCCCGTCGCGCACGCACGAGCGCACGAAGGCCCTGATGTACGGCGACCCCGGGCTCTGGCACGACCTGCTCGACCGGCTGGCCGACATCGCCGGCGCGTTCCTGAGGGTGCAGGTCGAGGCGGGCGCGAGCGCGGTGCAGCTCTTCGACTCGTGGGTGGGGGCGCTGCCGGCGGCGGACTACCGCGAGCTCGTGCTGCCGCACTCGACCCGGGCGCTGGCTGCTGTCGAAGGCCTCGGCGTACCGCGCATCCACTTCGGTGTGGGCACCGGTGAGCTCCTGGGGGCGATGGGCGAGGCGGGGGCGGAGGTCGTCGGCGTCGACTTCCGCGTGCCGCTGGACGAGGCGACCCGCCGCATCGGGCCCGGTCACGCGGTGCAGGGCAACCTCGACCCGGCGCTGCTCTTCGCGCCGCCGCGGGTGCTCACGGAGCGGGTCCGGCAGACGTTGGAGGCTGGCCGCGCGGCGCCAGGGCACGTGTTCAACCTCGGCCATGGCGTGCCGCCCACGGCCGACCCGGCCGCTCTCCAGCTCGTCGTCGACACCGTGCACGCCTGGCAGCCGCCCACCGCTGAGTGATGCAGTCTGCTGCGGCAGGCCCGCGTGTCGCACCAGACTGCATCACTCAACGCCTGCAGGGAATCACTCAGCGCCTGTGGGGACTGAGGCGCTGGCTGGCGGTGTGCTGGTGCGGCGGCGGCGCACGGCCAGCCACACGGGCACCCCGACGAGCGCGAGGACGAGGGCGAAGGGGAGCACCGCCCCGACCACCCGCAGCACGACGGCAGCGCTGGCGCCGAGCGCATGCCAGCCGTCGTGCAGCCCACCCACGAACCCGCCTTGGCCGGGGGCAGCCGGTGTCTCGGCGTCGGGCCGGCTGAAGGTCACGACCAGCGTCGCGAGCGTCGTGCTGTCGTCGAGTGAGGCCAGCCGTGCCTCGAGCGAGTCGAGGTCCGCCTCGCGGCGCGACAGCTCGGACTCCAGCCGGACGACGTCGCCGATGCTCGATGCGCGGCTCAACAGCGTGCGGATCCGCTCCACGCTCGCGCGCTGGCTCTTCACCCGGCTGCTCGTGTCGACGTAGGTGTCCGTGACGTCCTGCGAGCTCTGGGAACGGGACGACACCGACCCGAGACCGCCTACCTGGTCCATCACGTCGTCGAGCTGCTGCTGCGGCACGCGCAGGGTCAGCACCGACTGGTCCACCACGACCGACGGGACGTCGGACGGCGACGTCCCGGGCTTCGAGCTGCTCACCGGGTGCACGTCGGGCGGCATCGGGCGGGTCGACGTCTTCTCGTCGGAGACGTAGCCCTGCGCTGCCGTCGCGAACGAGCGCGCGCTGCTGACGGCCGTCTGCACGTCCTTGACCTGCACGGTGAGCTGACCGGTGCGGATCTGCCTGCGCTGCTGCAGCGCGGCGGCGCTGACACCGGCTGCGCTGCTGTCCCCGCCGTCCGCCGTGCTGCCGCTGTCGGCCTCCCCGGCACCGGGGGAGCTCTGTGCGCCCCCGGCCGACGCGTCGTTCCCCCCGGCCTGCCCGGTCCAGCCCAGCGCCGGTTCGGGCGCGGAGACGGCCTGCTTCTGGGCCGAGTCCGACCCGGAGCCGCCGGCACCTGCGCAACCGGCCAGCACACCCAGGGCGAGCCCGGCGGCCAGGACCGCGACGGTCGTGCGCCGGCTCCTCGTGCGGCCGGTCCGGCGCCGCGTACCGCGGGTCGCTGTCGCGTCTACCAACGGTGCTGTCCGTGTGGTCATCAGCACTGCCTCCTCGGTCGGCACGCCGCGCGTGCGTTGTCGGCGGTGAGACGACGCCGGCGGTCCGGCGGTTCCGTCGTGACGGCTGCCCCTCTGTCTCGATCCGGTCACGGCTCTGACAGCCTGGGCAGCATGTCCCAGCGCACGTCAGCGTCGTCGTCCCAGGTCCGTCGGACCGGCGAGGGGACCGGAGGCGAGGGAACCGGGCCGGACGTCGTCCCCACCGTGGTCGTCGTCGGTGCGGGCATCGCAGGGCTGGCGGCGGCCTGGGCGCTGGCCACGAGCGACCGGGACCTGCACGTCGTCGTCCTCGAGGGCGCCACCCGTGTCGGCGGCAAGCTGGCGCTCGACGAGCTCGACGGCGTCGTCGTGGACGTCGGCGCCGAGTCGCTGCTGGCCCGCCGCCCGGAGGCCGTCGAGCTGGCCCGCGAGGTCGGGCTGGGGGGCGAGCTGGAGCCGCCGCAGCCGGTCGGAGCGTCGATCTGGAGCCGGGGCGCTCTGCGTCCGCTGCCCCCGCACACGCTGATGGGCGTGCCGTCCGGTGCCGAGGGGCTGGACGGGCTCCTGACGGCCGACGAGGTGGGCACGGTGCTGAAGGAGCCGGACCGGACGTGGCCCGAGGTCGACAGCGATGTCGATGTCGCGTCGTTCGTGGCGAGCCGGGTCGGTCACGCCGTGGTTGACCGTCTGGTCGAGCCGCTGCTCGGAGGCGTGTACGCGGGCCGGGCCGACCAGCTCTCGCTGCAGGCCACCATGCCGCCCGTGTGGGCCGCCGCCGTCCAGGGCCGCTCGCTCGTGAGCACGGCCGCCGCGGCGGGGCGACCGACCGAGCCGACGACCAGCGCGCCGGCACCCGTCTTCGCCGGCGTCCGGGGTGGCGTCGGGCGGTTGCCCCTGGCCCTGGCCGATGTGCTGCGCGACCGGAGCGTCAGCGTCCTGACCGGTGCCATGGTGCGGCGCCTCGAGCGCACCGCGACCGGCTGGCGGGTCGGGCACGGTCCTGCCGTCGCGGAAGAGGTCGTCGAGGCGGACGGCGTGGTGCTGGCCGTGCCGGCGGCGCCGACGTCCCGGCTGCTCAGCTCCGTCGCGCCGAGCGCGGCGGCGGTGCTCGCGGACATCCCCTACGCCAGCATGGGCATCGTGACCCTGGTGCTGCCGGCGTCCGACGAGGCCGGCCAGGTCTCCGGCTCCGGGTTCCTCGTGCCACCGGTGGAGGGACTGCGGGTCAAGGCGGCGACGTTCTCGTCACTGAAGTGGGGTTGGCTGTCGCGAAGCGCGACCGGCCGGTTGGTGCTGCGCGCGTCGATCGGCCGCTACGGCCAGGAGGACGAGCTGCAGCACCCGGACGGCGACCTGGTGAGGGCCGTCGCGGCCGACCTCGGGACGGTGCTCGGACCGCTGCCGGCGCCCCTGGCCAGCGCGGTGACCCGGTGGGGTGGTGGTCTGCCGCAGTACACCGTCGGTCACGTCGATCGGGTCTCGTCGGTGCGTCGGGAGGTCGCCCGGCTGCCGGGGCTCGCCCTCTGCGGAGCCGCGTACGACGGCGTCGGCGTGCCGGCGTGCATCGCGTCAGGTCGCGCAGCAGCGCACGACGTCCTGGTCGGCCTCGACCGCGCCCGATCCGCCCGTCCGTGAGCGTCTGACCTCTCGCGGGACGCGGTCGTCACCCCGTCCCGCTGTGACGTCGGCGACCCCCAGCCCGAGGGCGCAGAGCGCGGAGTGAGAATGGGGCCATGACCTCGACACCGCAGCAGACCTCGACACCGCAGCAGACGCCCACGGCTGAGCCCGCCGACCCCGCCACCACCCCCCACGGGGCGGTCCCGTCGCTCGACGAGGTCAACAGCACCATCCGCTACGCGATGTGGTCGGTCTTCGCCGTCCGCGACAGCGTGGCTGGTGACCGGCCCTCGATGGTCGCTGAGGTGGAGCAGGTCATCGCCGACCTCAAGGGTGAGGACCTGGTCGTCCGCGGGTTCTACGACGTGGCGGGGCTGCGGTCCGACGCCGACCTCATGGTCTGGTGGCACGCGCCCACGGTCGAGACCGTGCAGAAGGCGTACCGACGGCTGCGCCGCACCGAGCTCGGCCGCCAGCTGCAGCCGGTCTGGTCGGTGGCAGGGCTGCACCGTCCGGCGGAGTTCAACCGCAGCCACGTGCCGGCTTTCCTGTCTGGCGTGGAGCCAGGCTCGTACGTCTGCGTGTACCCGTTCGTGCGCTCCTACGAGTGGTACCTGCTGCCGGACGCCGAGCGGCGCGACATGCTCGCGGGGCACGGCATGCTGGCCCGCGGCTACCCCGACGTCCACGGCAACACCGTGGCCGGCTTCGCTCTCGGCGACTACGAGTGGATCCTCGCCTTCGAGGCCGAGGAGCTGCACCGCATCGTCGACGTCATGCGTGAGCTGCGTGCCGCCGAGGCGCGGCGCCACGTGCGTGAGGAGATCCCGTTCTACACCGGCCCGCGCAAGGAGCTCAGCGAGCTGGTCGACGTCCTGCCCTGACGCGCACCGCCCCGCACCGGCCTGGGTGCGCCCCAGTGGACCTCGCAAGATCTGGAGGGGCTGGGCAGCCCTCGACCGCACGTGCCCCGCTTCCTCAGAAGTGGGGCACGGTGGCTGGCGGGTTCGGCACGGTCAGACCGTGGGCTCCAGCCGCATCGAGATGCTGTTGATGCAGTACCGCTGGTCGGTCGGCGTCGGGTAGCCCTCGCCCTCGAAGACGTGACCCAGGTGCGAGCCGCACGTGGCGCAGCGCACCTCGGTGCGCACCATGCCCATCGACCGGTCCTCGATCAGCTCGACGCGGTCCTCGGCGAGCGGGCCGAAGAACGACGGCCACCCGCAGTGCGACGAGAACTTCGTGTCGCTGCGGAACAGCTCGGCGCCGCAGGCGCGGCAGGTGTACACGCCCTCCGTCGTCGTGTCGGTGTACTCGCCCACGAACGGCGCTTCCGTGCCCGCCTGACGCAGCACGCGGTACTCGTCCGGGGTCAGCTGCTCTCGCCACTGGGCGTCGTCCAGGGTCACCGGGTACGTGCGCTCGCTCTGCATGACAGTCCTTTCAGGTGGGGGACACTCTCACAACACCGAGGGGTGCTCAGCCGTTCCCGGTCGCGTGAGGGTGCGTGCGTTCCACGGCGGGTGTCGGCACCTGCACCTAAGGTCGGGGCATGGGCTCGAACGCAGTGGTGCTCGAGGTGGAGGGTCCGGACGGGGTGCGCCCGGTGCGCGTGTCCAGCCCGGACCGGGTGATGTGGCCGCAGGACGGTGTCACGAAGCTCGAGCTGGCGCAGTACGTCGTGGCCGTGGGTCCCGCGCTGATGACGGCGCTCAGCGACCGGCCGGTGACGCTGCAGCGGTTCCCGGACGGCGTCGAGGGCGAGGAGTTCTTCTCGAAGAACCCGCCCAAGGGAGTGCCGGAGTGGGTCCGCACCGTCACGGTCACCTACCCGAGCGGACGTCGGCACGCGCAGCTGGTGGTCGACGAGCCGGCCACCGCGGTCTGGACCGTGCAGATGAACACCGTCACCTGGCACCCGTGGCCCGTTCGCACGCGAGACCTCGACAACCCCGACGAGCTGCGCATCGACCTCGACCCCCAGCCCGGCCGCGGCTTCGGGGACGCGGTCGAGGCCGCGTTCCTGCTGCGTGACCTGCTCACCGAGCTCGGCCTCACCGGCTGGGCCAAGACGTCCGGCAACCGCGGGGTGCACGTGTTCGCACGCATCCGCCCCGACCTCGAGTTCCTCGACGTCCGGCACGCCGTCATCGGCATCGGGCGCGAGCTCGAGCGTCGCGCTCCCGAGCTCGTGACGATGGCCTGGTGGAAGGAGGAGCGCGGTGAGCGCGTCTTCGTCGACTTCAACCAGACGAACCGCGACCGCACCATCGCGTCCGCCTACAGTCCCCGGCCGCTGCCGCACGCACCGGTGTCGATGCCGGTGACCTGGGACGAGCTGCCGGACGTCGACCCTCGGGACTTGACGGTGCGCACCGTCCCGCAGGTACTGGCGTCGCGCGGGCACGCCTGGGCCGGCATGGACGAGACGGTCGGGGTGCTCGACCAGGCGACGGCACTCTGGGACGCCGACGTCGACCGAGGCCTGGGCGAGCTCAGCTTCCCGCCGGACTACCCGAAGATGCCCGGCGAGCCGCCACGAGTGCAGCCCAGCAAGAAGGTGGCGGCGCACTGGGACGGCGAGGGCAGGCGGGTCGTCCCCGACTGAGCCCCGTCAGGGCTGGCTGAGCCCGTCAGGGCTGGCGAGGAGTCAGCCGAGGAACGTCGTGCCGGCGTACACGTGGAGCACGGGCACCCCGACCTCGTCGCGCGCGCGAGACGCCCAGTCGCGGTGGAACGTGTCCTCCAGCGCGTGCGGACGCGTCACCACGACGACCTCGCGGGCCCCGCGGGCGGCGACCTCCGCCTTGACGGCGGGCAGCGGGTCGTCCTGGGTGACGTCCCCCTCGGCCTGCACGCCCAGGCCGCGCAAGGCGGTGAGCGACTGGTCGAGCGCCTGCTGCGCGTCGGCGCGCGCGCCGGCACCCCGCGGCTCGCGGCCGCGAACCGCGTCCAGCGCCTTGCGCAGCTCGAGCATCGACAGGTGGTCGACGACGTCCACCAGCAGGTTGCGCTCGGTGTCCGCGGGCACGAGCACGTGGTAGTCGAGCGTCTCGCCCTGGTGCAGCGCGGCGATCCGGGCCGCGTCGCCGGCGCTCAGGGCCTGCTCGGTCAGGATCACGATGAGGTCGGCCACGGGTGCTCCCTGTCTCGGCGGGTGTGGTGCCGTCACTGTGCTGGTGGTCTCGGGCCAGGGCCCTCGAGAGCCCGGCTCATTCTGCCTGCAGCACCTCGTCGAGGTCGTACGCGGTCGGCACCTCGAGCTGGTCGTAGCGGCAGGACGACGGGTCGCGGTCCGGGCGCCAGCGCTCGATCTGCACGGTATGGCGGAAGCGGCCGTTCTCCAGCTGGTCGTACCGCACCTCGGCGACGAGCTCGGGACGCAGGCGCACCCAGGAGACGTCGCGGCTGCCCGTGAACCGGCTCTTCTCGCCCTGCTCGACGACGCGCTCCCCGCTGCCGTCGCGGGCGACCAGCGGCTCGAGCTCGTCGATCAGCTCGAGCCGGCGGGCGTCCGAGAAGGCGGACGAGCCACCCACCTGCCGCAGCTGCCCCTCGCCGTCGTACAGCCCGAGCAGCAGGGACCCGACGCCGCGACCGCTCTTGTGGATGCGGTAACCCATGACGACGACGTCTGCGGTGCGGTGGTGCTTGACCTTGAGCATGACGCGCTTGCCCGGCTGGTACGCCGCCGTCAACGGCTTGGCCACCACGCCGTCGAGGCCGGCACCCTCGAACTGCTGGAACCACTGGGTCGCCAGGTCGGGGTCGCGCGTGGTGCGGGTGAGGTGCAGCGAGGCGCCGGGGTCTACGGAGGCGAACAGCTGCTCGAGCCGCGCACGGCGCTCGGAGAACGGTCGCGGCATGAGGTCGTCGTCGCCGTCGGCGAGCAGGTCGAACGCGACCACCTCGGCGGGTGTCTCGGCGGCCAGCCGCCGCACGCGAGAGTCCGCCGGGTGGATGCGCTGCGCGAGCACGTCCCAGTCGAGCTTCTGCTGGCCGGTCTCGCCTGACCGGACGACGATCTCGCCGTCGACCACACATCGCTCGGGCAGGTGCTCGCGGGCCGCCTCGACGAGCTCAGGGAAGTACCGGGTGAGCGTCTTGGTGCCCCGGCTGCCCAGCTCGACGTCGTCACCGTCCTTGAAGACGACGACCCGGAAGCCGTCCCACTTGGGCTCGTAGAGCAGGCCACCCGCCACGGCGTCCGGCGCCGGCACCTCGGCCACGGCCTTGGCCAGCATGGGGGGCACGGGGGGCGTGACGGGCAGCACCATCCGGCCATCCAACTACGATCACGCCCATGAAGCGCGCTGCCCGGACGGCGGGTCTCGGCCTGGCGGGGTCAGCCGGCCTGCTCGGTGCGGTGGCCACCGGACTGGCCGCGTACTTCACGCGCCGCGTCGTCACGCCCGACCTGCGCAAGCCGGACGACGTGATGGTCCACGACGTCGACCTGGAGTCCGTGCCGCCGACCGTCACCCTGCAGGCCACGCCTGAGACGGTCGTGCCCGGCCGTTACGGCTTGTGGTGGGACGGGCGCCAGGGACACGCGAAGCTCGGCGACGTGCTCAACCCCGAGGCGGTGCAGGCCGGTGGCGACCTGGTCATCCGTGAGCTGACGTCGGTCGACGCCGGAACGCCGCGGCCAGGGCCGGCGCGGTGGAACCAGTACTACGTGACGGGAACGCCGTTGACGGCCTTCGGGCTGGCATTCGAGGACGTCGCCGTGCCGACCGACCTCGGCCCCATGCCCGGGTGGTTCGTGCCGGTCGACCCGTCAGGGGCCCTGCGCACCACGGGACGCAGCAGCTCGCGCCCGACGTGCGCGGTACTGGTGCACGGCCGCGGTGCGACGCGCGAGGAGTGCCTGCGCGCTGTCCCCGTGCTGCGTCGCCTGGGTCTCGACGTGCTCGTGCCCGCCTACCGGAACGACCTTGACGCGCCGGCCGGGCCGGGTGGCCGCTACCACCTGGGTGACACCGAGTGGCAGGACGTCGAGGCCGCGGTGCTCTGGGCGCTGGGTCGTGGCGCCGAGGACGTCGTGCTCGTCGGCTGGTCGATGGGCGGGGCCATCGCGCTGCAGCTGCTCACCCGGTCGTGGCTCGCCGACCGCGTCCGGGCCGTGGTGCTGGACGCGCCGGTGGTCGACTGGCGGTCGGTCCTCGACCACCACGCCGCCGTCAACCACCTGCCGAGGCGGCTGGCACGCCTGGGTCACTGGATGCTCGGTCACGACCTGGCCCGCCGTGCGATCGGCGTGGCCGTGCCCGTCGACCTGCGCCGGCTCGACTGGGTGAGTCGGGCGGCCGAGCTGCACGTGCCCGTGCTGATGATCCACAGCGACGCCGACGAGTTCGTGCCCAACGGGCCGTCGCTCGAGCTCGCACGGTTGCGTCCCGACGTGGTCACGCTCGTGCCGTGGCACGAGGGCCGGCACACCAAGGAGTGGAACACCGACCCCGAGCGATGGGAGCGCGAGGTCGCGACCTTCCTCGCGCCCCGGCTGGGGTCGCCGCTCGTCACGAGCCGGTCGGCACCCGGGCCCGGCGCACCCACCGCGTGAGCAGCACGTCCTGGGCCTCGATGAGGTGCTCGAGGCGCAGGGTCACGTCGAGGGGCAGGCCGTGGGCGATGCGCGGCCCGGTTCCTCCGACGAGCAGCGGCGTCAGCGTCAGGCAGAGCTCATCGAGCAGGTCGTGCGACGCGAGCTCGCTGAGCAGCGCCGGGCCGCCCTCGCAGAGCACCCGCGGCAGGCCGCGGGCCGCGAGCTGGTCGAGGCACGCGCCGACGTCCACCGTCTGCTCGCCGGTCGTCATGACCGACGCCGGCCCGAGCCGCCGCTCGATCTCGCCACAACGGTCCGGGTCGGCGTCCGCCACCGTGACGACGACGACCGGCCCGCCCCCTTCCGGGGGTTCGAGCAGCGCGTCCGGCAGCGCGAGCGAGCGCGTCACCACGGCCAGCGTGGGCACTGGCGCCAGGCCCAGCGCAGCACGCACCCGCCGCCACGACTCCCGGACCTGCACCGCCCGGTAGCCCTCGGCGCGCACCGTGCCCGCGCCGACGAGCACGACGTCGCTCAGCGCTCGCAGCGCGGCGAAGACCCGCACGTCCGACTCGGTGTTGATGGTGCCGGTGCGACCGTCGGGACCGGTGGCCGAGCCGTCCAGCGTCGACACGAAGTTGGCGCGGACCCAGGGGCGGTCGGGCTGCGCGGGGTAGGCGTAGAGCCGTGCCAGGTCCTCGTCGTCCAGCTCGGCCAGGTCCGGAACGGTCGTCACGTAGGGCACGGCGCGAGTCTGCCAGCACGCCGCACCGCCTCGCGTGGCTGGGAGGTGGCCGGCCGGGCAGGAGCGACAGCCGGCGGAGGGCGTCTCGCAGGTCGGCGGAAAGGTTGTTCCTGCCCGTCGGTCCGGTCTGACGTGCGCGGTGGGACCCGGCTGGCCAGGGTGGTGGCATGCACCTGTTCACCGTGTGGGCGCCGGACGCCCGGAGCGTCGACGTGCAGCTGGGCGCCGGCACCGAGCTCGTCGAGCACGCGCTGCAGCGCCGCGCCGACGGGTGGTGGGGCATCGAGGTCGAGAGCGCGGGCCACGGCACCGACTACGCGTTCCGGGTGGACGACGGGCCCGGCACCCCAGACCCGCGCAGCGCGTGGCAGCCGGACGGCGTCCACGGTCCGAGCCGCGTGTTCGACCCCGGGCGGCACCTGTGGCACGACCACGGCTGGGCCGGACCGCAGGGCGGCGCGGGGGTGCTTGGCGGTCTCCTCTACGAGCTGCACGTCGGCACGGTCACGCCGCAGGGCACGCTCGCCGCCGCGGAGCAGCGCCTTGACGCGCTCGTCGACCTCGGCGTCGACGTGGTGGAGCTCATGCCCGTGGCGGCGTTCCCGGGCCGCTGGGGCTGGGGCTACGACGGCGTGCAGCCCTATGCGGTCCACGAGGCCTACGGCGGCCCGGGCGCGCTGCAGCACTTCGTCGACGCGTGTCACCAGCGGGGCCTCGGCGTCTGCCTCGACGTCGTCTACAACCACCTCGGACCGAGCGGCAACTACCTGTCGAGGTTCGGTCCGTACTTCACCGACCGACACCACACGCCGTGGGGCGAGGCCGTCAACCTCGACGGCCCGGGCAGCGACGAGGTGCGGCGGTGGGTCGTCGACAACGCCCTGCGCTGGTTCGGCGACTTCCACGTCGACGCCCTGCGTCTCGACGCCGTCCACGAGCTCAAGGACGACTCGCCGCGCCACGTGCTCGCCCAGCTGTCCGACGAGACGGCCGCTCTCTCGGCACGCCTCGGGCGTCCGCTGGGGCTCATCGCCGAGAGCGACCTCAACGACCCGCGCACCGTGGCGCCGACGACGCGCGCCGCCGGTCCGTCGTCCGCACCCTCGGTGCACGAGAGCACGCAGGCTGTGGCCCTCACCACCGGACTGGGGCTGACCGGCGGGCTCGACGTGGTCATCCCGCCCGTGCCGGCCGAGAGCCTGGCCGTCGGCCGCGGGAGTGCGAGCAGGACCGCGGGCGGCCTCGGCATGACAGCCCAGTGGGACGACGACCTCCACCACGCGCTGCACGCCCTGCTGACGGGCGAACGGCAGGGCTACTACGCCGACTTCGGCTCGCTCGAGGTCCTCGCCAAGTGCCTCACCGAGGTGTTCCGGCACGACGGCTGCTGGTCGAGCTTCCGGCAGCAGGTCTGGGGTCACCCCGTGGACCGAGCCACCCAGGACGGCCGGCGGTTCGTCGGCTACCTGCAGACTCACGACCAGGTGGGCAACCGTGCCACCGGCGACCGGATCAGCGCGAGCGTCACGCCCGGCCAGCTCGCCATCGGGGCGGCCCTCGTGCTCACGTCCACCTTCACCCCCATGGTGTTCATGGGGGAGGAGTGGGCGGCCTCGACGCCGTGGCAGTTCTTCACCGACTTCGATGACCCGCAGCTGGCCGAGGCCGTGCGCGAGGGACGGCGCGCCGAGTTCGCCGACCACGGATGGGCGGCGGACGCCGTGCCCGACCCGCAGTCGCCGACGACGCGCGACGCCTCGGTCCTCGACTGGGGCGAGCGCGAGCACGGTCTGCACGGTCGGGTGCTCGACTGGTACCGGTCGCTCGTCGCCCTGCGCCGGCGTTCACCGCAGCTTCGCAGCGGTCGCCTCGACGAGGTGCAGGTGAGGTGGGACGACGCCTCCCGGTGGCTCGTCGTGGCGCGGCCGGGATGGCGGGTCGCTTGCAACCTCGCCGAGACGCGCCAGCCGGTGCCGCTGGACGTGGACCTGGACCGTGCGGTCGTGGAGCTCAGCTGGTCGGCGAGCGCCGAGATGAGCGAGCGCACCGTCGCGCTGGACGGGCACGACGTCGTCCTCCTCCACTTCTGACGCCTTTCGTACCCCTCAGAAGTCATCGAGAGGTGGCAAACCCATCGGACGTGGGAGGGAGGTCGGGCCTGCGTGAGCCTCGCGCGCGAGCGCAGTCAGCCGTGACAGGCAGCGTAGGTACTTCTTCCGGTACCCGCCCTGAAGCAGCTCTGACGCGAACAGACCATCGAGCCGGTCGCCGCTGGCCGCCACGGGGACGTCCCGGTCGTAGAGGCGGTCGACCAGCGCCACCAGCCGCAGCGCGACGTTCTGGTCGGTGACGGTGCGCACGCCGGTGAGCCCCACGCCGGTCACGTCGTCGACGAGCGCGCCGAACCGACTCGGGTGGAGCCGGGAGAGGTTGCGACACAGCGCGTCCAGCTCGTCGAGTGTCGCCCCGGGCCGTCCCGACGCCCATGCGGTCACCTCGTCGGCGGTCCACGGGTCGGGGGGCTCCGGGAGTCCGCGGTGGCGGAAGTCCTCGCCCTCGATGCGCACCACGTCGAACCGGGACGAGAGCGCCTGGATCTCCCGCAGGAAGTCGCCGGCCGCGAAGCGGCCCTCGCCCAGCGCCCCGGGCAACGTGTTGGACGTCGCGGCGAGCGCGACACCGGCTTCGGCCAGCCGGCTGAGAAGCGTCGACATCAGCACGGTGTCGCCAGGGTCGTCGAGCTCGAACTCGTCGATGCACACGAGGCGGTGAGCCGACAGCACGTCAACGGTCTCCGCGAAGCCCAGCGCCCCGACGAGGTTCGTCAGCTCGACGAACGTCCCGAAGACCTTCGGAGCGGGCGCCTCGTGCCACACCGCCGCGAGCAGGTGCGTCTTGCCGACGCCGAACCCGCCGTCGAGGTAGACGCCGCGCGCAGGAGTGGTGCGGCGCCGGCGCAGCAGACCGTGCCGGCGAGGGCGCCCGATGCCCTCCGCGAATGCCCCCAGCGTCTCGACCGCCTGTGCCTGGCTGGGGTGCTGCGGGTCGGGCCGGTACGACGCGAAGCGTTCCCCCGCGAAGCGCGGCGGTGGCTGGAGCTCGGCGAGCAGCGTGTCTCGGTCGACGACGGGACGCCGGTCCGCCAGGCGGGGGATGTCGACTGCCGGCTCACCGACGTCCGGCCGCGACCCCTCGCTCACCCGAGAACCCTACGCACCGGCCCAGCTTCTGACGGCTTTGGCACCCCTCTCACGGCCTCGACCAAGCACGTGCGCCGCATCAGGTCGAACGCCGTGCGCATGATCGAGGTGGCGCGCCGACCATGCACCGCCACGACGTCACCGTCCCACCACTCGGAACGGTGGCATCCTTCGGGCGCGCGGCCAGGTCGGGCCCGAGGTGTCGGCGTGCTCAGGTGCAAGGGAAGCGGTCGACCGAGTGGCGGTCGCCAGGCGCCATGCAGCCAGGCCGCGGTCAATCCGACGACCACGGCGTCAGGAGCCATGACAAGGTGCTGGGCGGCCAGGCGCGCCTCGTCGGTGACCTCCGTGCCGGCGTCGAGGTAGACGCCCCGCAGCACCCGTTGCCACGCGCGGCCCGCGAGCATCCGTCGCGTCACCCCGTGCGCGGCAGCCTGCGCAACGGTGACGGGGCGACCCCGCAACGCATCGGGGACATGACCTGACCGAGGCATCCCACCAGCATGATCGATCCCCGAGTCTCGCGCTGGAGGCCTGTGGATGACCGACTTCCGGTGAGTTTGCCACCGCTCGAACTCAGGTGTGACGTAGCAAAGGCGCCAGGAGTGGACGGAGTCAGCGGCGCACGAGGAGCGCCACCGGAAGGCTCTGAAGCAGCCCCTGCAGCCGGACGGCCCCGCCCTCGACCACGTGGCCGGTCAGCACGTCGGTCCACTCGCCGTCCGGCAGGAAGACGGTGTGCTCCTGCCAGCCGCCGTACCGCTCCAGCGACACGGCGAGGCGAGTGACGACGGCGACGACGTGAACGTCGGTCGCCTCGCCGCGGGAGGGGCCACGCCCGAGGGCGAACGCGTTGCCGGTCGTCGTGGCGATCGCCTGGTACTGCGCGGACTCACCGACGAACCACTCGGGCCGGTCGCGGCGGAGCCGCAGTGCCCGACTGGTGAGGAGCAGCTTCTCGTCGGCGAGGTCGCGTGGCGAGGCTCCCGAGTCGAGCCGAGCCAGACGGTCTCGCCGCTCGGAGAAGTCGACCGGACGACGGTTGTCGGGGTCCACGAGCGAGAGGTCGACCAGCTCGGTGCCCTGGTACACGTCGGGCACGCCGGGCGCCATCAGCTGCAGGAGCTTCTGGCCCAGCAGCACCGCGCGAACCGGGTCGGCGGTGGCGGCGAGCCAGGCGTCGAGCGCCTCGGTGACCCCGGTGTCGCCCAGCACGCCGTCCACGAACCGGTGCACGGCGTCCTCGTAGTCGACGTCCGGTGAGGTCCAGCTCGTGCGCACCTTCGCCTCGCGGATGGCCTTCTCGACGTAGCGGTGCAGCCGTTCGCCGCTGATCGGCCAGACGCCGACCAGCGTCTGCCACAGCAGGTACTCGGTGCGTGGATCGACGAGCGGGTCGCGGTGCGGCGCTGCGGCCGTCCACCAGCCACGCGCCGTCTCCGCCCACGCGGCGGGCAGCTCCGACAGCACGGCCAGGCGCGCGCGGACGTCCTCCGACCGCTTGGTGTCGTGCGTCGACAGCGTGGTCATGGTCGTCGGCCACTCGCGCTGAAGTCGCTCGGCGAACGCGTGTACCTCCTCGCTGGCGATGCCGAAGCGATCCGGATCGCCGCCCACCTCGTCGAGGCTCGCCAGCCGGAACCACCGGTAGAACGCCGTGTCCTCCACGCCCTTGGCCATCACCGGTCCGCACGTCTGCTGGAACCGGACGAGGAACTCCCTGCGCCGGGGCTCGTCGGCCAGCCCGGCGCTGCCGACCTCACGGCCCAGCGCCAGGTCGCGGACGAGGTCCACCGTGTCGTGCCGGAACTCCGGCAGCTGGGCGCGAGCGATCTCGGCTGCCGTCTCGAGCGCGTGCACCGAGGGCCCGGGCGGTGGCTCACCGGGCACGACGTAGGCGCGGTACCGGTCCATCGCCACGAGCAGCTCACGCAGCGCCTCGTGCAAGCCGCGCGGGGTGTGGTCACGCAGGCGCACGTCGTCGTCACAGATCGAGCGGAGCAGGTCGACGAGGCGGTGCACCTCGGCGTACTGGGCGCCGGTGACCACCTCACGCTTGGCCTCGTCGACCACGGCCGTGATGTCGGGTGGGTCGCCGGTGAGCTCGGTGAGGAGCGCCGACAGGGGAGCCGCGCCGGCAGGGTCGACGAACAGGCCGCCGACGCGCAGCAGCGTGTCGTAGCCGGTCGTGCCGGCGCAGCGCCAGTCCGCCGGCAGGGTCTCGCTCCCCTCGAGGATCTTCTCGACGACCACCCAGCTCCCCGACGTCCGCTCGGCGAGTCGCGCGAGGTAGCCGCGAGGGTCGGCGAGGCCGTCGGGGTGGTCGATGCGCAGGCCGTCGAGAGCGCCGTCCGCGACGAGCGTCAGGAGCAGGTCGTGCGTGGCGTCGAACACCGCCGGGTCCTCCACGCGTACCGCCGCGAGCGTGTCGACGTCGAAGAACCTGCGGTAGTTGAGCTCTTCGTCGGCCACCCGCCAGTGGGCAAGCCGGTACCACTGCCGGTCCACCAGCTCGGTCAGGGGGAGCTGCTCCGTGCCCGGCCGGACCGGAAGCTCGTGCTCGAAGTAGCGCAGCACCGGCTCGTCGCCCTCCGGGCCACCCGTGCCCAGCTCGAGCTGAGACTGCGCGAGCACCTGCCCGATCCGCGCGCCCAGCACCGGCATGAGCAGCGCGTGCGACGGCACCGACCAGTCGACGTCGAACCACGATGCGTACGGCGAGCCGGGCCCGTCGCGCAGCACCGACCACAGCTGCGCGTTCAGCCAGGCGGGCGTCGGCACGGCCATGTGGTTAGGCACGACGTCCGCGACCGCGCCCATGCCACGCTGGTGCAGCCGCTCGACCAGCTCGCCGAAGGCGGTCTCTCCGCCGGCTTCGGTGTTGAGCCGGGAGTGGTCGACGACGTCGTAGCCGTGCCTCGAGCCCGGCAGTGGCTGCAGGATCGGCGACAGGTAGACGTGGCTCACGCCCAGCTCGTCCAGGTAGTCGACCAGCCCGGCGGCGTCCGCGAACCCGAAGTCTGGAGTGATCTGCAGCCGGTAGGTGGACGTCGGCACGGGCCGGCCGGGAGCGGGTCGCGATGCCGGTCTCATGCGGGGGGCTGCGTCGATGTCACCATGCCCGCCACCTCAGCAGGGCGACGAGCTTCGTGCCAGTCGGACGTGCGGCGATGGGTGCGGCACGGTGGTTGCGATCGCAGCCGGTTGGCCAGCACCCATGCCAGCACTCATGCCCGCACTCATGCCCGCACGGGTTGTGCGGCGATGGGTGCGGCACGTTGGCGGTCCGGTGTCCTGATCGCGGGACTCAGGACTCGGGTTCGTCGCAATCGGTGAGGACGACGATGCTGCGGGCTTGGGCGGTCCGCTCGCTGAGCGGCTCGAGGTGCTTCGCGTCGGAACCCGCGAACGCCGGCGTGGCGGCGGTGTCGAGGACCGGCTTCCAGCAGTCGCCGTACTCGGTGTCGGGGAGCGTGAACGCCATGGACTCCTGGTGGGCGTTGAAGACCACGAGGAACGAGCGGTCCACCGTGCGGTTGCCACGCGGGTCGGGCTCCGGGATCGCCTGACCGTTGAAGAAGACCATCAGCGCCCGGGCGTAGCCGTTCTGCCAGTGCTCGTCACTCATGTGCTCGCCGCTGGGCGTGAACCAGGCGATGTCGCCGAGGTCGCTCTCGCCTCCGTGGTCGGGGCTGCCGGCGAAGAAGCGTCGTCGCCGGAAGACCGGGTGGTCGTGCCTCAGCTCGACGATCTTGCGTGCGAAGTCGAGGAGGTCACGCTGGTCGTCGTCCAGCTCCCAGTCGACCCAGCTGATGTCGTTGTCCTGGCAGTAGGCGTTGTTGTTGCCGCCCTGGCTGCGACCGAGCTCGTCGCCGTGGGCGATCATCGGCACGCCCTGTGAGAGCAGCAGCGTGGTGAGGAAGTTGCGCTGCTGCCGAGCGCGCAGCGCCAGGACGCCCTGGTCGTCGGTGGGGCCCTCGACACCGCAGTTCCACGAGCGGTTGTGGCTCTCGCCGTCCGCGTTGTTCTCGCCGTTCGCCTCGTTGTGCTTCTCGTTGTAGGAGACCAGGTCTCGCAGCGTGAAGCCGTCGTGTGCGGTGACGAAGTTGATCGAGGCGATCGGCTTGCGACCGGAGTGCTCGTACAGGTCGCTCGAGCCGGTCAGTCGGGAGGCGAACTCACCCAGCGTGGAGGACTCGCCGCGCCAGAAGTCGCGAACGGTGTCGCGGTACTTGCCGTTCCACTCCGTCCACAGCGGAGGGAAGTTGCCGACCTGGTAGCCGCCATCGCCGACGTCCCACGGCTCGGCGATGAGCTTGACCTGGCTCACCACCGGGTCCTGCTGCACGAGGTCGAAGAACGCGGACAGGCGGTCGACCTCGTGGAACTGGCGGGCCAGCGAGGAGGCCAGGTCGAAGCGGAAGCCGTCGACGTGCATGTCGGTGACCCAGTAGCGCAGCGAGTCCATGATCAGCTGCAGCACGTGCGGGTGGCGCATCAGCAGGCTGTTGCCGGTGCCCGTCGTGTCGTAGTAGTGCGCCTTGTCGTCGTCCACGAGCCGGTAGTAGGCGGCGTTGTCGATGCCGCGGAACGCCAGTGTCGGCCCGAGCTGGTTGCCCTCGGCCGTGTGGTTGTAGACGACGTCGAGGATGACCTCGATGTCGGCCTCGTGCAGCGCCTTGACGAGCCCCTTGAACTCGGCCACTTGCTGGCCCCGGGTGCCGTAGGCGGCGTACCCGTTGTGGGGTGCCAGGAAGCCGATGGTGTTGTAGCCCCAGTAGTTCGACAGCCCCTTCTCGACCAGGTGGGAGTCCTGCACGAACTGGTGCACCGGCATGAGCTCGACCGCCGTGACCCCCAGCGACGTGAGGTGGTCGATCATCGCCGGGTGCGCGAGGCCGGCGTACGTGCCGCGAATCTCCTCGGGGACGTCCGGATGCTTCTCGGTGAGGCCCTTGACGTGCGCCTCGTAGATCACGCTCTCGTGGTACTCGTGCTGGGGCGACCGGTCCTGACCCCAGTCGAAGAACGGGTTCACGACGACCGAGAGCATGGTGTGGCCGAGGCTGTCGGCGGTGTTGAGGTTCTTCGCGGTGAGCGCCTTCTCCGCGTCCGGGGCGTCGAAGGTGTAGGAGAACAGCGACTCGTCGCCGTCGATCTGCCCGTCGATCGCCTTGGCGTAGGGGTCGAGCAGCAGCTTGGCGGGGTTGCAGCGGTGACCGGCGGCGGGGTCGTACGGCCCGTGAACGCGAAACCCGTAGCGGTGCCCCGGCTGGAGTCCCGGCACGAACCCGTGCCAGACGAACCCGTCCACCTCGGGCAGGTCGACCCTCGTCTCCGCGCCGTCGTCGTCGACGAGGCACAGCTCCACGCGCTCCGCCACCTCGGAGAAGAGGGCGAAGTTGGCACCGGTGCCGTCGTACGTCGCGCCCAAGGGGTAGGGCTTGCCGGGCCAGATCTGCATGGGGCTCTTCCGTCGGGGGAGGGGAAACCACCCTAGTGTGCAGCAGCCCCCGGCCAGGTCAGCCGCCGGCCGGTCCGACGCCGGCGCCGGTCACCCACGGGACCACGCCCGCTGTCACGGCAGTGCGCGCGCCAGGATCGCGTCGACGTCGAGGCCGCTGGGAAGCGTGCCGAACGTGAGGCCACCCTCGTGCTCGCCGCGGGTCGCGACGTAGGCGTCGGCCACCGCGTTCGGCGCGAACCGGACGAGCAGCGAGGCCTGCAGCACGGTCGCCAGCCGCTCCACCAGCCCGCGCGCGCCGGCCTGCCGCTCGGCGTCGTCCGTCACGTCTCCTGCTCGCAGCTCGCCGACGAGCGAGCTGATCGCCGCGTCCAGCCGCCGGTCCGCACCGGCGGCCAGGTCGAGCTCGGAGAGCACGGAGTCGACGGCCTCGGGCGACCGGTCCAGCGCCCGCAGCACGTCGAGGGCGTTGACGTTGCCCGACCCCTCCCAGATGGAGTTCACCGGCGCCTCGCGGTACAACCGGGCGAGCCCGTTCTCCTCGATGTACCCGTTGCCACCAAGGCACTCCATCGCCTCGGCCACAACGGGGGCCGTGCGCTTGCACACCCAGTACTTGCCGAGCGCCACGGCGAGGCGGCCGAACGCCGTGTCGCCCTCGTCGACGGCGCTCGCGAGGCGCATGCCCAGCGTGGTAGCGGCCTCGGACTCGATGGCCAGGTCGGCGAGGACGGCCTTCATGAGCGGTTGGTCCGCGAGTCGTGCGCCGAACGCCGAGCGGTGCCGTGCGTGGTGGAGGGCGCGCACGACCGCCAGTCGCATGGTGGCGGCCGATCCGAGCACGCAATCGAGCCGGGTGGCTGCGACCATGTTCACGATCGTGCGGACGCCGCGGCCCTCGTCGCCGACGCGGGCTGCCCAGGTGCCGTCCAGCTCGACCTCCGCCGAGGCGTTCGACCGGTTGCCCAGCTTGTCCTTCAGACGCTGCAGGGCCCACACGTTGCGGCTCCCGTCGTCCAGCACCCTCGGCACCGCGAAGCAGGTCAGCCCGCCCGGTGCCTGGGCCAGCACGAGGAAGAGGTCGCTCATCGGGGCAGAGCAGAACCACTTGTGACCGGTCAGCCGGTAGGTGTGCGCGCCCTCCACCGGACCGCCAGGCGTGGGCACGGCGAGGGTGGTGTTGGCGCGGACGTCGCTGCCGCCCTGCTTCTCGGTCATGCCCATCCCGGCGACGGCGCCCGCCTTGTCCGCGGCGGGGCGCAGCACGGGGTCGTAGACCCGGGACTCGAGCCGGTGCTCCCACACCGCGGCGAGGTCCGGGTCGGTCCGCAGTGCCGGCACCGCCGCGTACGTCATCGAGACCGGGCAGCCGTGCCCTGCCTCGACCTGCGACCAGACGTAGAAGCCGGCAGCGCGGGTGACGTGGGCACCGGTTCCCTTCGGCTCGCTCCAGGGTGCACCGGCCAGCCCGGCCGCGACGGCCGTGGTCATGAGCTCGTGCCACGCCGGGTGGTAGTCGACCTCGTCGACCCGCACCCCGCGGGCGTCGTGGGTCCGCAGCCGCGGGGTGAACGTGTTGGCGTCCTCACCGAGCTGCTGGGCGTGTGCGGTGCCGGCCTGCCGGCCGAGCGCGCGCAGGTCGTCGGCCTTCGCCTCGGCGCCGTGCCGCCGAACGGCCTCGACCAGGGCCACGTCGTCCGAGAAGACGTCCCGGTCGACCAGCGGAGGTACCTGGTTCGTGACCTCGTGGGTGCTCATGCACCGGCACGGTACGCCGCCGGGTCGCTCGACGGGTCGTGTCGAAAGGCCCTGGTCAGCGGGCCACGGCTACCGTGGAGGCGTGAGTGCGGGGACCGCGAGCGGCCCGGGCGTCCTGGCGCGCCTGGCGGGGCTGCGCCGTTCCCGCCTGGTGCTGGGCACCTGGGCTCTGACGCGAGCGACGATCGCCATCTGCATGCGCTACCGCGTGACCGGGCTCGCGTCCGAGGCGGGCTTCTTCGCCCTGTTGTCCTTGCCGCCGCTGATCCTCGGGATCTTCGGCGGTGTGGGGTACGTGGGCGGCTGGCTCGGGGAGGACACGGTGGCGGCCGCCACCGAGCAGGTCCGCCACTTCGCCAGCCGGTTCCTCACGGAGCCGACCGTCAACCAGACGATCATCCCGACCGTGAACGACGTGTTCACCGGACGTCGGGCCGACATCATCTCGCTGGGGTTCCTGCTCTCGGTGTGGTCGGGGTCGCGCGTCCTCAACGTCTTCGTCGACACGATCTCGATCATGTACGGCCAGGGCGGTGACCGGGGGATCGTCCGGACCCGCCTCCTTTCTCTCAGCCTGTATGCCGGCGGGCTCGTCATCGGTGCGGTGATCTTCCCGCTGGTGCTGCTCGGCCCGAGCGTCATCCAGGACCTCCTGCCGGACCGGCTCGAGTTCCTGCTGACGCTGTACTGGCCGGTCGTCGTCCTGCTGACCCTGGCCAGCCTGGCGTCGCTGTACCACATCGCCGTCCCGAGGCGGTCGCACTGGAGGCGTGACCTGCCGGGGGCGATGCTGGCCCTCGTCATCTGGGTGGGCTCGTCGTTCGTGCTGCGGTGGGTGCTCACCCACTCGGTCGGCGACTCGTCGACGTCCATCTACGGGCCGCTCGCTGCGCCGATCGTCGTCCTCATCTGGTTGTACTTCCTGGCGATCGCGGTCCTGATCGGGGCAGGCCTCAACGCGGCGTCACGCCAGCTGTGGCCACCGGAGGGGACCTCGGCGCAGGAGCGCCGGCGGCTGGCGGCGTCCGCGCGACCGGGCACGCTCACCCCGGTTCACGAGCCGGACGACGAGATGCCCGGTGCGCCGACCCAGCACACGAGCGAGGCGCCGGCCCGACCGCACCCCGCGTTGCACGATGCGGGCGTCGTCGTGCACGGCTCCTCGGCGCCTACCGCAAAACCAGGTGACGGCGGGCGCTGAGCCTGCCTACCGTTGAGGCGCTGGCGGGTGCCGAACCCCGCCCCCCAACGGCAGCCGCGGCTGCCCGCCGGACACCGCTCTCGGCGCGACCTGGAGGTGAGAACCGGATGAACCGTCGACGCACGCCCTCTCCCACCCGGTCGCCCCTGACGAGCCGGGTCCCTTCGGCCCGCTGACAGCGGCGGGCCTGCGGCGAAAGGCCCGATCATGTCGCACGACCGGCTCCACCCCGACCTTCCCCGGTGCGACAGCACCAGCGACAGCATCAACGACAGCACCGTCAACGACACGCACGACAGCACCCGCGACGCCGTTCCCGCGGCAGGGCCGCTCGCCCGGCTCGGCTACGACGACGCGTGGGCGGACGCTCTCACCGGCACGCGCACCGTCGAGGTGCAGCCATGTCCTCGGTACCCCGCCCGCGTCGTCCGCACGGACAAGGGTGCCTGCGACCTGCTCGCCGAACTCGGTCCGGTCCGGGCCACCTGGGGCGCCGACATCCTGGCCGCGGTGGCCGGCGACCCCATGGCCGTGCCGTCGACCGGCGACTGGGCGGTCGTCCAGCCGTGGCCCGACGGCCGCACCACGGTCGAGGCGGTCCTTCCCCGCCGCAGCTGCGTCACCCGTGCGCAGGTGAACGGCTCGTCGGCCGGCCAGGTGCTGGCAGCGAACGTCGACGTCGTCGCCGTCGTCGAAGGGCTCGTGCCCGACCCGGACCTGGGTCGCGTCGAGCGGCTGCTGGCGCTGGCCTGGCAGAGCGGAGCGACGCCCCGGCTCGTCCTCACCAAGGGCGACCTCGCCGCCGACGCGACCGAGCTCGCCGCCGACATCGGGGCGAGCGTCGCGGCCGGCTGTCCGGTGGACGTGACGGCGGCGCACGAGGGCCGCGGCCTGGACGAGCTGCGCTCGATCCTCGGCCGGGGCGCGACCGTGGCGCTGCTCGGTGCCTCGGGCGTCGGCAAGTCCACCTTGCTCAACGCGCTCGTCGGCGCCACCCTGATGCGCACGCAGTCGCTCGGTGCGGTGCAGAAGGGCCGGCACACCACCGTCACGCGCGAGCTGCACCTGGCAGCCGGGGGAGGCGCCGTCATCGACACACCCGGGCTCAGGAGCGTCGGCCTGGCCGGCGGGGAAGGGCTCCGCGAGGTGTTCGCGGACGTCGAGGAGCTGGCGCTCGACTGCCGCTTCACCGACTGCGCCCACGAGTCGGAGCCGGACTGCGCGGTGCTGGCTGCCGTCGAGTCCGGTGAGCTCGCGGAGCGCCGGCTCGCCAGCTGGCGCAAGCTGCAGCGGGAAGCGGCCTTCCAGGCTCGGCGGGTGGACGCCCGGCTCCGACAGGCCGAGGTGAAGGTGTGGAAGCAGCGGGCACGCGACGCGCGCACCCGCACCCGGCCCTGACCCGTTCGCCGGACGACCGACGGGCGGGTACCGGTTGGACTCGCCGCTGACAGATCGGTTACTGTCTACCCCGCAGCCGGGCACCGCTCGGAAGCATGCGGACGTGGCTCAGTTGGTAGAGCATCACCTTGCCAAGGTGAGGGTCGCGGGTTCGAGTCCCGTCGTCCGCTCGGAGGCCCGCACGCCTCACGGTGGTGGCATCGACGAGGTGACGCTGCACAGCGGTGGCATGCACGGTGGAGTGGCCGAGAGGCGAGGCAACGGCCTGCAAAGCCGTGTACACGGGTTCGAATCCCGTCTCCACCTCGATCAGGTCCGACCGCCGTGGCGGACGGGTCTGCACGGGCGATTGGCGCAGTGGTAGCGCGCTTCCCTGACACGGAAGAGGTCACTGGTTCGAACCCAGTATCGCCCACCATCCGGCCGCGGGTCAGAGGCGCTTTCGAGGGCCTCTTCCCATCTCCGGGACCATGGGGGAACAAGAAGCAGTCATATCTGACCTCTCCTGACCGCCGCCTCCCCTCTACGATTTCGACGCTCAACGAGTTGGCCGACCTGGAGCGTGACGCCAAGCACACCCCTGCGGCTCGGGCGTACGCGAGTGTCCAGGAGGCGGACGCCGGGGCCGCCTCGCACCGAATTGCACCTCAGCGATGGCACAGTACGTTGGCGACGCGGGGGAAGGCGGCCGCGGAGTGAGAAGGCCGGGGCTCTGCCGCCCTCCCTGCAGTCACCCACCCCGACGTTCGTCGCGTCCCGGTCGCAGAACGAGTTGCAGCCGCGGTCACGGGCGTCGGCGGACAAGAGGTGGAGGTAGGCCTCCCGTGCCGGATGGGACCCATCACCGGGCAGCCGCCTGGACGAGGTCGGTCATCGGTCGCATCAGTCTGTGGGGACGGTGACGACGAGCTTGCCACGTGCGTGGCGGGTCTCGGCCTTCTCGAGCGCCGTCAGTGCTTGCTCGAACGGGTAGACGTGTTCGAGCACCATGCGGATGCGACCGCTTGAGATGTCGGCGACGAGTTCGGCCATGTCCGCGCCGGCGTCGGCGCGGTGCGGGAACTGTTCGACCCGGATACCCCGTTGCGGCGGGCAGGGATCGCCGGAGACCGTCACGAGGTGACCGCCGTCGCGCACGACGTCCAAGATGGGTGCGGGGGTACCCGGCTGGATGGCCAGTGCTGCGTCCACGCCGCCGTTCGCCCACTCGCGTACCTGATCGACCCAGGAGGCATGCCGATAGTCCACGGCGAGCTCGGCTCCTAACGAGCGCAGGTAGTCGTGGTTCGCCAGTGACGCGGAGCCGGCCACCCCGACTCCGTGCTGGGTAGCCATCTGGACGACCAAGGTGACGATCGCGCCCGACGCGCCGGCGACGAACAACGTCTGCCCAGTTTCCATGCCTAGCGTGTGCAGGCACTCGACTGCGGCGTCGCCCGCGACCGGGATCGCGGCGGCGGTCACCAGATCCAGCGCTTCGGGGACCACCGTGACGCGGCGCTGGTCCACGGCCGCGAACTGCGCCCACGTGCCCCCCTTGGTGTTACCCACGTTCGTCACCATCACTCGGTCGCCGACGTCGAGGCCGGTGACCTCGGCTCCGACCTCGGCCACCACACCGGCCGCTTCGAGCCCGATGACGTAGGGGAACGGCATCCCGGGTGGGATGAAGTAGCGGTCATGGACGCCGACACCGAAGGCGTGAACCGCAACGAGGACCTCATCGACGTTCGGGGTCGGCGCCGGGACGTCGGCGAACTCGACGTTCTGGTCGGTCTCGTTCGTCCGGACAAGGGCTCGCATTGCGCGTCCTCACATCAGGGGGCCGGTGTGGCTGTCGAGCCCAGCTGTTCCGGCTCGGGTGCTGGCAGTGTCAGGGTCGTCATTCGGCACAGGTCGCTGAGTTGGCCGCCGAGGCCGTACTTGCCGGAGGAAGCCCTGCGCGAGGGGCAGTACGGGATGCAAGCGATCCCCTCTCGCGCGCACAAGTTGGCCAACTCGCCCTCATCGTGGTCCCGCTCCACCAGGTTGGAGTGGGGTTGCGTTGCTGTTGCGCAACCGTGACTAGCTGCCACCATGATCGTGCCCTACTGGGTTCCCGATCACGGAACACCGGTGGGACGGCGAACCGGCCTGATCTGGGGAGAAGATCCGGTCGGATGTCCTCGAAGGGTGTCCGGGCATTCCCTGCTCGTGCAGGCCCGTCGCGCAGCCGGGCTGACCCAGCACGCCCTGGCGCGGCCAATCCGACCCTTGGCACCCTCGCTGAGGTGGCGGCTGCTCTAGGCCCGCGCATCACGGTCGAGTCACTGGCCAAGGTTCTCGGGACGGCGCTCGCCCGGCCGTGGGCCGCTTGTCCACGATCCCGCACCGACACCGGCAAGTGTGGGATGTCGCGGGGCGTGGTGTCGGACTCTGACCTGCGAGTTTGCGTGAGAGCAAGTGGCGCCGACGAGACGCGACAGAGGTCGGTCTCAAGAGTTCGATCCTGGGCGCCGTCCCCCGTTCTCATCGCGACAGGCGCCGCCCCACGCTGAACCGGGAGGCCCGCCGCTGCAGTCGCCGGTGCGGCCGGGCCGGCCGCCCGGGTGCGGCAGCGACCAGCTCGGCGTTGAAGAGCCGCTTCGTCAGCTCAACGAGCACCAGGTAGGCGACGAGCAGCCCGGCCAGCAGCGCGTAGAAGCTCACCGGTGGTGCGGCGAAGCCGAGGAGCCCCGCGACCGGGGAGAGCGGCAGCAGGGCACCCACCAGCACGACGGAGACGGTCGCTGCCACGAGCGGGCCGCTCGGCCGACTACGGAGCAGCGGCCGCCGGGTGCGGATCGCGAAGACGATGAGCGTCTGGGTGGCCAGGGACTCCACGAACCACCCTGCCCGGAAGAGGGCCGGGCCGGCGTGGAACGGCCCGAGCATGACGGCGAACGTCAGGAAGTCGAACAGGCTGCTGATCGGACCGAAGAGCAGCATGAAGCGCCGGATCATGCCGAGGTCCCAGTGCGACGGTGCCCGGAGCTGCTCGGCGTCCACCCGGTCGGTCGGGATGGCGAGCTGGCTGCCGTCGTAGAGAAGGTTGTTGAGGAGGATCTGGGAGGGCAGCATCGGCAGGAACGAGAGGACTGCGGACGCCGCCGCGGCGCTGAACATGTTGCCGAAGTTGCTGCTCGTCCCCATCAGGACGTACTTGATGGTGTTGGCGAAGATGCGGCGGCCCTCGGTGATGCCGTCCGCGAGGACCCCGAGGTCCTTCTCCAGGAGGATCACGTCCGCCGCGTCCTTCGCGACGTCGACAGCGGTGTCCACGCTGATGCCGACGTCCGCGTTGTGCAGGGCGAGCGCGTCGTTGACGCCGTCGCCGAGGAAGCCGACGCTGCGGCCCTGCTCACGGAGCGCTCGGAGCACCGCCGCCTTCTGCTCCGGGTTGACGCGGGCGAAGACCGTGGTGGTGCGTGCCGCCGCGGCCGTCCCCGCCTCGTCGAGGTCGGCGAGCTCGCTGCCCGTGACGACCCCGGTCACGGGCAGGCCGAGGTCGTCGCAGACCTTGCGGGCCACGACGGCGTTGTCTCCGGTGCAGACCTTGACGGTCACGCCCAGCTCGCGCAACCGTTCCAGTGACCTCGCCGCGTTGGGTTTGGGCTGGTCGAGGAAGACCAGGAAGCCGACGAGGCCGAGCCCGACCTCGTCGGTGGGCGACACCTCCCGCAGCCCCGGCGCCGGACGGCTCGCGACCGCGACCACGCGGCTACCGACCGCGAACAGCCCGTCGAGGGTGGCACGTGCGGCGTCGGAGACGTCGACGCAGCGGACCAGCACCTCTTCGGGAGCCCCCTTGACCACGAGGAGAGGCGTCCCGCAGGTCTGGGTGACGAGCGCGGAGGACAGCCGTCGCTCGTGGTCGAAGGGGGCGAGCGCCAGGCGTGCGGGCTCAGCACCGAGGGCCACCAGCGACGAGGACCACATGGCGTCCTCCAGCGGGTCGTCCGAGGCCACTCCGGCGACCGGCACGGCGCACGCGAGCCGCCCGACGGCCAGCACGGCCGGTGCCGGCGTCCCGGCTGGATCCAGCGCTGCGGTGAGGGTGATCCGGCCGTCGGTCAGCGTCCCCGTCTTGTCCGTGACGAGCACGTCCAGGTCGCCGAGGTCCTCGATGCAGACGAGCCGCTTGACGAGCACCTTGCGGCGGGCGAGCCGGCGGGAGCCCATCGCGAGGCTGGTGCTCACCACGGCGGGTAGCAGCTGGGGAGTGATGCCGACCGCGATGGCGAGGGCGAACAGCAGTGAGTCGACGAGGCGCCGGGACAGCACCAGGTTGGCGACGACGATGACGGACATCAGCGCGACGGCGACCCGCAGCAGCAGCCCCGAGAAGCGCCGGAGCCCGACCTGGAACTCGGTCTCCGGCTGCCGGTCGCCGAGCTGGGTGGCCACCCGTCCGAACTCGGTGTCGGCTGCCGTACCGACGACGACGCCGACCGCGGTCCCGCGGCGGACGACGGTCCCCATGAGCGCACAGCAGGTCAGGTCGGCCAGCGAGCAACCCGGACCGACGGCCTCCGTACCCTTGTCCACCGGGACGGACTCGCCGGTCACGACCCCCTCGTCGCACTGGAGACCGGTCGCCTCGAGCAGCCGCAGGTCCGCCGGGATGACCTCGCCCCGCGTCAGGCGGACGACGTCCCCGGGGACCAGGGACACGACGTCCACGTCGCGTACGTGCCCCGCGCGCAGCACCGTCGCCCGGTGCGTGACCTGGGCGTGGAGCCGGGCGGTCGCCCGCTCGGCGCGGTACTCGTTGACGAAGCTCAGGCCGACGCTGGCGACGAGGATGGTGCCGATCACGGTGGCGTCCACGCGCTCGCCGAGGAACGACGACACCAGCGCGGTCGCCGCGAGCAGGAGCAGGAGCGGTGACCGCAGCTGCCGCGCGAGGACCGGCCACGCCCGCGCCTGGTGGCTGCGCAGGGCGTTCGGCCCGACCCGCGCGAGGCGCCGGCCGGCCTCGTCGTCGTCGAGACCCGCGGCGCTGCTGCCGACCTCGTGGAGCACGTCCTCCACCGAGCGGGTGGCGAGCTCGACCACCGGCAGGCGCGAGGGGGCCGCTCCTTCGCTCGGAGCCAGACCACGCATGATCACCAGGCCAGCATGCGGCGACGCTGGTTCGTGCACCATGCCCGAAGGTCCTCAGCGGGAGCAGGAACGACTGGCGCTCGGCGCGGACGGCCTTCGCCGTCAGGTGTCGGGTTGCCCGCCGAGCCGCCATGATCGACGCGTGAGCGTGCGCGGGTACGTCCAGGCGACGCACGCCGGGCCGACCCTCGCCGTCACGACGTTCACGGTGGCGCTCGCGCTGTCCGTCGGGCTGGGCTGGCGGGCACCGCTCGCCGCTGCCGCGGTGCTCACCGGGCAGCTCAGCGTCGGCTGGGCCAACGACTACCTGGACCGGCACGTCGACCACGAGGCAGACCGGCAGGACAAGCCGCTCGTGCGCGGCGAGGTGAGCGACCGGGGACTGCTGCTCGGGCTGGTCCTGGCGCTGGTGCTCACCGTGCCGCTCTCGTTGCTGCTGGGGTGGTGGGCCGGGCTCGCGCAGCTCGCCGGAGTGGCGTGCGGGCTCGCCTACGACGCAGGCGTGAAGCGGACGCCGGCGAGCCCGCTGCCGTACCTGGTGGCCTTCGCGCTCGTGCCGACGTCGTTCGTGGTCCTCGCGCTCCCCGCAGGGAGCACCCCTCGAGCGTCCGTGGTGGTGGCCTCAGGGCTGCTCGGCGCGTCCGCCCACTTCACGAACGCCATCAAGGACCTCGAGGCCGACGCTCGGACCGGCGTGCGAGGGCTCCCTCAGCGCCTCGGGGCGCGCTGGTCCGGCGTGGTCTCGGGAGTGTTGCTGCTCGTGGGCTCGTCCCTGCTGCTCGCGGGGGCCGAGCTGCCGGCACTGGCGACGACCGTTGCCAGCCTCGCGGGGATCGTCGCGCTCGGCTACGTGCTGCTGGTGCTGGTCGGCCGTCGGGTGCGGCACGCCTTCGCCCTCAACGTGCTCGCGGTGGGCCTGCTCGTCGCTGCCGTGGTGGCGTCCGGCAGCCAGGTGGTCGTCTGAGCGCCGTCCGCGTGCGAGCACCAACCCGGGCGACGTCACGCGCGCGTGCCGATGAGTGCACGGGGAGCCCGGTGGTCGCGACCGGGTGCACCTGCCGGTGCACGGAACCAGCGGGTGCAACCGGCGCGTGGGTGCAGCGGCGCCGGTGGACGGGTGCACTAGCGTTCGCGTCGTGCCGCTCGCCGACGTGACGCCACGCGAGCCGCTGGCGTGGTTCGCCGACTCGACCGGCGACGGGTCGACGGGACTGCTCGCCACTGGCCTCGTCGAGCTCGGCGACGAGCTGTCCGCGCTCGACGACGGTGCGTTCTGGGCGCTCGTCGTCGACGCGGAGGGCGGCATCACGTGCGCGCGGTTCGCGGACGTCGTCCCGGCACCCCTGCCTGCGGCGCACGCGCCCTGGCAGGGTCTGGCGGGCGAGTGGTCCACCTCGCTCGACGAGGGCGCGTACGTGGCGGCGTGCCGGGACGTGCGTCGGCGGATCGCTGCGGGCGAGGTCTACCAGGTGAACGTCTGCCGCGTGCTGGAGCACTCCCTCGACGACGGCGCCGACGTCCTCGCGCTCGCCGCCCGCACGACCCGCGGCAACCCGGCGCCGTACGCGTCTCTCGTGCGCCTCCCAGGAACGGAGGTGGTCTGCGCCTCGCCCGAGCTGCTGCTGGAACGACACGGGTCCACGGTGACGACAGGTCCGATCAAGGGCACCGCGCCGACGGTTGACCAGCTGCTGCCGAAGGACGTGCACGAGAACGTCATGATCGTGGACCTTGCTCGCAACGACCTGTCCGTGGTGTGCGCGCCCGGCAGCGTGCGCGTCCCCGACCTGCTGCGCACGCAGGAGCATCCCGGTCTCGTGCACCTGGTGTCGCGCGTCAGCGGTGAGCTGCGCGCCCGTGCGCGGTGGGCCGACGTGCTGGCTGCCGTTCTCCCGGCCGCTTCCGTGACCGGGGCGCCGAAGTCGACGGCCCTCGCCGCGATCGCCGACCTCGAGCCGGTGGCCCGTGGCCCCTACTGCGGCGCGATCGGCTGGGTGCACGGCGACCGGTGCCGGCTCGCGGTCGGCATCCGTACGTTCTGGACGGCTCAGGACGCGGTCGGACGGCGCGTGCTGCGGTTCGGCACGGGCGCGGGCATCACCTGGGGGTCGGACCCGCTCGGGGAGTGGCGCGAGACCGAGCTCAAGGCCTCTCGGTTGATCGGTCTGGCCAACGGGGTACCGGCTCTCGCCCTCTGACGAGCCTCCGGCGCTGCGATACTGCCGCCATGGTGGACGCGAGCAGCCTGTCGGTGTGGGTGGGCGACG
Organism: Actinomycetales bacterium; assembly: GCA_035707965.1. Lineage (GTDB taxonomy): Bacteria > Actinomycetota > Actinomycetes > Actinomycetales > Angustibacteraceae > DASSTJ01. Next base: position 39,626 of record DASSTJ010000183.1, read on the forward strand.
GCCTCGTCGACCCGCAGCAGCCGACCATCCGCGCGTACGACCACGGCGTGACCGTCGGCGACGGGGTGTTCGAGACGTGCGTCGTGCGCGACGGCGTGCCCTTCGCGCTCACCCGCCACCTGCGTCGCCTCGCCACCTCGGCTCGTGGGCTCGGCCTCACCACACCGGACGACGGGAGCCTGCGGGACGCCGTCGCCGCGGTGCTCCAGGACCAGGCCCGCCGCCGCGGGGAGCCGCTCGCGCACGGCCGGCTGCGCATCACCGTCACCGGAGGTGCCGGACCGCTGGGATCCGACCGTGGGAACGCCGTACCGACGCTCCTGGTGCTGGCGTCACCGGTGCCGCGGCCGGACCCCAGCGCCGCCGTTCACGTGGTGCCGTGGGTGCGCAACGAGCGCAGTGCCGTCGCGGGGCTGAAGACCACGTCGTACGCCGACAACGTGGTCGCGCTGGCCGCGGCGCACGAGCACGGGGCGAGCGAGGCACTGTTCGCCAACACGCGTGACGAGCTCTGTGAAGGAACCGGCAGCAACGTGGTGCTCGTGATCGGCGACGAGGTGGTGACACCGCCGCTGAGCTCCGGCTGCCTGGCTGGCATCACGCGCGAGCTCCTGCTGGAGTGGGCCTCGGCGGACGCCGTGGCCGTCGTCGAGCGCCCCGTCGCCCTGACCGAGCTGGCGCGCGCGGACGAGCTCATGCTCACGTCGTCGACCCGCGACGTGCAGCCGGTGCACCGGGTGGACGACCGCGAGCTCACGCCTGGGCCGGTGGGACGCCAGCTGACCGAGCTCTTCCGGCGGCACGCCGCCGCGGACCTCGACCCGTGACCAGCGGCCTCGTCGCGTGGAGACGACGCCCCGCGGAGCACGCCGACCACCGCGCGGCTGAGGTCAGGACGCGCGACGCCCGCTGAGCAGCTGGGCGAGGCAGCCGTCGATGTCGAGGTGGTGGCCCTCCTGCCCGAGCGGGACGACCGTGAAGGTGCGGGCCAGGAAGCTCTGCAGCGCGTCGGCCTCGAGGCAGAGAACCGCCTGGCCATCCGGTGAGCTGAGCCGCACCATGACGGCTGGCTCGTCATCCGCGTCGAGGTCGGGCCAGACCCGTACGTCGCCGTCGCCAGTGGCGTCCACGAGGCCGTGGTGGAGCAGCTCGCGACCCAGCATCCACGACACCGAGGCCTCGCCGGCCCGGAACGTCGCCTTGACGGCGTAGGGGTCGTCCGGGTCGTAGCGCAAGGTGGCGTCCAGCATGACGCCCTCTGCGCCGGGGACGAGCAGCCGAAGGCTGACGTCGTCCTCGACGCACCGTGGTCGGGGCTGCATCCGCGTTCCTCCTGTGCCGACCGCGCCAGGCCCTCGGGTGAGGTGGCTCTTGACGAGGTATGTGCCCGTCAATCCCTCGCCTCAAACCTCTACCCGGGGAGTCGGCCGGAAGCGTGTCCTTGTTTGTCCCGGAACATCATGGAAAGTCGACGACGTCCAGGGTCAGCTCCGGGTCGTCCGGCCCTGGCCGTCAGGGTGACGCCGGAGCCACATCCGCAGTGCGCCACGTACGATTTCTTCATGGACACGCCACCGGACGTCGCCCATCGCCCGGAGGGCGCACGACGGGCGAGCGCAGAGCCGCCTGCACCCGGCGCCCCGGTGAGCTACGACGACCCGAACGCGCTGATCGACGCGCACGAGGACCGGTGGGCCTGGCGCGCCAAGATCAAGGCGAAGCCCACGACCCGGCGCCTCTACCGCGTCGTGGTGGGCGTGGTGGGCGTGGCCATCGTGCTGCTCGGCGTGGTCGCGCTGCCGGCCCCTGGGCCTGGCTGGGCCATCATCTTCGTCGGCCTCGCGGTGCTGGCCAGCGAGTTCGAGAAGGCGCAGCAGCTGCTCGACTTCGCGAAGAGGCACGTGCACCGCTGGACATCGTGGATCGCGCGCCAGCACCTCGCCGTCCGGCTGCTCGTCGGTCTGGCGATCCTCGCCCTGGTGCTCGGCATCTTCTGGGCGTACTTCGCCGTCATGGGCGTGCCTGGGTGGCTGCCGGACGTCGCGGAGGACCCGCTGCTGCAGTTCGTGCCAGGGGCCGGGTGAGCCCGCGCTCCGTCACGACGGGGGCGTTCCCGTGCCGAGCGACGCTCCGGTCCTGGTGAACCGCGAGGCGGTCGAGACCGGACCGGTGGATCAGGTACAGTTCTGCAGCGCGCTGGTCGCGCCTCGGGCGTATAGCTCAGTTGGTTAGAGCGTTCGCTTCACACGCGAGAGGTCACAGGTTCGAGTCCTGTTACGCCCACCCTCGTGATCGACCGCCAGGGTCGAGCCCGCCCGGCCCCGGGTGGCGGCTCGGCCCTGTCTCGTCCGCTGGCAGCTCGCGACGCAAACCGCGTCGTGCCGCCGCCCGCTCGCTCGATACCATCGCCGAGCGGGCGCCAGGTCGGTCACCGGGCCCGCGACTCGTCCGCACCGACCAGCCGCAGCGCCTCAGGAGGCTCTCGTGTCCGCCCAGATCACCGTGTCCGTCGCCGGCGACGAGCGAGCGGTGGCGGCCGGCACGACAGCGGGCGAGGTGCTGCTGGACGGCTCCCTCGACGGTCTGTCGGCGACGGGTCCTCAGGCGGTGGTGGTGGCGCGCGTCGGTGGCGAGCTGCGGGACCTGGCCCACGTGCTGGACGACGGCGACGTCGTCGAGCCGGTCACCGTCGACTCCCCGGACGGACTGGCCGTCCTTCGTCACTCGACCGCCCACGTGCTGGCCCAGGCGGTGCAGCAGGTCAACCCGAAGGCACGGCTGGGCATCGGGCCACCGGTGCGCGACGGCTTCTACTACGACTTCGACGTGGACACCCCGTTCACCCCGGAGGACGTGAAGTCCCTCGAGAAGGTGATGCAGAAGATCGTCAACGAGGGCCAGACCTTCAGCAGGCGCGTCGTCGCCGACGACGAGGCGCGCGTCGAGCTGGCCGACGAGCCGTACAAGCTCGAGCTGATCGGCCTCAAGGGCGGCGCAGCGGAGGCGGCGGAGGGCGCGGACGCCGAGGTCGGTGGCAGCGAGCTGACCATCTACGACAACGTGCGTCGCGACGGCAGCCTGGCGTGGCGCGACCTCTGTCGCGGCCCGCACCTGCCCACCACCAAGCTGATCGGCAACAGCTTCAAGCTCATGCGCACCGCCGCCGCGTACTGGCGGGGCAGCGAGAAGAACCCCCAGCTGCAGCGTGTCTACGGCACGGCCTGGCCGACCAAGGACGAGCTCAAGCAGTACCTCGACCGGCTCGCAGAGGCAGAGCGTCGCGACCACCGCAAGCTCGGCAACGAGCTCGACCTCTTCTCGTTCCCCGACGAGATCGGCTCGGGCCTGGCCGTCTTCCACCCCAAGGGCGGCATCATCCGCATGGAGATGGAGGACTACTCGCGGCGCCGGCACCTCGAGGCCGGCTACTCCTTCGTCAACACTCCGCACATCACCAAGGCGCACCTGTTCGAGACCTCCCGCCACCTGGAGTGGTACGCGGAGGGCATGTACCCGCCCATGCGCGTGGACGAGGAGCGGGACGCCGACGGCAACGTCACCAAGCAGGGCCAGGACTACTACCTGAAGCCCATGAACTGCCCGATGCACAACCTCGTCTACCGGTCCCGCGGGCGCTCCTACCGCGACCTGCCACTGCGGCTGTTCGAGTTCGGCACCGTGTACCGCTACGAGAAGTCCGGCGTCGTGCACGGTCTCACGCGCGCGCGCGGCTTCACCCAGGACGACGCGCACATCTACACCACGCGCGAGCAGATGAAGGACGAGCTGGCGAGCCTGCTCACCTTCGTCCTGGACCTCCTTCGCGACTACGGGCTCGACGACTTCTACCTGGAGCTGTCGACCCGCGACCCGGAGAAGTCGGTCGGCGACGACGCCTCCTGGGACGAGGCGACGCGCACCCTCGAGGAGGTGGCGACGGCGTCCGGGCTGGAGCTCGTGCCCGACCCGGGTGGCGCGGCGTTCTACGGCCCGAAGATCTCGGTCCAGGCGCGCGACGCCATCGGCCGCACCTGGCAGATGTCGACCATCCAGCTCGACTTCTTCGAGCCCGAGCTGTTCGAGCTGGAGTACACCGCCTCCGACGGGTCGCGCCAGCGTCCGGTCATGATCCACCGCGCGCTGTTCGGCTCCATCGAGCGGTTCTTCGGCGTGCTGCTCGAGCACTACGCGGGCGCGTTCCCTGCCTGGCTGGCGCCCGTCCAGGTCATCGGCATCCCTGTCTCGGACGCGCACGTGGCGTACCTGGAGGACGTCGCGGCGACGCTGCGCGCTCAGGGCATCCGCGTCGAGGTCGACACCTCCGACGACCGCTTCCCCAAGAAGATCCGCAACGCGCAGAAGGCCAAGGTGCCGTTCATGGTGATCGTCGGCGACGACGACATGAATGCGGGCACGGTGTCGTTCCGCTACCGCGACGGCTCCCAGAACAACGGCGTCCCCGTCGACGACGCGGTCTCCGAGGTCGTCACCGCCGTCCGCGAGCGCGTCGCGACGCCGTGACGGCCGACCAGCCGGCGCAGGCGCCGGACGCCGGCTCGTCTGAGGCGGTGCCCGACGCTCTGCTGGAGTGGTCCAGCGAGCTCGCGGGCGAGCCGGACGGCTTCAACCGGCTCTGGACGCCGCACCGCATGGCGTACATCGGCGGTCAGAGCAAGCCCGCCGACGACACGGCGGGGGAGTGCCCCTTCTGCCGGGCGCCGCAGCGGGACGACGCCGAGTCGCTGATCGTGCACCGGGGTGAGGTGGCGTTCGTCGTCCTCAACCTCTACCCGTACAACTCCGGGCACCTCATGGTGTGCCCCTACCGGCACGTGTCCGACTACGTCGCACTCACCGACGCCGAGACCGCGGAGGTGGCGCGTCTCACGCAGTCCGCGATCCGGGTGCTGACCGCGGTGTCGGCTCCCCACGGCTTCAACCTGGGCATGAACCAGGGCGCGGTGGCCGGCGCGGGCATCGCCGCGCACCTGCACCAGCACGTGGTCCCGCGCTGGGGTGGCGACTCCAACTTCCTGCCGATCGTGGCCCGCACGAGGGCGCTGCCCGAGCTGCTGGGGGACACGCGCGACCGGCTCGCCGACGCCTGGGCGGCCCACGCCTGAACCCGGCCGGCCGGCGCAGCGTCAGGCTGGCTGACAGGGCTGGTAGACCTCGGTCCGAGGCTGCGCCACCTCGGGTCCGTCCAGGTAGCACTCCCAGGGAGGCCCCGACGCCTCGAGCTCGTGCTCCGGCAGCCAGGCCCCGATCGCCTCGTACGCCGAACCCACACCGCCGTAGTCGCCGACGTGCAGCGTGCGCGCGGCCGTGCCGCCGGGCAAGGAGCAGGGCTCGACGTTCCCCCGCGCGCCGTCCAGGGGTCGCGGGAGCACGAAGCCCGCCTCGACCTGCCAGCCCGACGCGCCGCCTGCTGTGTACCTGGCGAACGCCGGGCCGGCCGGTTGCAGCCCCGCGGGGCCGACCACAGCCATGATCTCGCCGAAGGAGCGGCCGAGGAACGCGGCGATGCCCTCCGTGGGCACCGTGCCTCGGACGACCGCCGTGGGTTGCTCCGGCAGCTCCACCGTCGTGACGTCATAGCCCATGCCACCGAGCGTCGTCCGATCGGGTGCGGTCGGTCAGAGCCGAAGGTCCTGGTCGAGCGGTCGGCCCGGGCCGGGGTCAGGCGGGCGCCGAGCGCATCTCGTCGAGCACCTTGTCCGCGACGTGCGCCGGCATCGGCTCGTGCCGTGCGTACTCGCGGGTGAACGTGCCGGTGCCGTGCGCGATGGACCGCAGCTCGACGGCGTAGCGGCCCAGGGACGTCGCCGGGACGTCCGCCCGGACCTGACTGCGCCCGTTGCCGAGGGGTTCGGTGCCCGTCACGCGACCACGGCGAGCGGACAGGTCGCTCATGACCGCGCCGACGAACTCGTCATCGGCGACGACGAGCACCTCGTGGACCGGTTCGAGCAGGATCGGCGAGGCGGCGCGGACCGCCTCCTCGAAGGCGAGGCCGCCGGCGCTGGCGAAGGCCGCGTCGCTGGAGTCCACGGAGTGTGCCTTGCCGCCGGTCAGCGTGACCTTGACGTCGGTGACGGGGTAGCCGGCCAGCACGCCCTTCTCCGCCCGGGCCCGCACGCCCTTCTCCACGCTGCCGAGGTACTGCTTGGGCACCGCGCCACCGACGACCTCGACGGCGAACTCGATGCCGGAGCCGGTCGGCAGCGGCTCGACGGTCATCTCGCAGACGGCGTACTGCCCGTGGCCGCCGCTCTGCTTGACGAGTCGGCCGCGTCCCTCCGCTCGCGAGGTGACGGTCTCGCGCAGCTGCACGCGCACGGCGATCGCGTCGACGTGGACGCCGTAGCGGTCGGAGAGCCGGTCGAGGGCGAGGCTCACGTGCGCCTCCCCCATGGCCCACAGCAGCAGCTGCCCGGTCTGCTGGTCGTGCTCCACGCGGATCGTGCTGTCCTCGAGCGTCAGCCGGGCCAGGGACTCGGCCAGCTTGTCCTCGTCCGACGGCGAGTGCGGGTGGATCGCGACGGGGAGCAGCGGCTCGGGAAGCACCCACGGCTCGATGAGCCGCGGGCGCTCGGGGTCGGACAGGGTGTCGCCGGTCTCGGCCCGCGTCAGCTTCGCGACGACGCACACGTTGCCGGCCGAGCACTGCTCGATCGGCCGCAGCGTCGCCCCCAGGGGGCTGCTGAGGGCACCGACCCGCTCGTCGACGTCGTGGTCCTCATGGCCTTCGCGAGCCTGGCGCTGGAAGCGGTCCCCGTGACCGGACACGTGGACGACGGTGTCGGGTCGGAGCGTGCCCGAGAAGACGCGAACCAGGCTGATGCGGCCGACGTAGGGGTCGGACGTCGTCTTGACGACCTGGGCGAGGAGCGGACCGTCAGGGTCGCACGTCGGCACGTCGCACGGTGCGCCGTCCGGCGTGGTCACGGCGGGCATGGGACGCTCGAGCGGCGAGGGGAAGGCCTTCGTCAGCAGCCGCAGCAGCTCCTGGGTGCCGACACCACCGGCCGAGGCGATGGGCAGCACCGGGTAGAAGGATCCTCGGGCGACGGCGCGCTCGAGGTCCGCGATGAGTCCCGTCTCGTCGATGTCGTCGCCGGCCAGGTACCGGTCCATCAGCGTGTCGTCCTCGGACTCCTGGATCACCGCCTCGATCAGCTCGGCCCTTCGTCCCTCGATGAGCTCGAGGTGCTCGGCGTCGGCCTGTCGCACCTCGCGGGTGCCGGAGGAGTAGTCGATCACCTGCTGGGAGAGCAGCCCGATGAGCCCGGCGACGGTGTCGTCGTCCCCGAGCAGGGGCAGGTAGACGGGCACGACCCCTTCACCGAACACGCGCTGGCACACGGCGACGGACTCGTCGAAGTCGGCGCGCGGCTGGTCGAGCTTCGTGACGACGACCGCCCGGGGCAGCCCCAGGGACGCGCACTCCTCCCAGACCAGTGCGGTCGCCCCGTCGAGGCCGTCGGTGGCCGAGACGACGAAGAGCGCGGCATCGGCGGCGCGCAGCCCCGCGCGCAGCTCGCCGACGTAGTCCGGGTGCCCGGGCGTGTCGACCAGGTTGACGGTGAGCCCGTCGTGCTGGAACGACGCCACAGCCAACGAGACCGACCGGTGCTGGCGCCGGGCGGCCTCGTCGTGGTCCGTGACTGTCGTGCCCTCGTCGACGGTCCCTGGTCGGGTGATCGCTCCCGCCGCCGCGAGCAGCGTCTCGACGAGCGTGGTCTTGCCCGACCCGGTGTGCCCGACCAGCACGAGCGTCCGCACGAGCGCGGGGTCGTCGGGCGGGCCGCCCGGTCCTCTGCCGGCGGCGACGGGGCGGCTGGCGGTGCTCTGCGACATGTCGGTCCCTCCCGCTCCTGCGACTTGCCGCCGGGCCGGCGCGCGATCGAGCCGCACGCCCACCTTCGTACCCCGACCGCGATCGCACAAGGGTCGGACGGTCCGGGGCCGAGCAGGGCGCTCGCTACCATCAGCGGGCTGCTCATGTGGGCCGTCTGGCCCGGGGACGACGACAGGAACAGGATGCTCAACCGCTTCGCGCGCGCCTTCTTCACCCGCCTCTTCACCCCCGTGGCGGTGGTTCTGCTGCGTCTGGGCATCGGCGCCGACGTCGTGACCCTCGTGGGCACGCTCGGCGTGGCGGCGGGAGCGCTCGCGCTGTACCCGACGGGCCACCTGCTCGCCGGCACGCTCGTCATCACGGCATTCGTCTTCTCCGACACGATCGACGGCATCATGGCCCGGCGCTCCGGGGCGTCGAGCAAGTGGGGCGCGTACCTCGACTCGACCCTCGACCGCGTGGGTGACGCCGCGGTCTTCGGCGGTCTCGTGCTGTGGTTCACCGGCGGGGGCGACGACCGGCTGACCGCCTGCCTGGCGCTGGCGTGCCTCATCCTCGGCTCGGTCGTGTCCTACGCCAAGGCCCGCGCCGAGGGCCTCGGCATGACCGCCAACGTGGGCATCGCCGAGCGCGCCGACCGGCTCGTCGCCGTGCTGGTCACGACCGGGTTCGTCGGCCTGGGCCTGCCGGTCGTCGTCCTCACCGTCGTCCTGGGCCTGCTGGCCGTGGCGAGCCTGGTGACGGTGGTCCAGCGCATGCTGACGGTGCGTCGCCAGGCGCTGGCCGCCTCGTGAGCCGGGCGCGGTGAGTCCCAGCGGCGGCTCGGCCCGGCTGGTGGAGCGGGCGACCCTTCTTGCCTACCGCACGGGCTGGAGGCTCGTGCGCCTTCTGCCCGAGGCCGTGGCCTACCGCCTGTTCGACGTGATCGCTGACGTGGCGTGGTGGCGTCAGGGGCACGGCGTGATGCAGCTCCAGCGCAACCTCGCGCGCGCCCGCCCGGAGCTCGACGCCGGCGGGCTGCGCCACCTGTCCCGGGACGGCATGCGCTCGTACCTGCGCTACTGGTGCGACACGTTCCGCCTCGCCGACTGGGACCCCGACCGGATCACGGCCAGCGTCCGCGTGGAGGGGGACGCGCCGGTTCGCCAGGCGCTCGCCGAGGGCAGGGCGGTCGTGATGTTCCTCGGTCACCTCGGTAACTGGGACCACGCCGGCGCCTGGTCGACGTTGAACCTCGCACCGGTCACGACGGTGGCCGAGCGCCTGCGACCGGAGGAGCTCTACGAGCAGTTCCTCGGTTTCCGGCGTCGCCTCGGCATGACGATCCTGCCGCTGACCGGCGGGACCGACGTCTTCCGCGCGCTCACGCGCACCCTGCGCGACGGCGGCTTCGTGCCGCTGCTGGCCGACCGGGACCTCACGAACGGTGGGGTGGAGGTCGAGCTGCTCGGCGAGCCGGCCCGCGTCGCGGTGGGGCCGGCCGCGCTCGCCCTGAGCACCGGAGCCGCGCTGTTCCCGGTGAGCATCCGCTACGAGCGGCGCGCTGGCCCTGGGCCGGGCTGGGGCATCGTCGTGCGCTGGCACGAGGAGGTCCCGGTGCCTGCCGCCTCAGGCAGCGCCGAGCGGCAGCAGGCGGTGCGCGACCTCACCCAGCGGTGCGTCGACGCGCTGTCCGCCGCCATCCGGCAGTGGCCGCAGGACTGGCACATGCTGCATCGCGTCTTCGTCGCCGACCTCGAGCCGCGCGTGCCCTCCAGGTGCGTCGTGAGGGGAGACGGGTCGTGAGGATCGGCATCGTGTGCCCGTACTCGTTCGACGTCCCCGGCGGCGTGCAGTTCCACGTGCGCGACCTCGCCGAGCACCTGATCGACCACGGGCACCACGTGAGCGTGCTGGCTCCCGCCGACGACGACACCCCGGTGCCGCCGTACGTCGTGCCCGCTGGGCGCGCAGTTCCCGTGCCCTACAACGGCTCCGTGGCGCGGGTCAACTTCGGGCCCGTCTCCGCGGGGCGGGTGCGCCGCTGGCTCGCCGACGGCGCCTTCGACGTGCTGCACATCCACGAACCGGTGTCCCCGAGCCTGTCGCTGCTCGCCCTGTGGGCCGCCGAGGGCCCGATCGTCGGCACGTTCCACACGTCGACGCTGCGCTCACGGGCGATGCAGGCGGCGTACCCGCTGCTGCGGCCCAGCCTGGAGAAGATCAGCGCCCGCATCGCGGTCAGCGAGGACGCCCGGCGCACGGTCACCACCCATCTCGGTGGGGACGCCGTCGTCATCCCGAACGGGGTCTACGTCGACCGCTTCGCGTGCGCCGCCGTCGTGCAGCGGTGGCAGGGCACGCCCGAGCAACCGACCGTGGCGTTCGTCGGTCGGCTGGACGAGCCGCGCAAGGGCCTACCGGTGCTGGCCCGGGCGATCCCCGCGGTGCTCGACGCGGTCCCGGGCGCGCGGTTCCTCGTGGCCGGTCGAGGGGACGCCGACGACGCGCGCGAGCTGCTGGACGAACGGTCCCTGGCGGCGTGCGAGTTCCTCGGCATGGTGTCGGACCAGGAGAAGGCGTCCCTGCTGCGATCGGTCGACGTGTACGTCGCTCCCCACACCGGCGGCGAGAGCTTCGGCATCGTGCTCGTCGAGGCGATGAGCGCGGGGGCGCCCGTGCTCGCGAGCGACCTCGACGCGTTCGGACGCGTGCTGGACGGAGGCGAGCTCGGCGTCCTCTTCCCGGTCGGTGACGCGGGGGCGCTGGCGACCGAGGCGCTCGCGCTCCTCGGCGACCCGGCTCGGAGGGCGCGCCTGCGTGACCTGGCGCAGGCGGCGGTCCGCCGCTACGACTGGTCCGTGGTCGCTGACGAGGTGCTCGCGGTGTACGAGACGGTGACCGCCGGGGCGAAGGCCGTCGCGGAGGACCCGCACACCGGGCTCTTCGGCCGGTGGCGTCGTCCGGACCACCCCTGAACGCGCACCACCCGGGCGGAACTTGGTCACCCTTGTGTACGTCTCGAGCGCTCTACGCGTACACAAGGTTGACCAAGTTCCGCCGTTGGCCCACGGCTCAGCGACTGATCGCGACCTTGAGGGCGCCGGTGTCGGCTGCCCGGCCGAACGTGTCGTACGCGTCGAGCACCTGGTCGAACGTGAAGCGGTGAGTGACGAACCGCTCGGCCGCCAGCCGGTGCTGGGCGACGAGCTTGAGCAGCATGGGGGTCGTGGACGTGCTGACCAGCCCCGTGCTGATGTGGATGTCCATGATCCACAGGTCCTGCAGCGGCAGGTCGACGGACCTGCCGTGCACGCCGACGTTCGCGACCGAGCCACCAGGACGCACGATCGCGATGCAGGCCGCGAAGGTCGCGGGGATGCCGACGGCCTCGATGGCCACGTCCACGCCCAGCCCGTCGGTGAGCGCCATGACCTGCTCACGCCAGTCGGCGTCGCCGCTGTTGACGGTGTCGCTCGCCCCGAACTCACGGGCCTGCTTGAGCCGGTTGTCGTCCAGGTCGAGGGCGATCACCCGGGCTGGTCCGTACAACGACGCGGTCATCATCGCCGCCAGACCCACCGGGCCGGCGCCGACGACCGCCACGACGTCGCCAGGCTTCACCCGTCCGTAGCGCACGCCGATCTCGAAGCCCGTCGGCAGGATGTCGGAGAGCATCAGGGCGGCCTCGTCGCTGACGCCCGCCGGCACCTTGTACAGGGAGTTGTCGGCGAAAGGCACCCGGACGAGCTCGGCCTGCGTGCCGTCGACGAGGTGGCCGAAGATCCAGCCGATGCCGCTGGCGCCCTCGTCGGCGAGACAGTGCGCGTACAGGCCCTGGTGGCAGTACGAGCAGGCGCCGCAGGCGCTGACGCAGGAGATGATGACGCGGTCACCGACCGCGAGCGTCGAGACGGCCGAGCCGACCTCGGTGATCGTGCCGACGCCTTCGTGACCGAGGATGCGTCCTTCGGTCACCGCAGGCACGTCCCCCTTGAGGATGTGCAGGTCCGTGCCGCAGATCGTGGTGGTGTCGACGCGCACGATCACGTCGGTGGGCTGCTGGAGGACCGGGTCCGGCACCTCTTCCCAGGCCTTCTGGCCGGGGCCGTGGTAGACGAGCGCCTTCATGGTGGGGCTCCCTTCAAAGGTTGCTTCACAGGGGGTCCCGGCCAGCCTCGCCGCCGCCGCATCGGGCAGGAAGGGGCGATAGCCACGACCTGGTGGTGCAATTGCGTCACGGTGACGCGGCACGTCGCGCTCGCCGTAGGTTGGGGGCGTGGAGCTGCACACCTGGTTGCTCGTGGTGCTGCTGGTCGCCGTCGTCGCCTGGTACCTGTCGTTCTCGGCGAGCCGCCTCGACCGGCTGCACCACCGGGTGGAGGGTGCCCGCAGCGCGCTCGACGCGCAGCTGGTCCGGCGTGCAGAGGCAGCGCTCGAGCTGGCGACCTCCGGTGCGCTCGACCCGGCATCCGGGCTGCTGGTGGCGGGGGCCGCCGCCGAGGCGCTCGCGGCCGGCGAGGCCGACGTCGACGGCGAGCCGGCCGACGGGCGCGAGCAGTCCGAGAGCGACCTGTCCCGGGCGCTGCAGGCAGCCCTCGACGACGACGTGGTGACGACGTTGCAGGCGCACGAGGTGGGACGGCGTCTCGTCGACCGGCTCGCCGCGGTCTGCCACCGGGTGCAGCTGGCCCGCCGTTTCCACAACGACGCCGTCACCGACGCGGCCCGGGTGCGCGGCAAGCGCATCGTGCGCTGGGCGCGGCTCGCCGGGCGTGCGCCCCTGCCGCAGACCTTCGAGATGGACGACGACCCTCCCGCGGCGCTCGCGCAGCGGCCGCCCGCACGAGCGACCTGAGGCCGTCGGGCCAGCGTGGCCCTCGGGGTCGCCGTGCGGCCCGTCAGGGTGTCAGCCTGGACGTCCCCGGGCTGGCACGTACGTGGTTCTCCGAGGCCGTCGCCGGACCGTACGATGGAGGGGGTGCGCAGGCGCGCACCACCTGTCGTCGTCACCTGAGAGGCCCGTCGTGTCCAGCCCTGAGCAGAACGCCCCGTCCACCGGAACCGCCCGTGTCAAGCGCGGCATGGCCGAGATGCTCAAGGGCGGCGTGATCATGGACGTCGTCACCCCCGAGCAGGCGAAGATCGCCGAGGACGCCGGCGCTGTCGCGGTCATGGCGCTCGAGCGCGTTCCGGCCGACATCCGCGCGCAGGGCGGCGTGTCGCGCATGAGCGACCCGGACATGATCGACGGCATCATCAGCACCGTCTCGATCCCCGTCATGGCCAAGGCCCGGATCGGCCACTTCGTCGAGGCCCAGGTGCTGCAGTCCCTCGGGGTCGACTACATCGACGAGTCCGAGGTGCTCACGCCCGCCGACTACGCGAACCACATCGACAAGTGGCAGTTCACGGTGCCCTTCGTCTGCGGCGCCACCAACCTCGGCGAGGCCCTGCGCCGCATCACCGAGGGGGCGGCCATGATCCGTTCCAAGGGCGAGGCCGGCACCGGCGACGTCTCCAACGCCACCACCCACATGCGGCAGATCCGCGCACAGATCCGTCGTCTGCAGTCCATGAGCGAGGACGAGCTGTACGTCGCCGCCAAGGAGCTGCAGGCGCCCTACGACCTCGTGAAGGAGGTCGCCGAGGCCGGCAAGCTGCCCGTCGTCCTCTTCACCGCCGGCGGCATCGCCACCCCGGCCGACGCGGCGATGATGATGCAGCTGGGCGCCGAGGGCGTCTTCGTCGGCTCGGGCATCTTCAAGTCGGGCAACCCGGCACAGCGCGCCGAGGCCATCGTCAAGGCGACCACGTTCTACGACGACCCCGACGTCATCGCCAAGGTCTCCCGCGGCCTGGGCGAGGCGATGGTGGGGATCAGCGTCGACGAGATCCCGCAGCCGCACCGCCTGGCCGAGCGCGGCTGGTGAGGCTCCGCTGAACGGGCGCCGAACCCTGGTTCGTAGCTCGTTGCCGCCCGAACCGGCGCCGAACCCTCCGGCCGACTGTCGCAAGCTCCTTGACGTCGGCTCTCCGGGTCATGCGCCCGCTCGAGCTCCTTGGCGCGGACGTGGTTCGGCGCCGTTCAGCTTCGTGGGTCCAGGTGGCCGGCACCGTTGGTCGCGTGACCTGCCGAGCGCGGGAGCGCCTTCGAGTCACGTGACCGTGGCGCGGGTGGCGTAGCGCTCGTCCACGTACTCCTCGGCGTCCAGCACCTGGCGCAGCTGCTCGGCGCTCGCCAGCACGTCGGCGTGCGTGAGGTAGAGGGGTGCGAACCCGAGGCGGACGACGTCCGGCACCCGGAAGTCACCGACGACCCCGCGGGCGATGAGCGCCTGCACGACGCCGTAGGCCTGCTCGTGCCGGACGGCCACCTGCGAACCGCGTCGGGCCTCCTCGCGCGGCGTGACCACCTCGACGTCCGGGCAGAGGGCGTCCAGGCACTCGAGGAAGAAGCCCGTCAGCGACAGCGAGCGGTCGCGCACCTGCTGCATGGTGAGCCCGTCGTACGCGGTCAGCGCGGACTCCAGCGCCAGCACCGAGAGCAGCGGGGGAGTGCCGACCCGCGCCTTGCCGATGCCCGCGACGGCCTCGAAGCTCCCCTCCATGGCGAACGGGCGAGCGTGGCCGTGCCAGCCGGTCAGCGGCTGGTCGAAGGCGTCGAGGTGGCGGGCCGCGACGTAGATGAACGCGGGGGCGCCCGGCCCACCGTTGAGGTACTTGTAGCCGCAGCCCACGGCCAGGTCGACCTCGCACTCGTCGAGACGCACGTCGACGGCGCCGGCCGAGTGGCAGAGGTCCCACAGCACCAGGGCGCCGGCGTCGTGTGCGGACGACGTGACGCCGGCCATGTCCCAGAGGTCGCCGGAGCGGTAGTCGACGTGCGACAAGGACACCAGCGCGACGTCGTCCCCGCGCTCGGCCAGCACCGCCGGCACCTCCGGTGGCCGCGCGTGCACGATCTCGAGCCCCATGAGCCGTGCCGCGCCCTCGAGCACGTACTGGTCGGTGGGGAAGACGCCGGGGTCGCTGACGACGAGGTGTCGGCCCGGCCGCAGGCGAGCGGCCGCGACGTAGCACTTGAAGAGGTTGACGGACGTCGAGTCGCTGACCAGCACCTGACCGGGAGCCGCCCCGACCAGACGGGCGACGGCCTCGCCGACCCGCTCCTGGGCACCCCACCAGCCGTGCTCGTTCCACGACGCGATGAGGTCGCGTCCCCACTGCTCGCGCACGGCGCGCTGCACGTCGTCCGGCACGCAGCGCGGCAGGGCACCGAGCGAGTTGCCGTCGAGGTAGATGACCCCGTCCGGAAGCTCGAAACGGTCGCGAACGTGGGCGAGCGGGTCGGCCTCGTCGAGCGCGCGAGCGCGCTCTCGCAGGGTCTCAGGAGTGCTCATGCCCCGAATGTATCCGGTGTTCCCTCTATGACGTCAGAGTAACGACCGTCACAGGAACAGCACATCGGCTGACGTGGCTCTCGACCACCCTCCGTTGTCGGTGCTGGGGGCTAGCGTCCCGACCATGGACATGAAGCTCGAGCTGGTGCTGGTGCCCGTGACCGACGTCGACCGGGCGAAGACCTTCTACGTCGACCAGGTCGGTTTCGTCGCCGACCACGACCAGACGGTGAGCGACGAGATCCGCTTCGTGCAGCTGACACCACCGGGGTCGGCCTGCTCGATCGCGATCGGCAAGGGCCTCACCGGCATGGTGCCCGGTTCGCTGGACAACCTGCAGGTCGTCATCGCCGACGCCGACGCGGCGCACGCCGAGCTGGCGGGTCGCGGAGTGGACGTGAGCGACGTGGACGACCAGCCGTGGGGGCGGTTCGTGCGCTTCGCGGACCCCGACGGCAACCGCTGGACGCTGCAGCAGCTGCCCGCCTGGTCGAAGGGCGCTGGTGGGTCGGGGCAGAACCCGAACGCCTAGCGCGACCGGCAGGCCAGCGGCCTGGCCGGGTTCAGCGTCGCCGTACGCTGGAGTCTCGTGAGCGGATCCTCGACCCCCCTGATCGGTGTGCTCGCCCTGCAGGGCGACGTGCGTGAGCACCTGGTGGCCCTCGCGGCGTGCGGTGCGCACGCCCGTCCGGTGCGCCGGCCGGAGGAGCTGGACGGCCTGGACGGCATCATCTTCCCCGGTGGCGAGTCCACGACGATCGACAAGCTCTCGCGCAGCTTCGGGGTGCGCGAGCCGCTCGTGAAGGCCCTGCACGACGGGTTGCCGGCGTACGGCTCGTGTGCCGGGATGATCCTGCTGGCCGAGCGGGTGCTCGACGGCCAGCCCGACCAGCAGACCTTCGGTGGCCTCGACATCACGGTGCGACGCAACGCCTTCGGTCGGCAGGTGCACTCGTTCGAGGGCGAGGTCGACGTCCGCGGCGTCGAGGGCGGACCCATGCACGCCGTGTTCATCCGAGCGCCGTGGGTCGAGGACGCCGGCCCCGACGTCGAGGTTCTCGCGCGGGTCGAGGGCGGCGAGGCCGACGGTAGGATCGTCGCGGTTCGTCAGGGCTCGAAGCTGGCGACGTCCTTCCACCCTGAGGTGACCGACGACGCGCGCGTGCACGAGCTCTTCGTGTCGATGGTGAGGGAGCGTTCATGAGCGGCCACTCCAAGTGGGCGACCACGAAGCACAAGAAGGCCGTGATCGACGCCAAGCGGGGCAAGCTCTTCGCGAAGCTGATCAAGAACATCGAGGTCGCGGCGCGCACCGGCGGTGGCGACCCCGCCGGCAACCCCACGCTCTACGACGCCATCCAGAAGGCGAAGAAGACATCGGTCCCGAACGACAACATCGACCGCGCCGTCAAGCGGGGGTCCGGCGCGGAGGCCGGCGGGGCCGACTGGCAGACGATCATGTACGAGGGCTACGGCCCGGGTGGCGTGGCGTTCCTGGTCGAGTGCCTCACCGACAACAAGAACCGTGCCGCCATGGAGGTCCGGACGGCGCTGACCCGGGCCGGTGGCAGCCTCGCCGATCCCGGCAGCGTGTCCTACCTCTTCACGCGCAAGGGTGTCGTGCTGCTCGACAAGACCCAGGACGGCCGCGAGCTCAGCGAGGACGACGTCCTGACGGCCGTGCTCGACGCCGGCGCCGAGGAGGTCAACGACAACGGCGACACGTGGGAGGTCGTGAGCGACCCCAGCGACCTGGTCGCCGTGCGCACTGCCCTGCAGGGGGCAGGCATCGACTACGACTCGGCCGAGGCGCAGTTCGTGCCCAGCACGCAGATCGAGCTCGACGCCGAGGGCGCCAAGAAGATCTTCCGACTCATCGACGCGCTCGAGGACAGCGACGACGTCCAGAACGTCTACGCCAACTACGACGTCAGCGACGAGGTCATGGAGCTCGTCGACGCCTGAACGCTGGCACCGTGGTGGCAGCCGGCCGCCCCGGCGTGCCTGACCCGGGGACGGCGGTGCGCTGTGTACGGTCGTCCCGAACAGGTGTTCGGACGCGGGCTCTGCCCGCCGTGCGTGACGGTGACGGAAGGTGACAGGGTGCGGGTGCTCGGCGTCGACCCCGGTCTGACGAGGTGCGGCGTCGGTGTCGTCGACGGTGTCCCGGGCCGACCGCTGCGGCTCGTGGACGTCGGGGTGGTGCGCACGCCGTCGACCATGCCGGTCGCCCAGCGGCTGGTGACGATCGAGCACGAGCTCGAGCGGTGGCTCGATCAGGCGCAGCCCGATGCGGTCGCTGTCGAGCGGGTCTTCAGCCAGCACAACGTCCGCACCGTCATGGGCACCGCCCAGGCTTCGGCGGTCGCCATGCTTGTCGCCGCCCGGCGCGGCCTGCCCGTGGCGCTGCACACGCCCAGCGAGGTCAAGGCGGCCGTCAGCGGCAGCGGTAGAGCCGACAAGGCCCAGGTCGCGCTGATGGTGACGCGGCTGCTGCGGCTCGAGACGGCGCCGAAGCCCGCCGACGCGAGCGACGCGCTCGCCCTCGCCATCTGCCACGTGTGGCGCGGGGGAGCGACGTCCCGGCTCGAGGCAGCGGTCTGTGCGCAGCGCGAGGCCGTGGCGTCGCGGGCGAAGGCGGGAGCGGTCCGATGATCGCGTCGTTGCATGGCACGGTCACCACCGTGCGACTCGACGCGGCGGTCGTCGAGGTGGGCGGCGTCGGGATCCTGGTGCACGCGACGCCGCGCACGTTGGCCACGTTGGCCGTGGGGCGGAAGGCGCACCTGTCGACGACGCTCGTCGTGCGTGAGGACTCCCTGACGCTGTTCGGCTTCGCGGACGACGTCGAGCGGGCGACCTTCGAGACCGTGCAGACGGTGTCCGGCATCGGCCCGCGCCTCGCGCTGAGCATGCTGGCGGTGCACGACCCGGAGTCCTTGCGGCGTGCGGTAGCCACCGACGACCTGACGGCGCTGCGCAAGGTACCCGGGGTGGGGCTCAAGGGCGCTCAACGGCTGGCCCTGGAGCTCAAGGGCAAGCTGGGGGCACCGACGACCGCCGGTACGACGGCGTCCGAGGCCGTGGAGCCCGACGACGCCTGGCGAGCGCAGGTGCAGCAGGCCCTGGTCGGCCTGGGCTGGGCGGCCAAGGCGGCCGACGACGCCCTCGACAAGGTGGGGCCGCAGCCCGGGCAGCCGGTCGACGTGCCCGCGATCCTGCGGGCGGCCCTGCAGCGGTTGGGACGGACGTGAGCGACGTGACGGACGACGGCTCCTACGACGCGACGGCACGGGTCGTGACGACAGAGGCCGACCTCGACGAGCGGGCGGCCGAGAGCGCGCTCCGCCCCACGCGGCTCGCCGAGCTCGTCGGCCAGCAGCGGGTGCGCGACCAGCTCGAGCTGGTGCTGACGGCGGCCTCGCGT
The DNA here is from genome assembly GCA_035707965.1 of Actinomycetales bacterium. GTDB lineage: Bacteria > Actinomycetota > Actinomycetes > Actinomycetales > Angustibacteraceae > DASSTJ01. The sequence continues at coordinate 58,296 of DASSTJ010000183.1, forward strand.
CGGCAGACCGCGCCTGACCACATCCTCCTGTCCGGCCCGCCGGGACTGGGCAAGACGACCCTCGCGCTGATCGTCGGCGCGGAGATGAAGGCCCCGGTACGGGTCACCAGCGGCCCGGCCATCCAGCACGCCGGCGACCTCGCCGCGATCCTGTCGTCGCTGACCGAGGGCGAGGTGCTCTTCCTCGACGAGATCCACCGGATGTCGCGTCCGGCGGAGGAGATGCTCTACCTGGCCATGGAGGACTTCCGCGTCGACGTCGTCGTCGGCAAGGGCCCCGGCGCGACCGCCATCCCCCTCGAGCTGCCCCGGTTCACGCTCGTCGGGGCGACCACCCGGTCGGGCCTGCTGCCGGCGCCGCTGCGGGATCGATTCGGCTTCACGGGGCACCTGGACTTCTACAGCACGCCCGAGCTGGAGCAGCTGCTGCGCCGGTCGGCGGGTCTGCTGGCCATCGACCTCGACGACGACGCCGCCAAGGAGATCGCCGGCCGCTCGCGTGGCACGCCGCGCATCGCGAACCGGCTGCTGCGGCGGGTGCGCGACTGGGCGCAGGTGCACGGGGGCGGCACGATCGACCAGCACGCGGCACACGAGGCGCTCCGCCTCTACGACGTCGACGAGCGGGGGCTCGACCGGCTCGACCGAGCCGTGCTCGAGGCCCTCTGCCGTCGCTTCGCCGGGGGCCCGGTGGGGCTCGCCACGCTCGCGGTGGCGGTCGGGGAGGAGACCGAGACCGTCGAGACCGTGGTCGAGCCGTTCCTGGTGCGCGAGGGACTGCTGGTACGGACGCCGCGCGGCCGGGCCGGGACGCCTGCGGCCTGGGCGCACGTCGGTCTGACCCCGCCGGCCGGTGCCGGCACCGGGGGGCAGCTGGACCTGCTGACCGCGACCTCGTCCGGTGCTGACGACGAGTCGCAGACCGACCTGTCGGAGGGTGAGCCCCGCACCGCGGGGGGTGGCCGGTTCGGGTGACGCCGAACGGGTGCTTTGGTCCTGGGGGGTGGAGCACCTACACTCGCTCGGTGGCCCGTCGTCGCGCGAGCCGAGGTCGGTGGCGCACGTCGCCGGCCGCCGCACGCGCGAACGGTGCTCGCAGCTGCGCCGGCCTCTCGCGGTGACGACTCGGCTGTGCTGACTGCCGCCCGCGCCGCGGGCATCATCTGGCACCAGACCGGCGGACGCCGGACGAAGGGGAGCGCACGCGTGGAAGGCCTGCTACTGCCGATCCTGCTGGTGCTGTTCGTCGTGCTGATGTTCAACTCCCAGCGCAAGCGGCAACGCGCGTTCAGCCAGATGCAGTCGAGCCTCCAGGTGGGGCAGGACGTCGTGACCACCGCCGGCCTCCACGGCACGATCGTGGAGATCGACGACGACGTGGTCGTGCTCGAGACGTCGCCCGGGCAGACGATGACGTGGGACCGCCGCGCCATCGGCCGGGTGCTCGACACGCCGGTGCTGGGCGACGACCTCGACGGCGAGCTGGACGACGACGAGCTCGACGAGGCGGACGTCGGTGACGGGGTCGACCCCACCGACGACACGGGTGTGGACCTGGACAAGTCCCGCCCACCGACCGACGAGAAGTGAGCTCCTGACGTGGCACGTACCGGTTCCAAGCGTTCGACGACGCGGTCGCACGTCACCAGGCCCCTGCTGGGGCTGGTCGCCCTGGTCGTCGTGATCTACGCGATCATCGGCGCCGGCGTGCAGCTCGGCACGGGCAAGCACTGGACGCCCCAGCTCGGCCTCGACCTCGAGGGCGGCACGCAGATCGTGCTCACGCCCGTCATCGAGGGGGGCCAGAAGGTCACGTCGCAGACCTTGGCGCAGGCGGTCGACATCATCCGCGCCCGCATCGACGGCAGCGGCGTCGGCGAGGCCGAGGTCACCACCGAGGGTGGCCAGAACGTCGTCGTCGCGGTCCCCGGCACGATGACGCAGCGACAGCGTGACCTGATCAAGCAGTCGTCGCAGCTGCGCTTCCGGGCCGTGCTCGAGGAGGCTGCGGCCACGCCTGCTGCGGTGCCGTCGACGGCCCCCACGGGCGGCTCCACGCCGTCCGGCGCGGCGACGTCGGGCGCGACGCCCACGACCGGCGCCTCCGCGACGGCCAACCCGTCGTCCACCACCAGCTCGTCGCAGCGAGGGCTTCCCCAGGCGCTGGTCAAGGGGTCGACGACCACCCCGACGACGTCGCCCACCGGCTCGTCGACGCCGACCTCGGGCGCGACACCCTCGGGCACGCCGAGCAACGGCAGCGACCCGGCCTGGGTGACCCCCGAGCTGCAGCAGAAGTTCGCGCAGCTCGACTGCACCGACACCACGGCGCTGCAGGGTGGCACCGACGACCCCAACAAGCCGCTGGTGACGTGCTCGGACGACGGGTCCGTGAAGTACATCCTCGGGCCCGTGGAGGTCTCGGGGGCCGACATCAAGGACTCCACTGCCGGGCTGCAGGCCCTGCCGGGCGGCGGCACCTCGACCGAGTGGGCCATCAACCTGACGTTCGACGGCACCGGCACGAAGGCTTTCCGCGACGTCACGACTCGCCTCGTGAGCCTCCCGCAGCCGCGCAACCAGTTCGGCATCGTGCTCGACGGCCTGGTCCTGTCGGCTCCGCGCGCCGAGTCGGTCATCGCCGACGGCCGGGCCGAGATCACGGGCAACTTCACGCAGCAGAGCGCTCAGGCCCTGGCGAACCAGCTGAAGTACGGGGCGCTGCCGATCTCCTTCCACGTGCAGACCGAGGAGCAGATCAGCCCGTTGCTCGGCGCCGAGCAGCTCCAGCGTGGTCTGCTCGCCGGCCTGATCGGCCTGGCGCTCGTCGTCATCTACTCGTTCGTCCAGTACCGCGCGCTGGGCATGGTCACCGTGGCGTCCCTGGGCGTGGCGGCGATCCTCACCTACGGCGCGATCGTCCTGCTCGGTCAGGTGCAGGGCTTCCGGCTCAGCCTCGCCGGCGTCACCGGTGTCATCGTGTCGATCGGCATCACCGCTGACTCGTTCATCGTGTACTTCGAACGCGTGCGCGACGAGGTCCGCGACGGGCGCACCCTGCGAGCCGCCGTGGAGACGGGCTGGAAGCGCGCGAAGCGCACCATCCTCGCGGCCGACAGCATCAACTTCCTCGCCGCTGTGGTGCTGTACATCCTCGCGGCCGGCGGGGTCCGCGGCTTCGCGTACACCCTCGGCCTGACGACCATCATCGACGTCGTGGTGGTCTTCCTGTTCACCCACCCGACACTGACGCGTCTGGCGTCCACCACGTTCTTCGGTGAGGGCCACCGGTTCTCCGGCCTCGATCCCGAACGGCTCGGAGCGGGCATCAAACCCGTGCTCGGAGTGAAGGCGAACCTGGGCGGCGGCACCATCGCCTCGCGGCGTGCTGCCGCTGCGGCCGCGACCTCGACCTCGAAGGAGAGCTGATGAGTCGCTTCGCCGCCTTCGGCAACCGGCTGTACACGGGTGAGACGTCGGTCGAGATCGTCCGTCGGCAGAAGATCTGGTACACCGCGTCGGCCGTCGTCCTGCTGATCTCCGTGCTCGCTCTCGGGTTCCGTGGTCTCACCCTCGGTCTGGAGTTCACGGGCGGGTCCGAGTTCCGCGTGACCGGCACCCACACCACGGCAGACCTGCCCGGCTCGCGTGCTGTCACCTCCGTGGTCCCGGAGGCCACACCCAAGGTCGCGCGGGTCGGCTCGGACTCCGTCCGGGTCCAGACCGACCGGCTGAGCGACACGCAGACCGAGCAGGTCAAGGAGAAGCTGGCGGTCGCCTACGGCGTCAAGGCCGACAACGTCACGGCATCCTTCGTCGGCCCGTCGTGGGGCAAGTCGGTGTCGAAGAAGGCGCTGACGGGTCTGATCGTCTTCCTCGTGCTGGTCGGCATCGTGATCGCCGGTTACTTCCGCAACTGGAAGTCGGCCGTGTCGGCCGTCGCGGCCCTGCTGCACGACCTCGTGATCACCGTCGGCATCTACGCCTTGGTCGGCTTCGAGGTCACACCCGCGTCGGTCATCGGCTTCTTGACGATCCTCGGCTACTCGCTCTACGACACCGTCGTCGTGTTCGACAAGATCCGGGAGAACACGCACGGCATCACCGCGCAGACCAAGCGCACGTACTCGGAGGCGGCGAACCTCGCCGTGAACCAGACGCTCGTGAGGTCGATCAACACGTCCGTCGTCGCGCTGCTGCCCGTGGGCTCGATCCTGTTCATCGGTGCCTTCCTGCTCGGGGCTGGCACGCTGAAGGACCTGTCGCTGGCGCTGTTCGTCGGCATCGCGACCGGCACGTACTCCTCGGTGTTCATCGCGCCACCGCTCCTGGCAGACCTGCGGGAGCGCGAGCCCGAGATGATCGCCCTGCGCAAGCGCGTGCTGTCGCGCCGCGAGAACCCGTCGGCGGGTCCGGCACCCCGTCCGGCGCGTGGCGCCCGCGGACGCGCCGCCACGGCGGTCCTGGACCGGCCGACGGCTGCCGCCACGATCGAGGACGACCCGGCCTCGGCCGAGTCGCCGGCGTCGTCGGGCGAGCCGGAGGCGACGGGCCGAGCGCGTGCCAACGGGAGCGCGGGGCGGCCGGCGCGCAGCCCCCGCCCAGGAGCGGCGGGCCAGCGGTCGCAGCCGAGCCGCAAGAAGGGGTCACGCCCCAAGGGCAAGAAGCGGTGAGCAGTCACCTGGACGACGTCGAGGTCGGGCAGCTCATCGAGCGACACGTCCGAGACGTGCCGAACTACCCGGAGCCGGGGGTGCTGTTCAAGGACATCACCCCGCTGCTGAGCGACGGGCCGGCCTTCCGTGCCGTCGTCCGGGCCCTCACCGACCGGTACCGCGGCGAGGTGGACGCGGTCGTCGGCATCGAGGCACGCGGCTTCGTGTTCGCGGCGCCGCTCGCCGTCGAGCTCGGGGTGGGTTTCGTACCGGTCCGCAAGGCCGGCAAGCTGCCCGCGGACGTGCTCGATGCTGCCTACGACCTGGAGTACGGGTCGGCGCAGATCGAGGTGCACGCCGACGCGTTCGCGCCCGGTCAGCGGGTCGTCGTCCTGGACGACGTCCTGGCGACGGGTGGGACGGCCAAGGCGGCGTGCGCCCTGGTCGAGCGTGCTGGGGGACACGTCGCCGAGTTCGCCGCGGTGCTGGAGCTCGGCTTCCTCGACGGACGCAGCCAGCTGGACGGGCGCGTCGTCCACAGCCTCCTGCTGGTCTGACGCGGGCCGACGCGGGCATCCGTAGACTGGAAGCCCGGAGCGGTCTTCGACGTTGTCACCGTCGGTGGTCGTCGAGGTGGGCCGCGGCAACGACCGGTCCAGCGAGGTAGACACGAGCGGAGGCGGTGAGCGGCGTGGCCGACGTAGCACGCAGCGCACCGCACGCTGCTCCCGCCCAGGAGGGCTCGTTCACGGGCCCCATCCCCACGTCGAGCCGCATGCGGGCGCGCCTGGCGCGACTCGGCGGCGGTCAGCGGTCGTCGAGCAACCCGGTGCTCGAGCCCCTGCTCCGCACGATCCGTGCCACGCACCCCAAGTTCGACGCGTCGATGATCGAGCGGGCGTTCGAGGTGGCCGAGCGCGCCCACGAGGGGCAGCAGCGCAAGAGCGGCGACGCCTACATCACCCACCCGCTCGCGGTGGCGGCGATCCTGGCCGAGCTCGGCATGACCGAGGTGACGATCGCCGCCGCGCTCCTCCACGACACGGTCGAGGACACGTCGTACACGCTCGACGCCCTGAGGGCCGACTTCGGCGACGAGGTAGCCATGCTCGTCGACGGGGTCACCAAGCTCGACAAGGTCAGCTACGGTGACGCCGCTCAGGCCGAGACGGTGCGCAAGATGGTCGTCGCGATGGCCCGCGACATCCGGGTGCTGGTGATCAAGCTCGCCGACCGGCTGCACAACGCGCGCACCTGGCGCTACGTGTCCGTGGCCTCCGCTCAGCGCAAGGCGCGCGAGACGCTGGAGATCTACGCGCCGCTGGCCCACCGCCTGGGCATGAACACCATCAAGTGGGAGCTGGAGGACCTGTCGTTCGCCACGCTGTACCCGCGGGTCTACGACGAGATCGTCCGTCTGGTCTCGGAGCGTGCGCCGGCGCGCGAGGAGTACCTGGCCACGGTGCGCGCGCAGGTCACCGAGGACCTTCGCACGGCCAAGATCAAGGCGACCGTGACCGGCCGGCCCAAGCACTACTACTCCATCTACCAGAAGATGATCGTGCGGGGCCGCGACTTCGAGGACATCTACGACCTCGTCGGGGTGCGGGTGCTCGTCGACTCGGTCCGGGACTGCTACGCCGCGCTCGGTGCCCTGCACGCGCGATGGAACCCGGTGCCCGGCCGGTTCAAGGACTACATCGCGATGCCCAAGTTCAACATGTACCAGTCCCTGCACACCACGGTGATCGGTCCCGGTGGCAAGCCCGTCGAGATCCAGATCCGCAGCTTCGACATGCACCGCCGCGCCGAGTTCGGTGTCGCGGCGCACTGGAAGTACAAGGAGGACCCGGCCGCGTCGTCGCCGAAGGACGGTGAGACCGGCCCGATCAACGACATGGCGTGGCTGCGCCAGCTGCTCGACTGGCAGCGCGAGACGGCAGACCCGGGGGAGTTCCTCGACTCCCTGCGGTTCGAGATCAACGCCCGCGAGGTGTACGTCTTCACCCCGCAGGGCGACGTCCAGGCTCTTCCTGCTGGTTCCACGCCGGTGGACTTCGCCTACGCGGTGCACACCGAGGTCGGGCACCACTGCATCGGTGGACGCGTCAACGGTCGGCTCGTACCGCTGGAGAGCACGCTCGAGAACGGCGACGTCGTCGAGGTCCTGACGTCCAAGGCCCCGAACGCCGGGCCGAGCCGCGACTGGCTCACGTTCGTCAAGAGCCCTCGCGCCCGCAACAAGATCCGGCAGTGGTTCAGCAAGGAGCGGCGCGAAGAGGCGATCGAGAAGGGCAAGGACGAGATCGCCCGGGTGATGCGCAAGCAGCACCTGCCGATCCAGCGGCTGATGTCGCACGAGGCGCTGCTCGGCATCGCGAACGAGCTGCGCTACCCGGACATCGAAGGGCTGTACGCCGCCGTCGGCGAGAGCCACGTGTCGGCTCAGAGCATCGTGGCGCGGCTGGTGGCCTCCCTCGGCGGCGAGGAGGGCGCCAGCGAGGACCTGGCCGAGGCCACCATGCCCACCAGGCCGGCGCGACGGCCTCGCAGCGGTGACCCCGGGGTCGTCGTCAAGGGCGTCGACGACCTGTGGGTCAAGCTGGCCCGGTGCTGCACCCCCGTCCCGGGCGACCCGATCATCGGCTTCGTCACCCGTGGCAGCGGGGTTTCGGTCCACCGGGCGGACTGCTCCAACGTCGAGGGTCTCCGAGCTCAGCCAGATCGCATCGTCGAGGTCGAGTGGGCGCCGTCCGCCGCGACGGTGTTCCTGGTGCAGATCCAGGTGGAGGCGCTCGACCGGTCACGACTGCTGTCCGACGTCACGCGGGTGCTCTCCGACGCACACGTGAACATCCTGTCGGCGAGCGTGCAGACCACCCGGGACCGGGTGGCGTTGTCGAAGTTCACCTTCGAGATGGGCGACCCGACGCACCTGGGCCACGTGCTGGCCGCGGTGCGCAAGATCGACGGGGTCTTCGACGTCTACCGGCTCACCGGCGGCAAGGCGGCAGCGGCGTCATCGTCCTGAGCGCCACGTGTGCCGCGAACCGGAGTTGGCGGTTCAACTCCGGGGTGGATCGGCCGATGGGGAGGTGTCAGCGCACCAGGTGGCCCACCGGGTCGCCGACGACCGAGGGCGGCATCAGTGGCGAGCACGCGGGACGTGGCCTGGGTGCAGCAGCTGGAGCTGCGCTCCCGGGACCAGGACAGCGAGCTCGATGCCGTCGTACGCCGCTGGCTGGACGAGGTGCCCGACGACGTCGACCCCGTGCTCCTGCGCCGCATGCAGCTGGTCCTCGCCACCGCCGACACCGCGGCGGGTCGGGTCGAGCAGGGCGCTCGCACCATGCGCGAGATCCGGGAGTGGGCAGCGGAGCGGCAGGAGAGCTACCTGCAGGCCCGCAGCGAGTACGTGCTCGCGGTCTTGCTGCGCCGTGCTGGCGAGGTGACATCCGCGCTGGAGCACGCCGTCGCCTCGGTCGACCTGCTGCCTGACGACCAGCCGGCTGCTGTCCGGAGCGACCACCTTCTTGGCCTGGCCGACGCCCTGGCCGTGAGCGGCACGCCGGACGCCGCGATCGACCGGTACTGGGAGGCCCTTCGCCTGGCTGAGCTGGCCGATGACGCGAGGCTGCGGTTCCTCGTGCTCAACAACCTCGCGTACACGTTCTACGAAGCCGAGAGGTTCTCGGAGGCGGCCGGGCTGTGCGAGCGCATGCAGGCGATCGCCCGCTCGCACGGCCGGCCGCTGCCGCTGCACGCCTTGGACACGGTGGCGTTGACCTACGTCGCGATCGGCCGGCTCGACGACGCGGAACGCCTGTTCTCGACGGTCGACCTCGCCGCCGCCGTCCCGGTGGACCAGGCGGAGTCGTTGCTGACGCTGGCCGGCGTGCGCCGCGAGCGTGGTGATCTGGCGGCTGCCCGCGAGGCCTTGAACCGGTGCGACGAGGTCACCCGCCGGCACGCCCTCGGGTCCGTCGGGGTCAAGGCGATGCGTGAGCGCGCCGAGCTGAGCGCCGCCGAGGGGCGGTTCGACGAGGCGTTCGAGCAGTTCAAGCTCTTCCACGAACGGCTGCTCGCTCAGCACGCTGCCGAGCGGGACGCCCGAGCCCGCATGCTGCACGCGATCTTCGAGGCGTCCGAGGCACGTCGCCAGAGCGAGCGGTTCCGCCGGCTCTCGTACCGGGACGCCCTGACCCAGCTGCGCAACCGGCGCTACGTCGACGAGCACCTCGGTGGCTTGATCGAGTCCTCACTCGAGCTCGACCAGCCGCTGTCGCTCGCGTTCATCGACCTCGACCACTTCAAGCAGGTCAACGACACGTGCTCCCACGAGGTGGGTGACGAGGTGCTGCGCCGCGTGGCGGCCGTCCTCGATCGGTACGCGCCGGTGGACTCGCACGCCGTCGCCGCACGCATGGGGGGCGAGGAGTTCCTGCTCGTGCTGCCCGGCGCCGACCAGGTCGAGGCCGCTCGTCTCCTCGACGCGCTCCGAGCGGACGTGCAGGCGATCGACTGGCGGGGCGCCACCCATGGCCTCCCCGTGACCGTCAGCATCGGAACGGCGACAGGCCCGGTCGACGGCAAGGAGCGGCTCCAGCTGCTCGGCACGGCGGACCGACGCCTCTACGCGGCGAAGAACTCCGGCCGCAACCGGGTCGCCTGCGTCGGCTGACCCTGCGGATCGCCGTCTGTCGCTGCCGCGAGCCCCGAGATCGGGGAGGATCAGCCGCCGAAGTCCGTCAGCGCCTTCCGCGCCTGCTCCAGCCACTCGCGACGCGCCGCCAGTGAGGCCTCCGCCTCGGCCACCCGCTTCGCCTTGCCTTGGTCCCGGGCCTTGGCGAGGTCGGCCTCGAGGTCGGCGATGCCGGCTTCCAGTTGGTCGACCGCGCTCTGCGCCCGGGCTCGCGCTTCCGGGTTCGAGCTGCGCCACCGCTGGTCGTCGGCGTCGCGCAGGGCCTGCTCGACCGTACGCATCCGCCGCTCCACCCGGTCGAGATCGGCCCGGGGCACCTTGCCCGCGCTCTCCCAGCGGTCCTGGATGTCGCGCAGGGCGGCCTTGGCGGCAGCGAGGTCACGCACGGGCAGCAGGGCCTCGGCCTCGGCGAGGAGCGCCAGCTTCACCTCGAGGTTGGCGGCGAACTCGGAGTCCTGCTCCGCCTGAGCGGCGTGGCGCGCAGCGAAGAAGGTGTCCTGGGCCGCACGGAACCGCTGCCACAGGGCGTCGTCGTCCTTGCGGCTGGCCCGCCCGGCCGTCCGCCAGCGGTCCATCAGGCGCTTGTAGGCCTGGGCGGTCGGGCCCCAGTCGGTGGAGCCCTGCAGGGACTCGGCCTCCTTGACCAGCTTCTCCTTGGCGGACTTCGCCTCGCCTTGCGTCTCGTCCAGCTGGGCGAAGTGCTGCCGACGCTTGCGGTCGAAGGCGGTGCGGGCGTGGCTGAACCTCTTCCACAGCTCGTCCTCGCTGCGTCGGTCGAGCTTGCCTTCGCCCTTCTGCTCGGCGCGCCAGGTCTCGAAGAGCTCTTTCATGGCCTGCCCGTCGGAGCGCCACTGCGTCTTCTCCGGCGGGATCGAGGCGAGCTGCTCCGCCTTCTCGACGAGGGCCTCGCGACGAGCGCGCGACTCCTCGCGCGCGCGAGCGCGTTCCCGGTCCGCCTGCTTCTTGCGCTCGGCCGCGACCGGCGCGAGAGCCTCCACGCGGGCGCTCAGAGCGGCCAGGTCGCCGACGGCGTTGAGCTCGGCGACGGCCGCTCTCAGCCGGGTCACCCCGGACTCGGCCTCCGCGGCCGTGATGTCGGCGGTGGCAAGACGCTGCGCGAACAGGTCGACCTGAGCGACTACCTCGTCGTACTTGCGCACGAAGTACGCCAGCGCCTCCTCGGCGCTCGCACCGGGGAACGAGCCGACGGGGCGTTCGCCGTCCGCCGTCCGCACCCACACGGTGCCCTCGTCGTCGACGCGACCGAACGACGCGGCGTCCGTGCTGCTGGTCGTCTGCCCGGACGTGGCCGGGCGGGCCGCCGGCGTGGGGCGAGCCGCCACCACGGCCGGGCTCGGCACCGGGCCGGGTCGTGGCCCCGGCGGGGGACCAGGGCGCGGCGCGGGCCGCGGGGCTGGCGCTTCCTCGGCTTCGGTGCTGGCCTCGGCCGGGGCGGGGGTCTCGTCGTTCATCGGGGGGTCACCGTGATGGTCTCGATGCTGATGGGCTGGGCGGGGGCGCCGTCGCTGCTTCCGTTCGCGGTGCCACCGTGCGCGATGTTGGTGAGGATGTCGAGTCCCTTCGTGACCTTGCCGAAGACCGTGTAGCCACCACCGTCGGTGGGCAGCGTGCTGTCACCGTAGGTGATGAAGAACTGGCTGCCGTTCGAGTCGGTCGACTGCGCTCGTGCCATGGCGAGCGTGCCGGCCGGGTAGGCGCCGTCCGCAGGCACGTTCTCTACGCCGTAGTGGTAGCCCGGACCGCCGGTGCCGGTGCCGGTCGGGTCACCGCACTGCAGGACCTGCAAGGACCCACCGGTGGTGAGGCGGTGGCACGGCGTGTCGTCGTAGAAGCCCTTGCGGGCGAGGAAGACGAACGAGGAGACCGTCTGGGGCGCCTTGTCGCCGAACAGCTCCAGCTCGATGTCGCCGCAGTTCGTGGCGAGCACGGCGTGCCACACCTTGCCCTGTGCCACCGACGTCGGCGGGGGCGACGAGAAGGTCTGCGGCGAGGACGGCGGCGGTGGCGCGGTGGTGCAGCCGGCCACGCTCGCGCCGCTGGACGGGGCGGTCGCGCTGCTCGTGGCGCCGGTGGTCGGTGACGGGGTCGTGGTCACCTCGACCTGCGACGAGCTGTCGTCCGCCAGCCGGGTGATGCCGAAGACACCGGCGGCCACGACCAGGACGGCGATGACGGCGCCCAGGATCTGCTGGTGGCGCCGCCGGGACGCGGCGTGCGCCGCCTCGGCCTTCTGCCGACGGGCGTAGCGCCGCTTCGCGCGCTCACGGTCGCGATCGATCGGCACGCAGCTCCTCCTGGGTGGCTCACGGCGGCTCTCGGCGAAGCGTAGGTCACTGCCGGCGGCGCGACCGGTCTCGGACCACCACTCCTGGCCGTCGGCGCGGCTGTGACAGCGGGACAGCGGACCAGTCTAGGCGAGGGGCCTTGTACGCTCGGCTGGTGCTGGTGACCGGGTTCCCGAGCGCAGTCTTCGGGACGAACTGCTACGTCGTGGCCACGGGTCCGGGCGAGGAGTGCCTCGTCGTCGACCCGGGGATCGGCGTCCTTCCGCAGCTCTCCGAGACGCTCTCGGCCCACCGTCTGCGTCCGGCCGCGGTGCTGCTCACGCACGGCCACCTCGACCACACGTACTCCGTCACACCTGTGTGCGGTGCGCACGGAGTGGCGGCCCACGTGCACGAGGACGACCGCTACCGGCTGCGCGACCCGCTGAGCGAGCTCGCGCCCGCGCTCCTCGCCTCGCTCGAGCAGCAGTTCGGCAGCAGCGGCCGATGGGCTGAGCCGGACGACGTCGTGACGTTCGGCGATGGTGCGTCGCTGAGCATCGCCGGGCTCGAGCTGGGGGTCGTGCACGCGCCCGGCCACACCGAGGGTTCCGTGATGTTCGCGTTCGACCAGGTGCCGAACGGCGCGCCGGCCGACGTCTCGGCCACGGTCCTCACCGGCGACGTGCTGTTCGCCGGCAGCATCGGTCGCACCGACCTCGCTGGTGGTGACCACGCCGCGATGCTGAGGTCGCTGCGGGAGCGCGTGCTGCCGCTCCCGGACGAGACGTGGGTGCTGCCTGGGCACGGCCCGAGCACGACGATGGCTCACGAGCGGGCCACCAACCCGTTCCTTCGCGAGCTGCATCCCGCCGGTACGTCCTCGACGTGAGCCGGCAGCGCCCGGCCGTCGTCCAGACTCGTCCCACCCCTGGTGCCTGGAGCTCGCTCCCGGCGCCCGTCCCGCCCGTCGTCGAGAGAGGCCACATGTCGCGCCCCGCACCCCTGTCCGGCTTCCCCGAGTGGCTCCCCGCCCAGCGTGCCGTGGAGCAGCAGGTCGTCGAGACGCTGCGACACACCTTCGAGCTGCACGGGTTCGCCGGCATCGAGACGCGCGCCGCGGAGCCGATGCAGACGCTCCTGAGCAAGGGCGAGATCGACAAGGAGGTGTACGTGCTGCGCCGGCTGCACGCCGAGGACTCCGAGCCCGACGACGCGGTCAAGCAGCTCGGCCTGCACTACGACCTCACGGTGCCGTTCGCCCGGTACGTGCTCGAGAACGCCGGCAAGCTCGACTTCCCCTTCCGTCGCTACCAGATCCAGAAGGTCTGGCGCGGTGAGCGGCCCCAGGAGGGTCGGTACCGGGAGTTCCGCCAGGCCGACATCGACGTGGTGGGCGCAGACACGCTGGCGTTCCACTACGACGTCGAGATGGTCGAGGTCATGGCGGAGGCGTTCGCCGCGTTGCCGTTGCCGGCCCTGCGGATGCAGGTCAACAACCGCAAGCTCGTGCAGGGGTTCTACCGCGGGCTCGGGGTGGACGACGTCGCGCCCGTCCTGCGGGCGGTCGACAAGCTCGACAAGATCGGCCCCGGCGCCGTGCGCGCGGTCCTGCTGGACGACGCGGGGCTGACCGAGCAGCAGGCAGACGCGTGCCTGAAGCTGGCGTCGATCACCGGTGGTGACGCATCCGTCGTCGACCAGGTGCGGGCGCTAGGGGTCACCGGCGACGAGCTCGACGAAGGGCTGCACGAGGTGGCCCTGCTGCTCGACGGCGTGCGGGACGTGCCGCGCAACGGTCTCGAGGTGGTCGCCGACCTGCGCATCGCCCGCGGCCTCGACTACTACACGGGCACGGTGTACGAGACCCAGATGGCCGGCTTCGAGCACCTCGGGTCGGTCTGCTCCGGTGGCCGGTACGACGCGCTCGCCAGCGACGGCAGGACGACCTACCCGGGGGTCGGCATCTCCTTCGGCGTGACGCGCACCCTCGCGCCCCTGTTCAGCCGTGGGCTCACCGCCTCGCGCAGCACGCCGACCTGCGTCCTCGTCGTGCTGGTCGACGAGGACTCTCGGGCCAGCTCGCGGCAGTGCGCCGCCGCGCTGCGCAGCCGCGGAGTCGCCGCCGAGGTGGCGCCGGCGCCGCAGAAGTACGGCAAGCAGATCCGCTACGCGGAGCGGCGCGGCATCCCGTACGTCTGGTTCCCGGCGGAGGCCTCCAGCGACGGCGTCGCTGCCGTGCGTGACATCCGCACGGGCGAGCAGGTGCCTGCTGACGCCGCTGCGTGGCTGCCCCCGGCGGACGACCTGCGCCCGCAGATCGTCGTCCCCACCGACTGACCGACGCGTCGCCCGACCGCACCTTCGTACGGAAGAGCCGTCTGGGGGGGCGGTGGTGAGCGCACCCCTTCGAACGACGGTGCCGTTCGGGTCAGAGGCCGCCGAAGCCGCGGCGCTCGGTCGGCAGCCCGCCCACGCGGTCGGACATCTCCTGACGGCGCCGGCGCTCGGCCAGCGCCTCGCGCTCGTAGGCGAAGATCACGCGGGTCAGCCGTTCCCGGCCGCGGGGACTGATCGCGGTGAACGGACCTCGCAGCGTCGAGTGGTGGAGCTCGACGACGGCCATCTCCGCCTCGACGACCTCACCGTCGGGCAGGGTCAGCTCGGCGATGATGCCGCGGTGCCGGGGCAGCAGCTCGGGGCAGTGCCGGTCCAGCCGCGCCATGATGCCGCCGGCTGACACGTTGAGCGTGCTGCCGGTGACCGTGACGACCGGCCCCACCGTGGCAGGCACGACGTCGCCCACGTCGTCCGGGTCCCAGCCGGGACCGTCGTGGTCGTGCTCGTCGTCGTCCTCGTCGTCGTCGAGGCCGCGCAGCGGTGGCGCGGGCGGGTTGAGGGGCACGCGTAGGAGCAGCGGGAGCTCGATGGGCTGACGCACCGCCATGCGACGTTGTGTCGTCTGCGGCGTGCCGAGGCCCTCGAGCACCAGGCCGTCGTCCGCGGCAACGAGCCGTGCGGGCACGTGCACGAGACCGAGGTAGGTCGCGAAACGTGCGCGGCCCTCGCCCAGGCCCAGCGCCTCGCCCGCCACCATGACCGGCACGGACCAGACGGCGTCCGCGTCGTCCTCGTCGTCCGAGACGAGCCGCGCCTCCGCCAACGTGCGCAGCCGGAACGTGGCGCCGTCCACCACGAGGGTCACCGCGCAGCCGGCCGGGATCGTCAGCTCCACGGCCAGCAGTGTCCCACCTCAGGACCGGATGAGGCGTTCTTGCTGCCGCGAGTCACCCACGTGCCGCCACGCGGGCCCGGTTCGTCACCTAGCGTCGACCGTCCGGCGAGGCTGGTGCCTGCCCGTAGGATCGACGGGTCATCCGCACTCTGAAAGAGGATCGTTGTGCTCCGCACGCACGAGGCCGGCACCCTGCGCGCCACCGATGCAGGTTCCACCGTCACGCTCACGGGCTGGGTCGCCCGGCGGCGCGATCACGGCGGCGTGACGTTCCTCGACCTGCGGGACGCCTCGGGCGTCGTCCAGGTGGTCGTCCGTGACGAGGCCGTCGCCCACGAGCTGCGCAACGAGTACTGCCTTGCGGTGACTGGTGGGGTGTCGACGCGTCCCCAGGGCAACGAGCACCCGGAGCTGCCCACCGGCGACATCGAGGTGATCGCAAGCGACGTGACGGTGCTCAACCCGTCGGCGCCGCTGCCGTTCCAGATCGACGAACGCGTGGAGGTCGGTGAGGAGGTGCGGCTGCACTACCGCTACCTCGACCTGCGCCGCCCGGGCCCCGGCGCCGCCATCCGCCTGCGCAGCGACGTCAGCCGAGCCGCGCGCGAGGTGCTGTACGCCCGCGACTTCGTCGAGATCGAGACGCCGACGCTCACGCGGTCGACGCCCGAGGGGGCGCGTGACTTCCTCGTGCCGGCCCGGCTGCAGCCCGGCAGCTGGTACGCCCTGCCACAGAGCCCGCAGCTGTTCAAGCAGCTGCTCATGGTCGCGGGCATGGAGCGGTACTTCCAGATCGCCCGGTGCTACCGCGACGAAGACTTCCGCGCCGACCGCCAGCCGGAGTTCACGCAGCTCGACATCGAGATGAGCTTCGTCGAGCAGGACGACGTGATCGAGGTGGGCGAGGCCGTGGCGCAGGCGCTGTGGCGTCTCGTCGGTCATGAGCTGCCGCTGCCGCTGCCCCGCATGACCTACGCCGAGGCGATGGCGCGGTACGGCACGGACAAGCCCGACCTGCGCTTCGGTGTCGAGCTCACGGAGTGCACGGCGTTCTTCGCCGACACGACGTTCCGGGTCTTCCAGGCGCCCTACGTCGGGGCGGTCGTGATGCCCGGCGGGGCGAGCCAGCCGCGCAAGCAGCTCGACGCCTGGCAGGACTGGGCGAAGCAGCGCGGCGCCAAGGGTCTGGCGTACGTCCTGGTGGGCGACGACGGCGAGCTCGGCGAGGCGGTCGTCCGCGAGGTCTGGAAGCTCATCGGCGTCGACCTGCA